>NZ_AP014809.1:1420000-1505000 GCF_002355515.1 Methylorubrum populi | reverse complement strand
TCGCCCTCGGCGCGCTCCTGCTGACGGTCTTCGCTCCCACGGCGCTCAGCCAGATTCTGGCGATCGCTCTCGGTGCGGCGGCCGGCCTCGTCCTGTGCCGCTCGGATGACGGGCCGGGCAGCGGCCCTCGCGCGGTTCCGGTCTCGCGTCGGGCCGGCGCCCTCGCCGGTACCGTCTTTCTGCTCCTGCTGATCGGTCTTCCCGTCCTCGCACAGGAACTCGGCTCCCATGCCCTGGCGGTGTCGGACGCCTTCTACCGGTCCGGTGCCTTCGTCTTCGGCGGCGGCCACGTCGTCCTGCCGCTGCTGCGCTCGGCGGTGGTCGAGCCCGGCTGGGTGTCGCCGGATCGATTCCTGGCCGGCTACGGCGCGGCCCAGGCCGTTC
The DNA here is from genome assembly GCF_002355515.1 of Methylorubrum populi. Taxonomy (NCBI): domain Bacteria; kingdom Pseudomonadati; phylum Pseudomonadota; class Alphaproteobacteria; order Hyphomicrobiales; family Methylobacteriaceae; genus Methylorubrum; species Methylorubrum populi. The sequence continues at coordinate 1,504,616 of NZ_AP014809.1, read as the reverse complement.
CCGGGCCGCTCTTCACGGTGGCCGCCTATCTCGGGGCCGTCGCGGAACCGGGGCCGAACGGCCTGCCCGGCGCCGCCCTCGCGCTGGCCGCGATCTTCCTGCCGGGCCTCCTCCTCGTCTACGCGGCGCTGCCGTTCTGGGATGCCGTCCGGGCGCGGCCGGCGGCGCGGGCGGCCATGCGCGGAACCAATGCCGCCGTGGTCGGCATCCTCGCCGCGGCCCTTTATGACCCGGTCTGGACCGGCGCCGTCGTCGCGCCGCGCGACTTTGCCATTGCCGCCGTCGCCTTCGTTCTGCTGACCGTCTGGAGGGCGCCGCCCTGGAGCGTCGTTGTGCTCACAGTCCTGGGCAGCCTCGTCCTCGCTCCGGGGTGAGGGGGCGCTCCGCTCAAGGCCCGTCGCGGCCCGGAGCGGGCCGGTAGGCCTCCACCGGGAGGTCGCGGGACAGGCTCTCGCCGGTCGAGCGGCCCGGAGCCGGGCTCGGCATCAGGCCGCCGCCCGCGCCCTCGGCCGGTTTGGGCACATCGGTGATGTAGCGTTGCGTTCCCCCCGGCGGCGGAGCGGCCGTCGGCGGTTCGGCCGCCGGGTTCGCGCTCTGTGGCGTGGTGGGGGCGAGATAGCGGCGGCTGCCGTTGTCGGGCGGTGTCGCACCCTGTGTCGGTCCTGGTGCCGATCCGGGCGTTGCTGCCGGTGTCCGGGCCGGCGGTGTGGGCTGGGGCTGGACCGGCGATGCGGTTCCGGCGGGCGACTCGCCGGGGGCAGGGCGGGCGGCCTGCCGCTTCGCGGGCGCGGGCTTTTCGCGTCGGACGGTCGCGGGGCGCGGCCGGACCGGTGCCGGCCGGGCGCCGGGTTCGCCGGGCAGACTGATTGTCATCCGTTCGACCGCGGCGACGAGATCGTCGAGGCTGGCCTGCGCCGTGCGGCACAGCCGGATCCTCAGGGACAGGGCGCGCCGGCCCGCGGTCGGCGCCAGCGAACCATCGAACAGCCCGCCGCGGCTCGCCACGCGCTGGGCCGGGCTCGCCCGCTCGAACCACTGCCACGCGTAGAGGCAGTCGGTCCCCAGCGCCATGCCGACCGGTCCGTAGCCGTTGCGCCGCGGGGCGACGATGCGCAGGACCTGGCCGGGGAAGCGCACCGCGATCTCGCCCTCGATGCCGAACTGGCTCGGCTTGGCCAGCCGCGGCGGAAAGGCGAGCAGCAGGTCGCCGGTCTCGTTGCGCAGGGCGACCTCGGCATGGTTGCGGCCGTCGCCGCCCTCGAAGCGGATGCGCTGGTCGAACCCGTCGCGCACCCGCGTCTCGACCACGCCCGCGACCGGCCCGGCGCCGGGCAGGCGCAGGACCGGTGCGGATTGGGCAAGGGCGGACGGGACGGAGGCGGCCTCCGCGAGGAGCAGGGCCGGGAGCGCCGCGAGAAGCCGGAGCAGACGCGATCTCACGGAAAACCCTTCGCGTTCGGCCCGGTGCCGGAGGAGAGGCGGGAGGGCACGGAGAAGCGGTCGCTCTCCGGGCTCGTCCCGGCCCGGCCGCGCTCGGCCTGCTGGTCCTGCCAGAGCGTGCCGGCCGGTGCAGGGGCGAGCCCCTCCGGCTTGTCGAGGCCGTTATAGCCCGGCAGCAGAGCGAAGCCGTAGCGCTCGTAGGGCATCGCGCCCGCCCCGTTCACCCGCCGCGCCACCAGGGGCGGACGCGCGGTGACCGGCTCGCGGGCATAGCTGCCGGGGGCGGCGGGCTCGGACAGCGCCCGCTGCAGCGAGGACGGCGGGTAGCGCAGGGCGTTGTCGAGGGGCACGCTCAAGGGGAACTCGCCGCGCTGGACCGCCGCCGGCACCGTGCCGGCCTGGGCGCCGACATTGGCCGCGTCCGGCCGCGGCACGCGGCCGTAGGACGGGGCTTCGGGTCTCGGCTCGGCCTTCGCCTGCGCGGACGGCCGGGTGGGCGGCGGCTGCGGACCGAGGCAGGGCAGCGGCGGCCCGCCCGGATCCTCGCGGAACAGCAGATCGACGACTTTCGGGAACAGGCCGTCGTATCGGTTCACGACCTCGAGATAGGCGCGCTGGCGCTTCAGCCGCTGGAGCGTCAGCGCGTAGCCGAACACCGTGGTCTCGCTCGGCATCCAGGCGACGGCGCGCTGGAACCATTCGAGCGCCGTGTCGAACTGGCAGGAATTGTAGGCGTACCACGCCAGCCCCTGCGCGCCCTCGCCGGAGGCGGAGGCGATCACGACCTTGGCGTAGCGCTCGATCCGGGCCGGTTCGATGAAGGGCGGGTTGGCCTGCGTCAGCTTGCGTTCGAGCACGTCGATGAACAGCAGCTCGTTGCCGACGAAGCGGTCGCGCCAGGCATAGGCGACCTCTTCCGCCTCGCGCAGCATGTTCAGCTCGCGCAGGGTATGGGCGAGGCCGTGGGCGACCATGGCGTCGCCGCCGCGGCCGATGGCGAGCTTGAACCATTCCAGCGCCTCGCGGAACTGGCGCCGCTTGTAGGCGTACCAGCCGAGCAGGCCGGTCTGGCTCGGGTCGCCGCTCTTGCGGGCATAGGTCTGGAAGGCGGTGAGGTCGGCCAGCGTCGGCGTCTGGGCCGGCTCGTCGTGCAGGAAGGCGGCGATGCGCGCCCGGGTGATGTCGAGGCGGATCGCGTCGAATTCCGAGGCGCCCTCAGGGTTGCTGCGCCCCATGGCGATGAGCCGCTCGGCCTGATCCATCTTGAGATGGCCCATCGCCTTCTGGATCGTGGCGAGGCGCGCGCCCGCATCGGCGCTGCCGTCGAGGACGGACTTGTAGAGGTCGAAAGCGTCCTCGGCCGCACCCGTGGTGGCCAGCGCATCGGCGATGATCCAGAGGCTCTCGAGGTCGGTCGTGTCGAGGGCGCCGGGATCGGCGCGGTAGAGCGCGACCACCTCCTCGGCGTTCCTGCCCGATTCGTTCTTGCCCGGCCCGTTCTTCTCCGCGGCGGCCTTGATGCCGTTGCGGAACTCCGCCCGGCGGAGTTTGCGCGCCAACTCCTCCGAGGGCTGCCAATTGGGTTCGAGGGAGCGGCGCGCGGCGATCGCCGCCCGCAGGTCCTGGAAGCGGCCGGCGGTGAACAGATCCCACAGCGGCGCCTCCTCGGGCGGGCTCGGCTGCAGGGTGTCGAGGTCGGGCGGCTCGGTCCAGCCCGGATAGAGCCGCTTCAGCCGCGCGATCTCGGCCTTCATCCGCGCGGTCTGCTTCTGCGAGGCGTAGTAGCGCAGCGCGCTCTCGTCGACCATGCCGGGCGTGCCCCCGGTCTCGGGATCGACCATGATCGCAGGGGCGCGGGTACCGTCGCCGTAGAGGACGCGCGGGGCGGCCTCGGGTGCCGGCTGGGCGCCGGTCTGGGCAGGGGAGGGCTGGGCAAGGGTGGTTTGGGCAAGGGTGGTTTGGGCAAGAGCGGGCGCCGCGCTCGCGAGCAGGAGCGCGGTCAGGCCGCTGGCCAGGGGAGTCAGGACTTCACGCATGACGGATACCGCATCCGGGCCGCGATCAGCGCCAGGAGGTGGAGGGTTGTCGGATAGTAGTTCTGATTGTCCTGCACCGTTCTTAAAGGCTCGGGAAACGGCGTGCCGTCGGCGGCGCAGGCGGTGAGTGCGGGAATCGCCGTGTAGCCCACCTCGCTCAGCCACTCGACCGGCTGCCCGTCGCGGGTGTCGACGATCGGCAGGCGCTCACGGTCGATCCCGCCCCACAGCGCCTTGAACGGCGCGTAATCCTCCGGCCGCCCGACCCCGGCCCAGGCGAGATAGAGCGGCACGCGGATCGCGTTGTAGGAGAACAGCGGCGGAAAGCCGTCGGCGGGGCGAAGCGCCTCCTTGGCCGAGATCCACTCGGTCGGCAGGCTGCTCGGTCCGAACCGGGACTGGCGCAGGAAGTCGAGGCCGCTGCGGATCAGCGAGGCCCAGTCGTATTCCGGGGCGACGATCGGCAGCCGCTGGAAGGCGGGGAAGACCCAGTAGGACAGGTTGATGAGGGGGCCGTCGGCGCGCTCGCGGGCCGAGAAGCCGGAGACAGCCGGCAGCAGAACCGGTCCGTGCGGGTCCTTGAACAGGATCGTCTTGCGGCCGAACTCGACGGCGATGCGGCGCGCGGCGGTGCGGTAGGATGGCTCGCCCCAGGCCTCGGCCGCCTCGGTGAGGGCCCAGGCGACCAGGATGTCGCCGTCGGTGGCGTTGTTCATGTCCGCCACCGCCGGGCGGTGGTCGGGCGCCCAGCGCCACGCCAGCAATTCGTCGGAGCGCACCATCAGGTTGGCGCGGGTCCAGCCCCAGATCCGCTCGAAGGCGGCGCGGTCGCCGGCCGCGACCGCGATCAACATGCCGTAGCCCTGGCCCTCGCTGTGGCTGATCATGCCGTTGGCGGTGTCGACGATGCGGCCCTGTTCGGTGACGAACCGCGCCCGGTAGGCGCGCCAGGCCGCCTCGTCGCCCAGGGTGTTGACGAGGGCCGGGCCGGAATCGCTGCGCGTCGGCGTCTCGGGGCGCGGCGGGCTCGGCAGGGCCGTGGCGGGCGGCACCGTGGTGGCCTCCGTCTGCTGGGCCGCTGGCTGAGCCGATTGCGGCGAGGCCTGCTGCGGAGATGTGGGCTGCGGAGAGGCCGGCTGCGGCGTCTGCTGGGCCGAGGCGGGGCCGGCCGCCGCGAGGGCGATTGTCCATCCGGCGAGGCGCAGGACCGCGCCGAGACGGGCACTGGTCCGGGAGCGTGCGGGGGCGGACCGCATCACGAGTTCCTCCGGCCGAGCTGGCGCACGAGGCCCGTGGTGGCGAGCCCGAGGCACAGGGCCATGAACAGGGTCATCCCGACGTAGTAGCCGGGATTCAGCGAGAGCCACGCCGCCGAGACCAGCCGGAAATTCGCGAGCGACCAATTGCGGGTCTCGATCAGCGCGACGCGGTCCGGCTGGACCGTGGTCAGGGTGCCGTCGGAGGCGTCCAGAAAGGCGGCGCGTCCGACGAGGCGGGTCCAGACCACCGGATCGACGAGGCAGGACACGGAGGCCTTGAGCATCGACGGATTGGGGGCGGTGACGAGCACGGTGGTCTCGCTGAGCCGGGGCCCGTCGCTGTCCTCGGCGATGATCAGCGAGGCGCGCGGGTTGACCGGCACGTCCCCGGAGGCCGGGACCTCGATCAGGCCCGTCACGCCGCTGCGCAGCCGCAGCGCCCAGTTCGCGAGCCGGGTCCAGCCCTCCCGCAGGACCGTGGGGACGAAGGCCGCGCCCGACAGGGTCTGGTCCCAGCGGGCCACGAGCTCCTCGTCGGTTTCCGGGCTCGCCGGCCGCGGCGAGGTGCGCGATGCCGGCGCCGGAGCGGCAGCCGGGGCCGGAGCGGCGGCCGTTGCGGGGACCGCCGCGGGGGCGGCCGCGACGCTGACCGGCACCGCGGCGGGCGGCAGGGCGCAGCGCATCGGCAGGTTGCGCCGCAGCCGGTCGAGGGTCAGCACGCCTTCGGGGCCGAACTGGCCCGGCGTGGCCACCGTCTCGGCCCGCCCCTGCCAGACGCGGCGGATCTCGTCGGGATCGAGACCGACCGCCTGGATCGTCACCGGATTGAGGGCGCGGGCCGGCGCCACCACGAGCTTGGCGCCGCCTTCCGCACCGCCCGCATCGGGCACGAGTTCGAAGTCGATCACGCCTTTGGCCGCGATGGCGAGGCGGGCGGCGAGCGTCGCGGCGGCATCCGCCGTCTCGCGGTCGGAGACCGGCAGCACGAGGCGCGGACGCCCCCCCGCCGCGGCGACGGGCACGGCGAAGGGCACCGCGCCCGCCTTGACCGCCGCGAGGTCGGGACTGCGCACCGCCCGCGCCAGGGCCGGGATTTCGAGGCGGGTGCGGTCGAGGAAGAGGAAGCGCGGCTGCCGCGCCGTCGGCGAGAGGGTGTCGCAGACCTTGTCGGAGGCGTTCGGCAGCTGCGCGCTGATCTCGACGCTGTTCAGCCCCGGCCGCCACAGGCTCAAGGGGAGCGGGATGGCCTGATCGTCGAACACCTCGCCGCGGGAATAGGGCAGCGGCACGCTGGCGGCGTTGCGGCCGTTGATGTCGACGACGATCTGGGCGGTCGAATCGAGCCCGGCGGCGTAGCCGCCGGCCAGGTGCAGCATCACCTTGCCGTAGTCCGCCGGCACGAAATCGGCGGGAAAGCGCAGCTCGATCCGGGTGCGGAGCAGGCGCCCGTTGAACTCGCGGCTCGTGGCGCCGAGACGCGACAGTTCGAGCCGTTCGCCGCCCTGAACCTCGTAGCCCCGGATCAGGGGCGCGAGCGCGGTGCCGGGCCCGCTGCCGCCGGCATCCCCGGCCGCGGCGAGCTGGAAAATCGCCGCCCGCACGTCCTCGGGGCCGGGGCCGGTCACGACGAGTGTCGGTGCGCGGGTGCCCCGCGGCGGCAGCAGCGCGAGCCGCGGCCCGGTGATCGGCCCGAGATCCTCGGCGCCCTCCGTGCCGCGGATCTCGGCGGCGGTGCCCACGAGGAGGTTGACGCCGTTGCGGCCGGAGAGCGGCGGCCCGAAACTGACCGCGGGCCGGGCGAGCCGGCTCACGACGGCCACGGCCTGCACGGCACCGATCATCCGCTCCAGGCGCGGCAGGGTCGGCTTCTCGTTGAGCAGCACGCCCATCGGCAGTGCCCCGCTCTCGTCGGGCTCCAGGGCGGCCAGGGACTTCAGGTCGAGGTCGGCGGCCGGTGCGACCACGAGACCGGACCGGGAGGGGTCGATCTGGGTCCACAGCTCGTAGGTCGCCTCGATCGTGCAATCGACCCGGTGGCGCTGGCTCGCCGTGAGGGTGACGGCGTTGTAGCCGGCCTTGAGGACGCCGTCGGGAATCGCAAATTCCACGACCTTGACGGCGCCGGGCGCCTGGATCCGGGTCCAGCCGACCTTGGTGCCGTTCACGAGCCCGGTCAGTTCCGAGCCCTCCGGTGCCACCGAGATCGCCGAGAGGTAGGAGACGCGCAGCCGCGCCCCGCCCCGCGCCTGCCCCTCGGTGAGGTAGACCGGGTATTGCAGCACGTCCTCCTCGCCCGAGAGCCGGAAGCCGCGGGTGCCGGCGGGCAGGCGGCGGGCCGGGGCGATGGTCGCCTGCACCTGGGTGCGGCGGGCCGCGTCCGAACTCTCCGCGGCCGGCGGGCGGCCCTGCGCCGCCGACGGTTGCGCGGGGGCTTGGGACGGTGCCGGATTCGGCTTGCGCAGGGCGTCGCCGGTCGGCGGTACCGTCAGGCGCTCCGCCGGACCGGTTCCGAGAAAGCTCTGCGCCCGGGCGGCCGTGCCCGACGCCACCGAGCCGGCCGCCGCGACCGCACCGGCGAGCGCAAGGGCCAGGGCGGGCGCCCGGGTGATCCGGTGCCACGGACCGGCGCCGCGTCGTGGGGGGAGCCGCATCGCCATCCCCGTCACGCCGTGCCCGCTTCGCGGCCGGACCGGCCGCCGAGGGCACGCTCGTTCTCGTAGTCGAGCATCATCCGCACCCAGTCGTTCGAGGCGCGGGAGGGAGCTTGGTTCGGAGTTTGGTTCGGGGCCTGGTGCGAGGCTTGGTGCGAGGCCTGGACCGCAGCGGGGACGGTGCTCGGCGTCCCGGCCGGCGCGGGCTCCGAGGCAGCCGGCGGGGCGGAACGAGGCGCGAGCGCCTGCGCCGACGATGGCAGCAGAGGCTCCGGCAGGTTCGCCCCGGTCGGGGCCTGTTCCGGCGCGTCGTAGATCGGCGAGGTGCCGTCGATCACGGGGGCGACGGCCGGGCGCGCGTCGGCGGCCAGCGCGTAGCGCACCGCGCGCACCGGTTCCGAGAGCCCCCACCAGATGAATTGCAGGGTGCCGGTGAGGATGTCCTTGTGGCGGCGGCGGCGCATCTGGAAGCGGCGCATCGCCTCCGCGTCGCCGTACATCAGGCCGGCCAGCGCCACGTAATCCTGCGGGCGCAGGCGGCCGAAGCTGAGGCGGGCGAAGGCCTCGTCCTTGGCGCGCTCGACCCCCCCCAGGGATACCGGCAGGGCGCCGGCCGGGCGCGCGCCCGCCACCGGGACGACGGTGAGCGCGCCGGTCATCGTCCGGTGTCCGACCCCGGTCGGCAGCAGGGCGGCGGGCAGGCGCACCGTGCAGGTCTCCGCCGAGACGCGCTCGATCGACACGTCGATGGCCCGGCCGCCCAGGGTGATCTGGCCGCGCCGGCTGATGGCGAGCGAGGGCGTCCGCTCGAGCTGGCGGCGCTCGGCGCAGACGCCGAGCGCCGCGCCCGCGGTCAGCAGGTTGAAGAAGTTCCACAGGCCGACCACCAGCATCAGGTTGGTCACGCCCGGCTCGAACAGGTAGCGCCACGCCGCCACCCCGCAGCCCACCGCCAGCAGCCCGTAGACGGCAAAGAAGGGCAGCGAGGCCGACGAGAGATGGTTGTGGTCGAGGCTGATGCCCTTGTCGGTGACGTTGAAGGTGGGTTTCCGCGGTGACCAGATCACCGAGACGATCGCCTTCGACAGGTACAGGCCCTGGATGTATTCGTAGAGTTCCGAGACGAAGGGCCAGCGGAATTTACCGTAGACGTAGTTCTGCATCATCAGGTTGATGACGATGTAGGTCGCCGTGTAGGCGATCGATTCGTCGACGCTGGCGACGAAGATCTTCAGGTCGAAGAAGATGTGCAGCAGCGGCGCGAACATGAAGATCAGCCGCGGCACGGGAAAGAACCAGAACGTCATGCTGGAGAGGTAGGCGATCTTCTGGATCGGCTTGAGCCCCTTCTGCAGCGCGGGGTTCTTCAGGAGCAGGATCTGGAACATGCCCTGGCACCAGCGCGAGCGCTGGCCGATGAAGGCCGAGAGCGTCTCGGGCTGGAGGCCGGCGATCAGGGGCTTGTCGACGTAGGCGCTGGTCCAGCCGCGGGAATGCAGCTCGAAGGCGGTCTCGCAATCCTCGGTGATGGTGATGCCGGAAAACCCGCCGGCCTCGTCGAGCGCCGTGCGGCGCAGCAGGGCGGCGGAGCCGCAGAAGAACGAGCCGTTCCACTTGTCGAGCCCGCGCTGGGTCACCGCGTAGAACATCTCGTTCTCCGACGGCATCCGGTCGAAGGTCTTCAGGTTGCGCTCGATCGGGTCGGGATTGAGGAAGGCGTGCGGGGTCTGGACGAGGAACAGCTTCGGATCCTCGGCGAAGTAGCCGACCGTCTCGCTCAGGAAGGAGCGGAACGGGACGTGGTCGGCATCGAGCACGACGACGATCTCGCCGGTGGCGAAGGCGAGCCCGTTGTTGAGGTTGCCCGCCTTGGCGTGCTCGTTGCGGGCGCGGGTGAGGTAGCGGCAGCCGAGCGCCTCGGCGAGCGCGGTCAGCTCGCGCCGCCGCTCGCGCGCGGCCTTGGCCTTCTCCGGGTTGGGATCGGCGCATTTCTGGTCCGACCCGCCGTCGTCGAGCAGCCAGACGGTGAGCTTGTCGGGCGGGTAGTTCATCTGGCGCGCGGCCGCCAGGGTCATCGCCAGGATGGCGGCGTCCTCGTTGTAGCTCGGCACGAACACGTCGACGCTGGGCAGTTCGGCCGCGCTCGCCACCGGGGGCGGACGCCGCTTGAGCGGGTCGGCGTTGATGATCAGGCTGACGAACAGGATGAAGACGCAGTACAGCTCGCCGAGCAGCAGCAGCAGGCCGAAGCCGAAGCTGACCGGATCGCCGGGGGAGGGCAGCGTGTCGGTGACCCGCCACAGGATGTAGCGGAGCACCACGAGGCTCCCGAGCGCCAGGAACACGAAGCGGGTGCGCGGCCCGTCGAGGAACAGCCACAGCAGGATCATCGCCGCCATGGCGGCGAGACTCATGGCGAGCTGGTTCTGGGTCCCGACCGGCTGGCTCAGCAGAACGAGGCCTGCGACCGTCGTCCCCATCCACGCCAGCCACCGCAGCGCACGTATCACACTCGCCACCCCTGCGTCGCGGACCGGTCCATCATGAAAATACGACGATTTCCGGATGCGTTCACGCGTTCGCCGCCCAACTCTGCCAACAGGGTTGATTTTGCGCTGCGAGGCGTCGCGTCACCCGTAGAAAGATATCCGAGCCGGCGAAAGCACTTTCGCATCTATAGAACGCAACATCAAGGAAAGTCTTCCTGGTGCGGAAGTCAGACCTCATCCGAGATGCAAGTACTTTGCCGTGAGACAACTCGACAAGGCGACGGATTGTCCGCGGGCCGGGGGCGAGGCCTCGGCCCGGCGGCCGGCGCCCCGTGCGGCGCTCGCGTCCGGACGGGGCGGACGCGGTTTCCGGCCCTCGCGACCGCACCGTCCCCGTCGAACCGGCCTCCGCCGATCGGGCAGGCGTCCTAGAGCCGTATCCGACCTGATTGCATCAGGCCGGCGTCTCTCGCTCATTGTTTTGGCGCGCCTTCTCTCGACGAACCGGTGACCACTTCGTCGGAATGCGCTCTAGAAATTCGCCCGCGCCTCGATGCTCGAATAGTAGCCCGTGCCCTGCACCCGGTCCCGCACGTAGCCGACCGCGAGCGACATCTGGACGGGACCGAAGCTCAGGCCCGAGAGGTGGGCGCCGACCCGGTACTGGCGGAAGAAGTCGTCGCCGAGAAACAGCGCCTCCGGGCCGATATAGACGCCGTCGGCGACCATGTAGCCGACACGGAAGCGGGAATAGTACGCATTGAACTTGGTCGAATAGGAGCCGTAGGCCGAGACCATGGTCCGGTCGGTCGGCGTCGCGTAGAAATTGCCCGCCACCTTCAGGCCGACGCCGGTGCCGACGACGGGGTTGCCGGGATCGGGAATCGAGAGCTGGTTGCTGCGGACGTTGAAGCCGATATAGCCGGCCAGCGCCGCGTCGCGCCAGATCCACTCGTAGCCGGCGAGCAGCGAGCCCTCCTGCTGGTAGCCGGTGACCCGGGCGCCGACGGCCTGCCCGGGATAGGAGTAGGTGCCGGCCACGCCCTCGACGCGCACCCGCGCGCCGCTCACCGTCGGCGGGCTGCCGAGCGCCGTCGTCACGGTGACGGAGCCGAAGGCCGAGGAATTCGACGTGATGCTGGTCGACCCGTCGACGGCCACCGCCCAGCTGTCGTCGACCGCCTGCGCCTGCGCGCCGGTGTACCAATCGACGCCCGTCGCCGCGGGCGCGGAAGCCGGCAGGTCGGCGGCCCGCGCCGGAGCCGCCAACACGGCCGCGAGGCCGCAGGCAAGAACACAGAGATTCCCGGGAGTCCGTTGATGGTTGCGAGAAGCCACAGCCATTCGATCCTCGGATACGCACACGCTACACACCGATTTATCGGCCCCCACGGTTAACAGGAGCCTCTCGGAAACTGGAAAAGTTGTTCGGCTCAGCTGCGCGCCTATCCGCGAGACGGCCGCGACAGGGCGCTGCCGATAGGGGCGGCCGGCGCTCGAGCCGTATCCGACCTGATTGCATCAGGCCGGCGTCTCTCGCTCATTGTTTTGGCGCGCCTTCTTTCGACGAACCGGTGACCACTTCGTCGGAATGCGCTCTAGGCTGCCCGCATCTGCGGGGCCGTCGCGCTCAGGACCGCCGCGAGATCGTCCGGGCGGAACGGCTTTTCCAGCTGCAGGAACTGCCGAGCCGCCGCCGGGAGGTGCCCATGCGGGCTCGCCAGGATGATGCGGATGTCCGGATAGCGCTCGACCACGGTCGCGGCGAGCTGGAGGCCGGTCATCACCGGCATCGACTGGTCGGCCACCATGGCGTCGTAGGCCGCGCTCTCGCACAGCAGGGCCAGCGCGTGCTCGCCCGAGGCCGCCTGGACCACCTCGTGGCCGAGATCGGCCAGCGCCTCGGCCACGCTCGCCCGGACGAGGCTGTCGCTCTCCACGAGGAGGACGCGCAGGGCGGGCTGCCACAGCGGCGGCTCCTCCGCCCCCCGCCCGGTGGCCCTCAGCCAGATCTCGGCGACGAAGGCGTCCTCGCCGGTCCCGTCCGAGACGAGGTGCCAGCCGGCCTCGATCTCGGCGAGGAGCCGGGCCACCGTCTCCAGGGATCCGGGCCGCAGCGGGGACGGCGCCTGCCGGCCGGGCTCGTGCTGCCCGCTGGCGATGAGGAGGCGCACGCAAGGCCCCGGCGGCAGGCCGAAGCCCGCCTCCGCCTCGCCCCCGTGCTCGGCGGCGGCGCCGACCGCGAAGCCGCGAAGCCCGTGGTCGCGGAAATGGAAGGCGAGGTTGAGCAGGACGAGTTCGAGGATGCGCTCGGCGCACAGTACCTTCGGCAGGTCGCCGGGAACGCGGTTGATGACCGGCACGTCGCGCAGCACGTTGGCCTGCATGAAGGCGAGGGCGGCCTCGACGCTCGTGCCGACGTCGCATTCGGCAATTCCCCCCTCCTCGCCGCGCACGAGGCTGAGCATCCGACGGGTCAGCGCCGCTCCGCGCCCGGCACCGGCGAGCGCCGCGTCGACGAGGCGCGCCGGCTCCGGCGCCAGGCCGTGGCGGCGGCGCAGGGTGCCGAGATTGGCGGTCACGATCGTCAGCACGTCGTTGAAGTCGTGGACGATGCCGTCGGTGACACGGCGCAGGACGGCGTTGCGCCGCCGCTCGTTCAAGCCGGAGGGCGTCTCCGAGACGCCGTCCTCGATCGCCCGGCTGAGGGCATGGATGCGGCGGCCGTCGCCGGCCTCGCGCAGGAAGCGCACCAGCACCCGGCGCTCCGCCTCGGGAATGGGGGCGCCACCCTCGGCGCGGGCGCGCAGCACCACGTCGTGCGGACCGTCCGCCCGGCGCGCGGCGTCGAGGGTGAGGTCGAGGAGCGGGCGATCCTCCGGCTCGAACCACGCGGCGAGGTCGGACAGATCGGCGGCGTGGTCCGAGGCCGCCGCCGTCCCGGTGCTGTCGGCATCCGACCAGACGACCCGACGTGTCTCCGGATCGATCTCCCAGCAGGTCCAACCGGACATCGCCTCGAAGGTCTGGAGCCGGCCCTTGATCCGGTCGAGGCCGGTTCCCGCCAGCGCCAGCGCCGCCTCGCGGCTCCGGGAGCGGCCGGTGACCGCCTCGCTCAGGGCCGCGATCTCGCGCACCGGCGACGAGGCCGCCTCGTCCGGCCCGGCCTCGTCGGCGGCGAGGCGCTGCAGCGGCTGCGAGGCCCGGCCGCCCAGGGCGTAGCCGAGCGCGGCGGCCGCGCCCACCACGGCGAGGGCCAGCGCCAGGACGCGCCCGTCCGGGAGCGTGCCCGCCGCTGCGGCCGCAGGCGCGAAGGCGGTCACCACCCAGCCGGGGCTGCCGAGCTCGCGTCCGCCCTGGACCGGCACCGAAGCCGTGCGGTGCTCGCCCCAGGGCGCGGACGCGCTGCCCGCGAGCACCCGCCCGTCGGCGCCGCGCACCGTGAAGACGATGCTGTCGGGCAGGTCGAGCGCCTGACGCAGGCGCGGGCCGATTTCGAGGAAGGCGGGGCCGGCGCGGAGCTGGATCCGGTCGGAGCGGCCGGGCATCCCGAGGGACAGGATGACGTCGAACGGGGCGGTCTCGTCACCGCCATTGGTCGCGATGACGATCTCCGCGTTGCGCGCCCGGGCGAACCAGGGCTGACGGGCGACGCTGCTGCCGGTCCGGCGCGAATCGGCGGCAGCCCGCACGCTCCCGTCCGCACCGATCAGGGCGGCATCCCCGTAGCGCGGGTTGAGGGTGAGCCAGTCGCGCAGCAGGGTGGCGCGGTCGGCCTCGCCCAGCGCCGGGTCGCCGGGGCGCAGCAGCAGCGCGAGGGTCCGCGCCTGCGCGACGCTGCCGTGCAGCTCCGCATTGACCGCTTCCGCGAAGGCCCGCGCGCCCGTCAGGGCGGTCCGCTGCGCCCCGTCCGCGGCCGGGCCCGCCCCGACGATCGCGGCCCCGATCCAGGCCAGCAGAAGGGCCGCCGCCGCGATCAGGGCGAGCTGGGCCGCATTCAGAACCTTGAGCGAGATCCGGACGGAATCCAGCATGCGGGGGCTCCGCCGGCCTGGCCGGCCGGCCGCAGGGGGCCGGGATTGGCTTGCCTGCACCTTAGACGAGGGCGCTCAACGCTTAAGGGCCGGTTAACGCTGGCGGTATTCTCCGCCTCGGCGCCGGAATGGGTGGCGCTGCCCGCGCAATCCGGATCCGCTCGGCCGATCCGGGAAGGCGACGCGAATCGGGCTCGGCGCCAGCCTCCGCTCGGCCGTGAGGGATTTGTGGCTTTTGTGGCATGAGCCTTGCCAGAGCCCTCGCGCTGGCCGCGAGGGCCGGTGACGGCGAGCATGTGTGTCCCCGCGCTGAGCCCCCCGCGCGGACGACCCTCCTGAGCGGTTCCGACGGGATGGAACCGGCCTCGCCGTCTTCAAGGATGCGGAGCGCGAGATCGAGATGAATGCAATGGCCCTTTCCGTCGCCGTCGCCCCCGAGCCGGCCGAGGATGCCCTGGCGGCGCGGCTGATCGAGATGACGGTCGAGGACTGCCAGCGCGCCTTTGCCGAGGGCAGCGTCACCGCGGAAGCGCTGGCGCAGGCCTTCCTGGCGCGGATCGAGACCTACAACCCGCGCTACAAGGCGCTCATCGTGATGAATCCGCAGGCACTCGACGACGCCCGCGCCATCGATGCCCGCCGGGCGGCGGGCGAGGAACTGGGGCCGCTCGCGGGGGTGCCCGTGGTCATCAAGGACACGATGGACATGGCCGGCCTGCCGAGCACCGGCGGCTGGCACTTCCTCTGCGCCGAGGCCGGCGGCGTCGACCTGATCCCGGCCACCGACGCGCCGGTGACGGCGCGGATGCGCGAGGCCGGCTGCGTCATCCTCGGCAAGACCAACGTGCCGGTGCTGAGCCATACCGGCAGCCACGCCAACGATTCCTGGGCCGGCCCGACCCTCAACCCGGCCGCGCCCGACCGCATCCCCGGCGGGTCGAGCGCCGGCACCGCCACGGCGGTGGCCGCGAGCCTCGCCGTGCTGGGGCTCGCCGAGGAGACCGGCGGCTCGATCCAGAACCCGGCCTCGGCGCAGGGGCTGGTCGGCATCAAGCCGAGCTTCGGCCTCGTGCCGAATGCCGGTGTGATGCCGCTGGCCGGCAGCACCCGCGACGTGGTCGGGCCGATCGCCCGCTGCGTGCGCGACGCCGCGCTCACCCTCGACGCGCTCGCCGGCTACACCGCCGCCGACCCCAAAACCGTGGCCGGCATCGGCAAGCGTCCAGCCGGAGGCTATGCCGCCGGCCTCGAACCCGGCGCGCTCGCGGGCAAGCGCCTCGGCCTCTACGGGCCCGGCTGGCGCGACCTGCCGCTCTCGGAGGAGGCGTCCGCCCTCTACGCCCGTGCGCAGAAGGAACTCGAGGCCGCCGGCGCCACCCTGGTGGCCGATCCGTTTGCCGGCACCGAGTTCGCCGCCATCGCCGAGCCGACGCCGGGCCTCGTCTACTTCGACGCCCGCGGCTTCGAATCCGCGCCCTACGATCTCCAGCTCTACCTGGAGCGGATGGGGCCAGACGTGGCGATCCGCAGCTTCGCCGCCTTTGCCGAGGCCACCAAGGCCGAGGATGCCTTCGCGCCGGGCGGCGTGCTGCATCCGATCACCAACCTGCGTCAGCTCGCCGCCTGCCTCGCCGACCCGGCGAGTCCGCCCGACCTCTCCGACTTCCTCGCCGCCCGCGAGGCCTATCTCGCGCTGTTCGACCGGGTGATGGCGGAGCAGGGGCTCGACGCCCTGGTCTTCCCGCAGATGCGGGCCGAGCTGCCGCCGCTGCACGGGCCCGGTACGCTCTTGGAAACCACGGTCTGCGAGATCAACATCGCCGGCCTGCCGGGGGTGACGCTGCCGGCGGGCGCCTACGCCTCCGGCTCGCCGTTCAACCTGATCTTCGTCGGCCGGATGTGGAGCGAGGGCGACCTGCTCGCCTACGCCTACGCCTACGAGCAGGCGACGCATCACCGCCGCGCCCCGACTCTCGACGCCTGATTTTTTTAATCGAGGCAAGAGCCCGTTCGGCCTCTCGGCCGGGCGGGCGTGCGGCCGGTCCTGCACGCCCTGGTGCCGGCCCCTGTGTACGTCCTGAAATTGTGCGCGACCGGTCTGCGTCCGCGGCGCTATCCTCACTTCAACGGGGGACAGGGCCGGGATGCTGACCGATCATCGCCACGAGGAAATCCTCTCGCAGCTCGCGCAGACCGGGCGCGTCGGCGTCACCAGCATCGCCGCCGCGCTCGCGGTCTCCGACGAGACGATCCGGCGCGACCTCAAGATGCTGGAGGAGCGCGGCCTGCTGCGGCGCATCCACGGCGGCGCCGTGCGCCCGCGCCTCGATCAGGAGCGGCCGCTCACCGAGCGCAGCGGGCTCAACAGCCGCGAGAAGGGCCGGGTCGCCGCGCTCGCCGAGGGGCTGGTGGAGGACGGGATGTCGATCTTCATCGACACCGGCACCACGACGCTGGCGCTGGCCCGGCGGCTCACCACCCGCAAGCTCACGGTGACGACGAATTCCATCGACCTCGCGCTGCTGCTCGCCGACAGCCCGGCGCGGGTGAACCTGACGCCGGGCCGGCTGCGGCCGAACGACAACGCGCTCGTCGGCTACGACACCGTGGACTACGCCCGGCGCCACTTCTTCGATCTTGCGATCATGGGCATCGCCGCCTGCGACCTCGCCCAGGGCTGGATGGATTACGAGGAGCACGAATCCGTCCTGCGCCGGGCGCTGCGCGGTCAGACCCGGCGGGCGGTGCTGCTCGCCGATTCCCGGAAATTCGGGCGCCAGGCCAACCTGCAGACCTTCGACCTCGCCGCGCCGCTCACCGTGGTGACCGACCGGCCGCCGCCCGAGCCCTTCGCCGACCGCCTCCGGCAGCACGACGTCGATCTCATCTGCGGCTGACGGTCCGATCAGGGCGCCTCATGGCGTCGGCAGCGTCGGCGTGACCTCCGGCGGCGTCTCGCGCACGGCGCGCAGCTCGTACCAGAGGGCGTTGAGCACGCCGACCGCGGCGGCCAGTCCGAGACCGAGGATCCAGGCGAAGTACCACATCGTCGCGACTCCTGATGCGAGGCGGAAGGGGAGCAAGTCAGGCCCCGGCACCGCCGGGGCCGGGAGCGTCAGTAGGCGGCCGAGCCGGGGGCGGTGATGTCGCGGTCCGAGACCTTGCCCCACAGCACCCGGTAGACCCAGGCGGTGTAGGCGAGGATGATCGGCAGGAAGATCACCGTCGCGATCAGCATGTTGCGCAGGGTCGCCCGGCTGGAGGAGGCGTCGAACACGGTGAGCGCGTGGCCCGGATGCGTGCTGGACGGCAGGATGACCGGGAACATCGACAGGCCGACGGTGGCGATGATGCAGGCGATGCCGAGGCTGGAGGCGAGGAAGGTCAGCCCCTCGTGCCGGGTGCGGAAGCCGAGCGCCGCCAGCAACGGGCCGGCGATGCCGAGGAGCGGCACCAGGGCGAGGGCCGGATGGGCCCGGAAATTGGCGAGCCACGCGCCCGCATCCGCCACGACCGCCTTGGCCAGAGGGTTGGACGGGCCGTCGCCGGGGAGCGGGCTCGTCACCCGGTAGCCGCCGAAGGCGCCGGCCCAGATCAGGAGGCCGGCGAGGGCGAACAGGGCGGCGGTGGCGAGCGCCGCCTTGAGCCCGATGGCGCGGGCGCGCTCGGCGACCGGCCCCTCGGCCTTGAAGGCGAGCCAGGCCGCGCCGTGCGCCACCAGCATCGCCAGCGAGACGAGACCGCACAGCAGCGCCAGCGGGTTGAGCAGACCCAACAGGCTGCCCGCATAGATCGGGCGAAGGTCGCCCGTGAAGTGGAAGGGCACGCCCTGGAGCACGTTGCCGACGGCGACGCCGAAGATCAGGGCCGGCACCGCGCCGCCGACGAACAGGGCCCAATCCCAGCGGGAGCGCCACGCCGCGCCCTCCCGCTTGGAGCGGTACTTGAAGGCGACGGGCCGCAGGATGAGGGCGAACAGCACGAGGAACATGGCGAGGTAGAAACCGGAGAAGCTCAGCGCGTAGAGCGCCGGCCACGCGGCGAAGATCGCGCCGCCGCCGAGCACCAGCCAGACCTGATTGCCTTCCCAGGTCGCGGAGACGGTGTGGATCGCCACCCGCCGCTCGACATCGGTGCGGCCGACGAAGGGGAGCAGGGCGCCGACGCCGAGGTCGAAGCCGTCGGTGAGGGCGAAGCCGATCAGCAGCACGCCGAGCAGCACCCACCAGATGAGGCGTAGGCTTTCGTAGTCCGAGAGAAGGGCGAGCATGGAGGGGGACTCCTCGTGGGAGGGGCCGGCGCGGCGGCGGGTGCCGCCGGCGCCGGCAGGGAGCGAAGGGAGGGGCGAGGGCTACTCGGCGGCGACGAGGCCGGCCTCGTTCCGGTTCGTGCCGGCGCCGGGGAAGAGGGCGGCCGGGTCCTCGGCCAGGGTCTCGGGCCCCTTGGCGATGGCGCGCAGCATCAGCTGCACCTCGATCACCGCGAGCACGCCGTAGACCAGGGTGAAGCCGGCGATGGTGATGAGGAGCGAGGGGATGCCGAGTTCGGAGGTCGCCAGCGCGGTCGGCAGCACGCCCTCGATGATCCAGGGCTGGCGGCCGAACTCGGCGACGAACCAGCCGAACTCGATCGCGATCCAGGGCAGCGGCAGGGCGAAGAGCGCCGCCCGGAACAGCCAGCGCGGCGCCTCGGCCTCGCGGGCGGTGTACCAGAGCGCCGCCCCGAACAGGGCGATCAGCAGGAAGCCGCAGGCCACCATCGCCCGGAAGGTGAAGAACAGTGAGGGCACGTGCGGCACGGTGGACCACGCCGCCCGGTCGATGTCCGCGTCGGTCGCTTTGAGCGGATCGCCGATCAGCGGCTTGAGGAGCTGCGCGTAGCCGAGATCAGCTTGCGTCCGGGCGAACTCGGCGCGGGCCGCCTCATCCGTGCGGTCGGCCTTGATCCGCTCAAGGGCAGCGTAGGCGACGAGCCCGTTGCGGATGCGGTCCTTGGCATGCGCGACCAGTTCGGTGATGCCGGGGATCTCGGTCGTCAGCGAGCGGGTGCCGATCAGGCCCATCGCGTAGGGGATGTGGAGCGCGTAGCGGGTGGTGCGGCTCTCCAGATCCGGGACGCCGACCGCGGTGAAGGCCGCCGGAGCGGCTTCCGTGTGCCACATCGCCTCCATGGCGGCGAGCTTCATCTTCTGGTGGTCGGTGACGGCGTAGCCGCTCTCGTCGCCGAGCACGACGACGCTGAGCGCCGAGGCGAGGCCAAAGGCCGCCGCGATGGCGAACGAGCGCTTGGCGAGTTCGAGGTGCCGCCCGCGCAGGATGTAGAAGGCCGAGACGCCGAGTACGAACACCGCGCCGCAGACATAGCCGGCCGAGACCGTGTGGACGAACTTCGCCTGCGCCACCGGATTGAAGATCACGGCGGCGAAGTCGGTCACCTCCATGCGCATCGTGTCGGGGTTGAACAGGGAGCCGACCGGGTTCTGCATCCAGCCGTTGGCGATCAGAATCCACAGCGCCGAGAAGTTCGTGCCGAGCGCCATCAGCCACGTGACGACGCAGTGGGCGAGCGCCGAGAGCTTGTCCCAGCCGAAGAAGAACAGCCCGACGAAGGTCGCCTCCAGGAAGAAGGCCATCAGGCCCTCGATGGCGAGCGGGGCCCCGAACACGTCGCCGACATAGTGCGAGTAGTAGGCCCAGTTCATGCCGAACTGGAACTCCATGGTCAGGCCGGTGGCCACGCCCAGGGCGAAGTTGATCCCGAACAGGAGGCCCCAGAACTTGGTCATGTCGCGCCAGATCTTGCGGCGCGTCATGACGTAGACCGTCTCCATCATGGCGACGAGAATCGAGAGTCCGAGCGTCAGCGGCACGAACAGGAAGTGGTACATCGCCGTCAGCGCGAATTGCAGGCGCGACAGATCGACGAGCAGCGGATCGGTCATGGGAGGCTCCTTGTCCGACGCTGCCTGTCGCGCCGCCGCGCTTGGCGATCCTTGACGCAGATCAAGGCCGCTCTCGCCGCCCCCGCCGCACAAGGCGGCATGACCCGACGATCCCTCCGCGCCCGTTCCGGCCGCGCCGCCCTAGAGCATCGTCCCGAAAGGTGGCTGCCGGCTTTCGGAAAAAGACGATGCAAAAACAAGAGCCTAGAGCATCGTCCCGGATCCGATCTCCGGGACGATGCTCTAGAGCCCGCGGCGCTCGCCCTCGCCCGCGGGGCGGCGCGGGCCGGCCTGTCGCGCCTGCACGCCCTTCAGGCGCTGCGCTGCGCCGCGACGCTCGGGCTGGCCGTGGCGCTGGCGCGGCTCGCGGGCGCGCTGATCGAGACGGGGCAACTCGACGGGATCGCCCTCGGCCTCGCCGGGGCCTGCCTGCTCGCGGGCGCCGGGCTCGGGAGTCTGATCGAGGCGCACAGCGCCGCCCTGGAGGCGAAGGTCGCCGTCGCGCTCGTCGATGCCGCCGAGGCGCGGCTCGCCGCGATGCCAGCCCGCGCCGCCGCCGACCTGCCGCGCGGCGCGGTGATCGCCGGCCTGCAGCGGCATCCCGGCGCGCTCGCTCGGCTCGTCGTCAGCCATGCCGCGGCGCGGCGGATGATGGCGCTCGGGCCGGTGCTGACGGCGGGGGCGGTCGCGCCGGTGTCCTGGCAGGCGGCCGTCGCGCTGCTCCTCGCCACACCGGTGATGATCGTGTTCTTCGCCCTCGTCGGCGGCCTGATCCGCGACCGGGCCGCATTGCAGGAGGCGGCGCTCGGGCGGCTCGCCACCCAGTTCGCCGACCGAGTGCGGGTGCTGCCGACGATCCTCGCCGCCCACGGCCTGCCCCGCGAGACGGCCAAGCTCGACCGGCGGCTCAAGACTTACGCCGACGGCACCATGGGCGTCCTGGCGGTGGCCTTCCTGAACGCGGGCGTGCTCGACTTCTTCGCCTCGCTCGCCATCGCCATCCTGGCGGTCTTCCTCGGGCTCGGCCATCTCGGCCTCGCCGAGATTCCGGGTTTCGCGCATCTGGCGCTGTGGCAGAGCCTGCTGATCCTGTTGCTCGCCCCCGAATATTTCCTGCCGTTCCGCCGCTACGCCGAACTCTACCACGCCAAGGCGGAGGGCGAGGCCGCTGCCGAGGCGCTCGCCTGGGTCTTTTCGGAAGAGGCCGAGACGAGGCCCGAACGCGGCGCGGTTCCCGCAGTGCCGGGCGCCCGCGGCCTCGTCCTGCCCTATGCTGGGCCCGTCGCCGATTTCGATCTACCGGAGACCGGGCTCGTCGCCGTGACCGGGCCGAGCGGGGCCGGCAAGTCGACACTGCTGCGGGTTCTGGCCGGCATCGAGGCGCCGCTCGCCGGGGCTTTTCGCCTGCCCGCGCAGGGCGTGGCGGCGAGCTGGGTCTCCCTCGACACGCCGATCCCGGCCGGCACGCTCGGCGCGGCGATCGCTGACGGCGCGCCCGCGACGCCGGAGGCCGTGGCGGCCGCCGCCGCGACCCTCGGCCTGAGCGAGGATCCGCACTGGCCCGGCGGCCTCGACGCCCCCGTGCGGGCCGGCGCCGAGAACCTCTCCGGCGGCCAGCGGGTCCGCGTCGCCGTCGCGCGGCTGCTGCTGCGGCCGGGCACCGCCTTCTGCGACGAACCCACCGCCAAGCTCGATCCCGCGAACGCCGCGCGGGTGCGCCAGGCCCTGGCCAGCGCCGCCCGCACCCGCCTCGTCCTCGTGGCGACCCATGATCCCGCGCTGGCGGCGATGGCCGACCGGCGCATCGCCCTTAGGCCCACCCATTGCGAGAGGCAGGCCGCGTGATGCGCACCCGCTCCGACACCGCGCCCGCCGGCTCGACCCGCGCCGACACCGCCCGAGCTTGGCGCCTCGCCTTCGTCCTCGCGGCGCTGGCGCTCGCGGCGAACCTCGCGCTCGCCGGCACCGCCGTGAGCTTCCTGGCGGCGGTGGCCCTGGCCGGTGCCGGGCCGGCGGCCTTCGCCTTCAACTTCCACCATCCCGCCGCCCTGGTGCGCCTGTTCGCGCTGCTGCGCACCGGCGCGCGCTACGGCGAGCGCATGGCCGGCCACCGGGCGGCTTTGACCGATCAGGTCCGCCGCCGCGCCGGCCTGTTCGCGGCGCTCGCGCGGGCGCCGGAGAGCCGCGGCGCCGGCTGGCAACTCGGCCGCCCGGAGCGGCTCGCCGACTTCATCGACGACGTGGCCGACATCGACTACGCCCGTCTGCGCGTCGGCTTTCCCGTCGCCCTGACCGGCGCGGCACTCGGCCTCCTCACGCTCCTCACGGCTTACGTCGCGCCGCTCGCGCTCCTTCCAGTCGCCGGGCTCGCGCTGGCCGGCGCTCTCATCGCGCGGCGCACGCTGAGGCGGCTTGCCGGCATCGAGGCGTGGACGCGGAATGCGCGCCGCGCCGCCGCCACGCATCTCGGCACCGCCCTCGCGGGGGCCGTGCCCCTCGCAGCCGAGGGGCGTCGCGGCGCCGCCCTGCGGATTGCCCTCGATCCGCTGCGCGATGCCGAGCGCGAGGCCGCCGATGGACGGCGGGCGCTCGCCCGGTTCGAGGCCCTGCTGGCGCTCGCCGGTCCCAGCCTCGCCTTGGCGGTGCTGCTCGCCGCCTGGAGCGCGGGCGCCCGCGGCACCGGGCTCCTGCCCGCCGCCTTCCTCGCCTTCGCCTGGCTCGGTCTCGCCGAGCCGATCCTGTCCCTGGCGCGGACGCTGCCGGGTTCGGTCCGCGCGCGTCTCGCCCGCCGGTCGCTCGCCGTGGAGCCGGGCAGCGCTGCCGAGCCTGCCCCGCGGCCCGGCTCCGCCCCGGGCGCCCTGACCCTGCACGGCCTGCACCTGCGGGCGCCGGACGGGCGCGATCTCGGCCCGGCCCCGGAGCTGGCCGTCGTCCCCGGCACGCCGCTGACCCTCGTCGGCGCCAGCGGCTGCGGCAAGACCACCCTGCTGAAGGCGCTGGCCGGCTGGAGCGCGGAGCGGCCCGGCGAGACGATCCGGCTCGGCGGTGCCGTCCGCCCGGCGGAAGAGCGGCGGGCGCTGACGCATCTGAGCCTGCACGATGCGGCGATCCTCTCCGACACCGTGCGCGAGAACCTGTTCGCGCCCGGCGCCTCCGACGCGGCCTTGTGGGCGGCGCTGGAGGCCGTCGAACTCGACGCCCGCCTCCGTGCCGGCGGCGGCCTCGACGCCTGGATCGCCGAAGGCAGCCTCTCGCTCGGCGAGGCGCAGCGCCTCAACCTCGCCCGCGCATGGTTGAGCCCGGCCCCCGTCCTCCTGCTCGATGAGCCGGCCGAGCATCTGCGCGACGATCAGGCCGCCCGGATCCTCGGGCGCCTGCTCGCCCGCTGGCGCGACCGCGTCGTCGTGCTGACGAGCCACCGCCCGGATCTCGGGCTGCCCGGGCGCCGGGTCTCGCTCGGGACGACGTAAGGGTCGGAGTGAGGGCGTCAGGCGCGCTCGCCCCGCCTGCCGTGTCCGGGCCCGATCCGAGTCCGTGTGGCCGGGGAAGAAGCCGAGTAGTTCCGGCCTGAGGTCGGACCTTCAGGCGCATCCTGTCCGGTAGAGAGGCGAATTTCTTCCCGAAACATCCTCTTCCTCGACTGCGCTTTGTCCTGCGCTTGCTCGGGTTTTCCGGCTCTGTTCGCCGCGGCTTCACAGGCGGGGCGGATCGGGGCTATTGGATAGGCTCGGGGGATGCGCGGCGGGAGGTGTCCGATGCACGGCTCAGCGGAGAGCGCCCATGCCGAGCCTGCTCCGGCCGGCCATGCCTGCGCCCACGATCGATCGGAGGGCGGCTGCGCCGCGTGCAAGGTCCGCCTCGTCAGCGTCTGCGCGGCGCTCACGCGCGAGGAACTCGCCGGCCTGGAGGCGCTGAGCCAGCAGGTCCACCTCGACCCGCGCCAGGCCCTGTTCCAGCAGGACGACCGGGCCGGCGCCGTCTACAACGTCACCGAGGGCGCTTTACGCCTCTCGCGACTCCTGCCGGACGGGCGGCGGCAGGTGATGGGCTTCGCCATGGTCGGCGATTTCCTCGGCCTCGCTCTGCCCGAGCGCTTCACCGTCACCGCCGAGGCGCTGGCGCCGACGATGCTCTGCCGGTTCGAGAGGCGCGCCTTCGCCGGCCTCGTCGCGCAGACGCCGCACCTGCTGCAGCGCCTCTACGAGCGGGCCGGCCATGAGCTGTCGCTGGCACAGGATCACATGATGCTGCTCGGCCGCCGCACCGCCGAGGAGAAGGTCGCGAGCTTCCTGCTCGGCCTGCGCGCGCGCTACGGCCGCATCGGGCACGATTCCATCACCGTCGAGCTGCCGATGGGCCGGCAGGACATCGCCGACCATCTCGGCCTCACTATCGAGACGGTGAGCCGGATGCTGACCCGGCT
Organism: Methylorubrum populi; assembly: GCF_002355515.1. NCBI lineage: Bacteria > Pseudomonadati > Pseudomonadota > Alphaproteobacteria > Hyphomicrobiales > Methylobacteriaceae > Methylorubrum > Methylorubrum populi. The sequence continues at coordinate 1,480,343 of NZ_AP014809.1, read as the reverse complement.
CGACCGGGAGAAGGCGATCCTGATCGTGCCCGGCGGGGTGCGCCTTGTGGATCCCGCGCGGCTCGAACATCTTGCGGCGAACTGAGCGTCGCTCCCGAAACCCTTACCGCGCCGCTGTGACCGGACGTTTCGGGCGGCACTCCGAGGCGCCTCAGCGTTCGAGGCTCTGAAGATAGGCGATCAGGGCGTGGGCCTCGTCGGGATCGAGCCGGAATTCCGGCATCGACGGGTGCCCCGTGGTGATGCCCTCGGCCAGCGCCTCGGCCAGGTCCGTGACGGGATAGCTGCGGTGCAGGTCTCGGAACGGAGGCGCTTCCGCCAGCGGGCTCGCGCCGACGCGACCGATCGCGTGGCAGCGGGCGCAGTTCGTCCGCGCGATGGTCTCGCCGCGCTGGGCGCGGGCATCGAGGGCCGGCGCCGCGGCCGGCAGGGCGGCTGGATGGGCAATCAGCAGGAGGGCGAGGATCGGGAGGACGGTCGGAACGCGCATCAATGACACATCAGGCAGGGGAGGGGGCTGCGTTGCAGCATCTCGTAGGTGACGCCGCCGAACAGCCATTCGCGCAGGCGCGTGCGGCCGTAGGCGCCCATCACGATGAGGTCGGCCTCCTGTTTCAGGGCGAAACGCAGGAGTTCGTCGCTGTCGCTCACGGCGGTGCGCAGCAGATGCGTCGTTACGGAGGCGCCGTGGCGGGCGAGATGGCCGGCGACATCCTCCGCACCCTCGTAGCGGGCGCCCTCGCCGGTGCTGGCGACGAAGACCTGATCCGCTTCCCGGATGAAGGGCAGAGCGGCCGAGACGGCCCGGCGCGCTTCCAGGCCGTCCTTCCAGGCCACGACGATCCGGGCGCCCCGGAGGTGCTCGGTGCGCGGGGGCACCACGAGGATCGGGCGGGCGGCCTCCATCAGGACGGGGCCGGGCGGAACGCTGAGGGCGCCGAACGGGGCGTCGTCGACGCCGCGGCGCCCCACCACGAGGAGGTCGGCCGCCCGTGCCTGCCCGACGAGATGGGTGATCGGGCCGGCCAAGGCCTCGCGCCAGTCGCGGTGCAGCGGAGCCTCGGCGGATTGTTCGAACAGGGCGCGTGCCCGCTCGAGCATGGCGCGCGCCTTCTCCTCGAAGCGGGGATCCTCGTCGTCGATCTCGCCGATGTCGCGCACGTAATCCGGTGCCGGTACCTTGCAGGCGGCCGCTCCGGTGAGGGTCGCCTCGAAGCGCCGCGCGAGGCCGGCGGCGAGCCGGATGCGGTCGGGGGCGGTTCCGTCGAGATCGACCGAGACCAGGATGTTCGCGTAAGCCATTCTCGCCTCCGGGGCTCCCCCATCCGCTCGACGGCATCATCCTTGCCGGCCGCCCGGACGGGGTGCCTTGATCCAGCGCAAGGCGGTCGACGGCCTCCGTGCCCCGAAACGGCCGGCCGCCCGTTCGGCCGCGGCGACAGAACAGCCGAGAGCATCGTCCCGGATATCGGATCCGGAACGATGCTCTCGACTTTTGATTGCGCATCGTCTCTTTCCGAACGTCGGCACCCACCTCTCGGGACGAGGCTCTGGTCGGCGCGGATCGGGAGAGGTTCATCCATGCAGCGCACGACCATCGCCATCGATGACGAACTGGCCGCTGCGCTCGATGCCTACATGGAGAGCACGGGCGCGGGGAGCCGATCGGAAGCCATCCGCGACCTCGTGCGGCGAGGCCTGTCCGCGCGTCCCGACGCACCGGCCGACGCGCCGTGCTTCGGCGTCGTCAGCTATACGATCGACCAGTCGGTACGGAACCTCGCATCCCGCGTGCCGCAGGGGCGCCTCGACCGCCACGATCAGGCGGTCGCCTCCCTGTCGGTTCCGATCGATCACACGACGTCGATCGACGTGACGCTGATGCGCGGTCCCGTCGGCGATGTGTCGTCCTACGCGGAGAGGCTGTTTCTCGAGCGCGGCGTCATGCACGGCACGCTCAACCTGATTCCGGTCGCCGAGGACACCTCGGCGCACGCGCACGAGGAAGGATTCGCATCGAACCACACGCACACGCATCTGCGGGTGCGCAGCGGCTTCTGAGCGGCTGCGCCAGGATTTCCGCTTGCTCGCTCGGGTTTCGCCTCGTGATGACGGAGCGAAGCCGTTTCCGAGGCGGCGACGCGGATCGCGGGTGATGCGATCCCCGAACAACCTCGCCCGTCACGCGGCGCGGGCGATGCCGTCCGGATGCGCCTGCACCTCGCTGCCGTGCTGCTTGAGCGGCCTGTTGCCGGTCAGGCGGCGCAGCAGCACGTAGAAGACCGGCGTCAGGAACAGGCCGAAGGCGGTAACGCCGATCATGCCGGAGAACACTGCGACGCCCATGGCGTTGCGCATCTCCGCCCCGGCCCCGGTCGCGGTCACCAGCGGCAGGACGCCCATGATGAAGGCCATCGAGGTCATCAGGATCGGGCGCAGCCGCAGGCGGCTCGCCTCGATCGCGGCCGCGAGCGGGGTGCGGCCGGCAAACTCCAGTTCGCGGGCGAATTCCACGATCAGGATGGCGTTCTTGGCCGAGAGGCCGACGAGCACGATCAGGCCGATCTGCGTGAAGACGTTGTTGTCGCCCGCCGACAGCCAGACCCCGAACATCGCCGCGAGCAGTCCCATCGGCACGATCATGAGGATGGCGAGCGGCAGGGTCAGGCTCTCGTACTGCGCCGCCAGCACGAGGAAGACGAGCAGCAGCGCCAGCGGGAAGACCCAGATCCCGGAATTGCCGGCGATGAATTCCTGGTAGGTCAGGTCGGTCCACTCGAAGGCGAAGCCGCGCGGCAGGGTCTCGGCGGCGATGCGGGTTGCCGCCGCTTGCGCCTGCCCCGACGAGAAGCCGGGCGCCGCGCCGGCGTTGATGTCGGCCGACAGGAAGCCGTTGTAGCGCATGGCCCGCTCCGGCCCCGCGGTTTGCCGCACCCGCAGCAGGGCCGAGAGCGGCACCATCTCGCCGGAGCCGGCGCGGACCTTGAGCTGCCCGACATCGTCGGAGCGGGCCCGGAACGGCGCGTCGGCCTGGACGCGGACCGAGTAGGTGCGGCCGAACTTGTTGAAATCGTTGACGTAGAGCGAGCCGAGATAGATCTGCAGCGTGTCGAACACGTCGGTGACCGGGATGCGCAGCTGGCGCGCCTTGGTCCGGTCGAGATCGGCGAAGAGCTGCGGCACGTTCATCTGGAAGCTGGAGAACAGGCCGGCGAGCTCCGGCGCCTGCGCCGCCTTGGCCATGAACGCCTTGGTCGCCTCGTTGAGCGCCTCGTAGCCGAGGCCGGCCCGATCCTCGATCTGCAGCTTGAAGCCGCCGATCGTGCCGAGCCCGTTGACGGGCGGGGGCGGGAACATCGCGATGAACGCCTCGGGGATCGCGGCGAACTTCTTGTTCAGCGATTGCGCGATCGCCGCCCCGCTCAAGTCCGGACCTTTGCGTTCCTCGAACGGCTTCAGCGTCGAGAACACGATTCCCGAATTCGACGAGTTGGTGAAGCCGTTGATCGACAGGCCGGGGAAGGCCACCGCGCTCTCGACGCCGGGCTCCTTCAGCGCGATCTCGCTCATGCGGCGGATCACCTCCTCGGTCCGGTCGAGGGTGGCGCCGTCGGGCAGCTGCGCGAAGCCGACGAGGTACTGCTTGTCCTGGCCCGGCACGAAGCCGCCGGGGATCCTCTGGAACAGCACCACGGTCACGCCGACGAGCACGAGGTAGAGGACCATCATCGCGCCTTTCCGCGAGACGACGGCGCCGACGCCGCGCCCGTACCCGTCCGAGGCCCGCCCGAAGGCGCGGTTGAAGCGGCGGAAGAACCAGCCGAGCAGCGTGTCGAGGATCCGGGTCAGCCGATCCTTCGGCGCGTGATGGTCCTTGAGCAGGAGCGCGGACAGGGCCGGCGAGAGGGTCAGCGAGTTGATCGCCGAGATCACCGTCGAGATCGCGATGGTGAGCGCGAACTGCTTGTAGAACTGGCCCGTCAATCCGCTGATGAAAGCGAGCGGCACGAAGACGGCGACGAGAACGAGCGCGATGGCGATGATCGGGCCGGAGACCTCGCGCATGGCCTGATAGCTGGCCTCCCTCGGCGAGAGGCCGGCCTCGATGTTGCGCTCCACGTTCTCGACCACGACGATGGCGTCGTCTACGACGATGCCGATGGCGAGCACGAGGCCGAACAGGCTCAGCGCGTTGATGGAGAAGCCGAAGGCGTGCATCACCGCGAAGGTGCCGACGATCGAGACCGGCACGGCGAGAAGCGGGATGATCGAGGCCCGCCACGTCTGCAGGAACAGGATCACCACGAGGACGACGAGGGCGACCGCCTCCAGCAGCGTGTGGATCACCGCCTCGATCGAGGCGCGCACGAACTGCGTCGGATCGTAGACGATCTGGTAATCGACCCCCTCCGGCATGGTCCGCTTGATCTCGGCCATGGTCTGGCGGACCTGATCCGAGATCCGGATCGCGTTCGAGCCCGGGGATTGCGAGATCGGGATCGCCACCGCCGACTTGTTGTCGAGGAGCGAGCGGAGCGCGTAGTCCGAGGCTCCGAGTTCGATCCGCGCGAGGTCGCGCAGGCGGGTGATCTCGCCGTTCTCCCCGGTCTTGACGACGATGTCGCCGAACTGCTCCTCGCTGGTGAGGCGGCCCTCGGCGTTGAGCGACAGCTGCAGGTCGAGGCCCGGCACCGCGGGCGAGGCGCCGATGACGCCGGCCGCCGCCTCGACGTTCTGGGCCTGGATCTCGCGCACCACGTCGCCGGCGGACAGGCCGTGCTCGGCCACCCGCTGCGGGTCGAGCCAGATCCGCATGGCGTAGTCGCCGGAGCCGAAGAGCTGGACCTGCCCGACGCCGTCGAGACGGGCGAGGCGATCCTTGATGTTCAAGACCGCGTAGTTGCGCAGATAGGTCATGTCGTAGCGCCCGTTGGGCGAGACGAGGTGCACGACCATGGTGAGATCGGGCGAGGACTTCACCGTGACGATGCCGAGCTGGCGCACGATCGCCGGCAGGCGCGGCTCGGCCTGCGAGACGCGGTTCTGGACGAGCTGCTGCGCCTTGTCGGGATCGGTGCCGAGCCGGAAGGTGACGGTCAGCACCATCACGCCGTCGGTCGTGGCCTGGCTCGACATGTAGAGCATGCCCTCGACGCCGTTGATCTGCTCCTCGATCGGCGTCGCTACGGTCTCGATGATGACTTTGGGGTTGGCGCCCGGAAAGGTCGCGCGGACGACGACCGAGGGCGGCACGACGTCCGGATATTCCGAGATCGGCATCGCGAAGAGCGAGATGAGCCCGCCCACGAAGATGAGCACCGAGAGCACGCCCGCGAAGATCGGCCGGTCGATGAAGAACTTGGAGAGATTCATGCCGACCCTCGGGGAAGACGGGGCGTAGGAAGGCCGCCCGCGCAGCCGATGGGGCTGCCGGTCACGGCGTTGCCGCCGGGCGGTTTTGGGTGTCGGATCGGAGCGGTAGGCGTCTCAGCGCTGCGCCAGGCTTCTAGCGCTGCGCGAGGCTTCTAACGCTGCGCGAGGCTTCTAACGCTGCGCGAGCTTGCCCGTCTGGGGCGAAGAATCCTGCGGGCGGGCGCCCATCCGGACCGGCTCGGGGCTGATGCGGGTGCCGGGCCGGATGCGCTGCAGCCCGTTGACCACGATGCGCTCGCCGCCGGAGAGGCCGGAGGTCACGACGCGCAGGCCGTCGACGGCCCGGCCGAGGGTGACGGCCCGGAACTCGGCCCGGCCGTCGGCTCCCACCACGAGGACGAAGCGCTTGTCCTGGTCCGTGCCGATGGCGCGCTCATCGACGAGCAGGAGCGATTCGGGGACGGCCTGGCCCAGCCGCATCCGCGCGAACTGGCCCGGGATCAGGTGGCCGTCGCCGTTGGCGAAGGTGGCGCGGACGCGGACCGTGCCGCTGCGGGCATCGACCTTGTTGTCGATGAATTGCAGGCTGCCCTTGGCGCGCGCCCCATCGGCCGTGATCATCTCGACCGGGATCCGCGCGAGCCGGCCGCGCCCGCCCGCCGGCTCGGCGATCGAGGCGAGCGCCTTCAGGATGACGGTCTCGTCGGCGTCGAAGCTGGCATAGACCGGATCGACCGAGACGAGGGTCGTCAGCACCGCGGCGCCGGCGCCCGTTGCCACGAGGTTGCCCGGCGTGATCTCGCGGCGGCCGACGCGGCCGCCGACAGCCGCCCGCACCTGAGTGTAGTCGAGATTGAGCCGCGCCGCCGCCAGGGCCGCCTTCGCCCCCGCCAGAGTCGCCTTCGCCTCCTTGAAGGCGTTGGCGCGCACGTCGAGGTCGCGCGCCGTGACGATGTGCCGGTCCGACAATTGCTGCCCGCGCTCGAGGTCGCTCGAGGTCAGGGCGACGCGCGCCTCGGCGCCGGCCACCTGGGCCTCCAGGCGCTCGACCTCCGCCGCGTAGGGCGCGGGATCGATGGTCACGAGGAGGTCGCCGGGCTTGACCAGCTCACCCTCGACGAAATGCGTGGCCTGGATCGCGCCGCCGACGCGGGCGCGCACCTCGATGCGGTCGACCGCCTCCAGGCGGCCGGAGAACTCGTCCCACAGGATCACGTCGCGGGGTTCGACCGTGGCGACAGCGGCCGGCATCGCCGGCTCATCCTGCGGGGTTGCGGCCTGGGCCGGTGCGGTCTGCCACACCGAGACCGGCGTCGCGAGCCAGGCGGCGCCCGCCAGCAGGGAGAGTGCGAGGCCGACCCCGACGCTGCGCCGGAGCAGAAAACGGCCTAAGGAGGTGCCACGCTGAGGATCCACGAGCGGCTCCGACATCTGTAGAGTTCGCTACACATGTCGGCGTGGACGCCGCGCGTCAAGAGACTTATCTACCACTCGATACAAAACTTCGATACGAAATTTGGAGCCCGCGGACAATGGTGATGGGGCGGCCCCGGTCCTTCGACACGGACAAGGCCCTCGACGAGGCGATGGAGGTGTTCTGGCGCCACGGCTACGACGGCGCGAGCCTCGCCATGCTGACGAAGGCGATGGGCATCAAGGCGCCGTCCCTCTACGCGGCCTTCGGCAGCAAGGAGGGGCTGCTGAAGGCCGCCCTCGACCGCTACGCGCAGCGGCGCTGCGAGCACATGCGCCACGTGCTGGCGGGCGCGACCGCCCGCGAGGTGGCCGAGCGCTTCCTGTCGAGCATCGCCGAGAGCCACACCGACCCGGCCAACCCGCCGGGCTGCCTCCTAGTCCAGGGCGGGCTCGCCTGCGGGGAGGGTTCGGAGAACATTCCCTTCGAGCTGGCCTCCCGGCGCGCGCAGACCGAATCGGACCTGCGCGAGCGGTTCGCCCAGGCCCAGAGGGACGGCGACCTCGCGCCGGAGGCCGATCCGGCGGCGCTGGCCCGCTTCCTCTCGACGGTCGCCTCCGGCATGGGCGTCCTGGCCTCGTCGGGCGCCGACCGCGACGCCCTGCGCGAGGTCGCGCGGGTATCGCTGAGCGCCTTCACGCGGTGCCGGGAGGCGGGCGAGGCTCACCCCGAGCCGCGACGGGCCCAAGGGGCATGATCCTTGGCATAATCCTTGGCAGGATCCTCGGCTTGATCCTCGGCTTGGACACCGGGGAGACCGGGAGACACCGTGCCGAGATCGGATCGGCCGTCCCGAAGGAATCGATTCGCTTCGGCATGATATCGATGACACCGATGTGCCGTCCGCCACATCTCGAATCCGACCGCAGGCTAGGCTAAAGTCGGTCCTTCCCGGTTTGGGCAGGCTCACAGCGCCTCGCTCCGCCGCATGAGAAGTCGCCCCATGGACGACGAAGACACGATTCGCACGGATATCGAGTTCGCGGTCGCCGATGCCTGCTGGCGTGACGAGATCGCCAAGCGACTCGGGATCCCCGTCGTCGAGGAGGCGTTGACGCCGCCCGAGATGAAGGGCGAACCCGAGACCGCGCTTCGTCTCGCCTACGAGGAGCGCCTGCGCGCACTTCGGGCGTGGCGCCGCGCGCGCGGTCTCGGCTGATCGGGCCTACTGAACGGGAGGCTCGCGGCGCGCGAGGGTCGAGGCCGTCCGCTCCATGCAGTCGCCGGCCTGGAGCAGGGCTCGCTCGATGAGGATGAACAAGTCGGGATCCCCGGCTTTCTCGGCCTGACGCGCCGCCTCGAGCAGCGCGTCGAAGGCGGCGCAGAGCGCGTCCGGCGGCCTCGGCGAGCGAGCGGGCAGGGGACGCGTCGATGGATGCGGTGTGCCGTGCGCGGCGAGGATCTCCCGCGAACTGGCGATGATGAGCTTCGTGTGTTCGACGATCGTGCGGATCTCCGATGCCAGCTGCGTGGTCTGTTCGACTCTCGCGAGAGCCGCGCTCGTCCATGGTTCGGTCATCGGGCTTCACCTTGCCGGAGCGTCGGGAATCGTCTCCGGGGCGTGAGCCTGTGAGGATCGCGCACGGCAATCCGGGGCCGTTCGACACCCGGATTCGCAGCCCCCGCTCGGGCCGCGGACATCGTCCACAACCGGCAGCTTCGCATCCCGGCGGGTAAAGCCGCAAGCCGGTGCGTCGCAGAACGGTCGCGGAGGGGCCGCTCGTCCGTGCGAAGGACAGCCGCCGGCTCAGTGGGCGATGAGCTGGCTCACGGCTCGCAGCAATTCGTCGTCGAGGATGGGTTTGCCCAGGACGGGGTGCGAGCGGTAATCCGAGCCCTCGGCGATCCTGACCTCGCCCGTGGCGAACAGGTAGGGCACGCCGCGCTCGGTGAGGCGGTCGGCGACGACGTAGGCCGGCTCGCCGTCGAGATGGATATCGAGCACGGCCGCATCGAGCGATTCCGTCTCGATGAGGGCCAGTGCCCGCTCCGCGTCCGGAACGGGGCCGGCGACCTCGGCTCCGGCCTCCTGCAGCCAGCGCTCCATCTCGATCGCGATGAAATACTCATCCTCGACCACGAGGATGCGGCGACCTGACAGGGGAAGGGTCGGCGGGGTCATCACGGCTCCGGCGCAGCAAGAGGTTGTCAAAACCTATCCGCATCGCCGGTGCAGCGAATTTTCCCAGGTTATTCCCTTACCGGATTACTTCAGGGGCAGCTCGATCCGGCAACGCACGCCGTCGAGGTCGAGCCTGTATTCGGTCCGTCCCTGCAGCGCATAGGCGAGGGCGTTCTCGATCAGCTCGCGCCCGTAGCCGCGCCGGCCCAGGAATTGCGGCTCGACGCGAATGTCGCTCTCGACCCAGTTCAGCGCCAGGCGCTTCCCGCGGCCGCTGTTCTGGATGCGCTCCCAGGTCACGGAGAGACGCCCCGCATCGTTGTGCAGGGCGCCGTACTTGACGGCGTTGGTGGTCAGTTCGTGCAGGGCGAGGGCGAAGTTCTGCACCTGCTCCGAGGTCAGCAGCACCTTCGGCCCCGAGACCGTGACGCGCTTGGACGCCGCGCTGGTATAGGCCGCCAGTTCCGCGTGAACGAGGGCGCTGACCTCGGCGGTGTCGTTGCCCGATCGGCTGAGCAGGGCCTGGGCCCGCCCGAGGGCGTTCAGCCGGGTGGTGAAGTTCTCGACCGGCACCCCCTGTCCGACGGTGCGGGTCGCGAGCGAGGTGACCACGCCGAGGAGGTTGCGCGAGCGGTGCTGCAGCTCCTTGACGAGCACGTCCTGGCGCTCGGTGGCGAGCTTGGCATCGGTGACGTCGGAGGTGATGCCGCCGATGCGGTGCACCTGTCCCTTCTCGTCGAAGAGCGGGAAGTTGGTGTTGGCCAGCCACCGCTCCTCGCCGTCGCTCGGACGGCGGATGCGGAAGATGTGGGACACGCGCCCGCCCGCCCGCACCTGGCGGAAGGTGTCGATCACCTCCCCGCGGTCGGCCCGCGCGATGAGCTTCAGCCAGGATCGCAGGTGATCCTGCCCGGAGGTCTGGAGAATGACGCCGTACAGGGTCTCGAAGGCCGGACCGGCATATTCGAACGCGAGCGTCTGCGCGTTGCGGATCCAGAGCACGTCCGAGGAAGCGTCGGCGAACTGGCGGAAGCGCTCCTCGCTCTCGCGCAAAGCCGCCTCGGCCTGCTTGCGCGCGGTGATGTCGACGAAGGTGATGACCACGCCGGCGATGAAATTGTCGACGCTGCGATAGGGCAGGATGCGGACCATGTAGCGGGTGCCCGTCTGCGGGTTCTCGATCTCGCGCTCCGAGCTGTTGAGCGTGCGCAGGACGCGGCGGGCGTCCTCCTGCAGCTCGTCGTAGGCGATGCGCGACTTGATGTGGGCGATGGGCCGGCCCGCATCCGATTCGACGAGGTGGAACAGCTCCGCCGAGGCCGGCGTGAAGCGCATCACCCGCAGGTCGTTGTCGAGGAAGACGGTCGCGATCTGCGTGCTTTCGAGGAAGTTCTTGAGGTCGCGGTTGGTGCGGCCGAGCTCCTGCACCCGCAGGCCGAGCTCGCCGTTGACCGTGGTGAGCTCCTCGTTGACCGATTGCAGCTCCTCCTTCGAGGTCTGGAGCTCCTCGTTGGCCGATTGCAACTCCTCGTTCAACGACTGGTATTCCTCGTTCGAGGCCTTCAGCTCCTCGTTCGTGCTCTCCGCCTCCTCGGCGATGGCCTGCAGCCGGTCCTTGTTCTCGCGCAGCTCCGTTTCGAGCTGCTGGATGCGGTCGCGCTGATCCTGGGACGAGGCCAGGGACGCGACCGTGTCGGTGGCGGCCGCTCCTCCGTCCTTGAACAGCACGAAGAAGTGCCGGCCGGGGTTGGCCGTGTCCTTCACCGGCTCGACCACGAGATCGACCAGCAGGCTCTGTCCGTCCTGCTCGATCCGCCGGTTGGGAAGATGAACCGTCCGCCCGTCCTCGGTGGCGCGCACGAGCGCCGAGCGCAGGTCGAGGCGCAGGTCGGGATGCACCAGCTGCAGCAGATTGAGCGAGGCCGCGCCCCCGGCCGGATCGATGTAGCGCCCGGTCCGGCCGGAGAAGTGCAGCACCGTGTGCGTCTCGTCCACGATCACGTAGGCCGGCGTGTAGCGTTCCACGAAGCGCTCGGCGCGCTGGGCCAGGGAGGGTTCGACGGCGCGCACGGACAGGCTCGACGTCTGCCGGTGCTCGAAGCGCGGGGACGACACGGCGAAGGGGAAGTCGGGCAGGATCCGGCTATGCGTCTCCAGCCGGCGGAAGATGCGCGAGCGCTGCTCGATCGGCGCGAACAGGTTGGTGTGGCGGGAGACGTTCTCGGAATTGCCGAGGAACAGCACGCCCTCCGGTTTCAGGGCGAAGTGGAAGACCGGGATGACGCGGCTCTGCAGCTCGGCGTCGAGATAGATCAGCAGGTTGCGGCAGGAGATGAGGTCGAGGCGGGAGAAGGGCGGGTCCTTGATGATGCTGTGCTGGGAGAAGATGCACATCTCCCGCACTTCCTTGACGATGCAGTAGGTGTTGCCCTCCCGCACGAACCAGCGCGCGAGCCGCTCGGGACTGACGTCGCGCACGACCGTCTCGGCGTAGCGGGCCGCTCGCGCCGCCGCCAGCGCCCGGCCGTCGAGATCGGTCGCGAAGATCTGGACCTGCGGCACCTCCTCGAGGTTCGCCATGTGCTCGCGCAGCAGGATGCCGAAGGAGTAGGCCTCCTCGCCCGTCGAGCACCCGATGATCCAGATCCTCAGCTGGTCGCTGCGGGTCTTTCCCTCGAACAGCTTCGGGATCACGCTGCGTTCGAGAATCTCGAACTCCTTGGCGTCGCGGAAGAACTGCGTCACGCCGATCAGCAGGTCGTTGAAGAGTTCCTGCGCCTCGCCCGGTTGCGAGCGCAGGTGTTCCACGTAGGCCGCGCTGTCGTTGATCTGGGCGACCTGCATCCGCCTCTGGACGCGGCGCATGAAGGTGCCTTCCTTGTAGCCGTGGAAGTCGTGCCCGGTCTTGTTGCGCAGCACCGCCGCGATGCTGGCCAGCACCGACGAGGTCTCGGCCTCGTCGAGCTGCGCCTCCGATGGGGGCTTCGAGCCGAGCTGGTGGATGCTGGCCCGGACCCGCTCGGCCAGCTGGTCGATGGGCAGGACGGCATCCGCCAGCGCGGCGGGGATGTTGCTCGCGGCGAGCTCGCCGGATTTCGACTCCTCGGTCTCCTCCGCGAGCGCGATGCCGCCCATCTCCTTGACGGCCTTGAAGCCGAGGGTTCCGTCCGAGCCGGTCCCGGCCAGGACGATCGAGATGGTGCGCCCGTCCATCTCGCCGAGGAGCGAGACGAGGAAGCTGTCGATCGTGCCGCGCTCGCCGAAGCGCTGCTCGGCGGGACGAAGCTGGAAGTGGTCGCCCTCGATGCCGACGATGACGTTCGGGTCGGGCAGGTAGACCCGGCCCGGAGCGAGCGGCATGTTCTGCCCGATGGCGGTCAGTTCGTGCCCGGCCGCCTTGAGCGCGTGGCCGAATTCGGCCGCATCGAGCGATTCCCGGTGCTGGAGCACGACGATGATGGCCGTGTCGGGCCGGGCCGTCAGCTCCTGCAGGAGATGGACGAGGGATCGGGTGTTCGCGGCCGACGCGCACAGGGTGACGACGATCGGCTTGCCGCCTTGAGGGGCGCCGTTTTCGGAGGAACTCGCCATCACCGCCTCCAGCCGCCGCTCAAGTTGCCGCTGCTCACCCGCAGGCGCATTCCGGCCAAGCCTGTAGGACGACGCAGCGTGCGCTGACCAGTCTCAAATGACGCGCAGGGGCCGTTCGTCGAGCCGGATGCCGCCTCCCTTCGCGGGGAGCTTTGCGGGGATCTCGGCGTCTGTCGTGGCGCGTGTCTTGGCGTCTGTCTTGGCGTCTGTCTTGGCGTGTGCCCTGGTGGGGCCGCGTCCCGACGCGGGCGGGTGCGGGGCCGATGCGGGAGGGCGCCCATGCTACGGCTCTTGCTCGCCCTCGCCGTCTGCCGGTTCCGGTGACGGCAGGGTCTGGAGCACGGCCCGGCGGATCACGTCGGCGTATTGGCGGTATTCGGCTGCGCGCTCCTCGTACATCTCGCTGACGGCCGGACGCCCGGCCCGGCGTCCGTCGCTGGCCATGCGCCGGACCAGTTCGGCCCGCTCCTCGATGATACGCAGGGCGACGCGCAGGGCCTCGTCGATGGAGCCCTCCTGCATCTTGGCCACCGCCTCGGCGGTGTAGGCGTGGCCGACCTGGCAGCGGAAGCGCAGCGGCTTGCCCTCCCGCATCTCCGAGAGGACGCCGCCGCAATGCGGGCAGGACATCGCCGAGGGGTCGGCGACACGGCGCAGGACGTCGCTGTCGATCCGTTCCCCGGCGGCGATGTCGACCTCGAGCCGGATCTCGGCCGGAACCGGCAGGCGCGGGCCGGGGGCGTCGCGCACGAGGTCCGAGAGGACGTCGCCGATGCGGGCCGCGGACAGGGTGAGATCGACCTCCATGACCGAGAGGGCGCTGCGCGGCATCTCGTCGGCGATCGCCTCGGCGGGATCCTGCACGAGCGTGAGGCCGCCGCAGCGCTTGATCGCTTCGAGACCGGACGCGCCGTCGTTGAGCAGTCCGCTCAGAAGCACCCCGATCACCCGCGGGCCGTAAACCGCGGCCGCCGAGCGGAACAGCGGATCGATCGAGGGCCGGGCCATGTTCTCGCGCGGGCCGCGCCCGAGCCTGATCCGGTCCTCGTCGAGGATGAGGTGATGATCGGGAACGCCGAGGTAGATGTTGCCGGTGCGGATCGCCATGCCGTCGGCGGCGGGGTGAACCGGAAGGTGGGAGACGGCCGCGGTGACGGTCGCGAGCAGGCCGAGGCTGCGCGCGGGAATATGCAGCACGATGAAGACCGCCGCCGGCAGGTCCTGCGGCAGGGCTCCGAGGATCGTCTTCAGCGGAACGGTGGCACCGGACGAGCCGCCGATGACGATGATGTCGCGATTGCCCAAAACGGCGTTGCTCCACGCTTCGCCGCCTCGCGACCGCGGCCCTTCCGGCGGATGCAAGGCCGCACGCCCGTGCCCCTTTCGGATAGCCCGCGACCCGGGCCGAAGGTTCCGAAGGGCGCCGAACGGCGCGCCGGGCGCAGGCGGGCCCTCGCGGTGACCTCCTGGCCACCTCCGCCTGCTGCCCGACACATCGATCGGCCACCGATGATGTGTCGTATCGCACCAAATAGATCGCAAGCTACCTAATTTCCTGGTCAATCCCGGATTCCCGCGATAGAACGGCCAAGTCAGCGACGAGCGGGAGAGAGCCGGTGTGAACCGGCCGCCGAAGGAGCAACCGCCCCGGAAACTCTCAGGCCCCCGGACCGCCCGTCGTTCAACACTCTGGAAAGCGGAGCGGACGCTCCCGCCGATGGTGTAAGTCGCGACCCCGCTCGGGGCCGGGCGAAACTCTCAGGCCGATGACAGAGGGGGCCCGCACGCGAGGCGCGTGCGGAGCGACCCCGGAGGCCTGCGCGATGACCGACCCCTAGACGGCTCCATAGGCCACCCCACGCGGGGCTGCCCACGGTCCTCTTCCCTTCGCGATCCGATCGGCCGGCAAGCTCGTCCTTCGAGCCCGGATGCCGACGCGTGCCCGGACACCGCCCCCGCGCGGCCGGGCAGGCTCGGCGATGCTCGGACCATCGAACCACCGACTGGAGCCACGACGATGCTGGCCACCCGCCGCTCCCTCCTCCTCGCCGCCGCCATCCTCGCGCCGGCCCGCGCGCACGCCTTCTTCTGGGAGGCCGAACCGGTCCCGAAGGCTCCGGAGCCCGTCGATCCCGCCACGAACCGCGACGCGTGGTTCATCGGCGAGATCCCGGACGAGCCCTTCAACGTACCGATGGTCGACCTGACCCTCGTTCCGGCGGCGTTCCGCCGGCAGATCGTGGATTACGACGGCCCCGAGCGCGCCGGGACACTGGTCGTCGACACGCACCAGCGCTTCCTCTTCCTCGTCCGCGAGGACCGGACGGCCCTGCGCTACGGCATCGGGGTGGGCCGGGCCGGCTTCACGTGGTCGGGCGTCGCGGTGGTCAGACGCAAGGCGAAATGGCCGGGCTGGCGCCCGACGCCGGCCATGCTGAAGCGGCGGCCCGACATCCCGCGCTACGTCGAGCCCGGCATCCACAATCCGCTCGGCTGCCGTGCCCTCTACCTCTACCAGGGCGAGCGGGACACGCTCTACCGCATCCACGGCACCAACGAGCCCTGGACCGTCGGCGGCACCGATTCCTCGGGCTGCATCCGTCTCCTCAACGAGGACATCCACGACCTGTACGGCCGGGTTCCCCTCGGCACGACGGTCGTCGTGAAGTCCTCGCCGCCGGAGGTGATGGTCCAGCGCGAGTGGGACGGCCCCTCCCGCGCCGACAACCAAGTGCTGCTCTTCCGGTAGCCCCGCAATCCCTGACGAACCGGATCCCCGGCTGGACTGAGAACGATGTTCGAGACTGCGACCGCGACCCTGGACTGGCTCGGGGTGATCGTCTTCACGATCACCGGAGCCCTCGTGGCCTCCCGAAAGGCGATGGACTTCGTCGGCTTCGCCGTGCTGGGCACCGCGACGGGGATCGGGGGCGGGACGCTGCGCGACCTGCTGCTCGGATCGCCCGTCTTCTGGACGCAGCGGCCCGCCTACCTCCTCGCGTGCCTCGTCGTCTCCTGCGCCGTGTTCTTCGTCGCGCACATCCCGCAATCGCGCTATCGCGCCCTGATCCGGCTCGATGCCCTCGGCCTCGCGCTCTTCGCGGTGGCCGGCGCCGAGACGGCGATCCAGGCCGGAGCGAGCGGAGCCGTGGCCGTCGTGATGGGCGTGGTGACCGCGACCTTCGGGGGCGTCATCCGCGATCTCCTCGGGGGCGACAGTCCGGTGATCCTCAGCCGGGAGATCTACGCCTCGGCGGCGGGAGCCGGTGCGGCCACCTATGTGGCCCTGGCCGCACTCGGCGCGCCGCGGGAACTCGCGCTCGGCTCCGGCTTTCTCGTCGCCCTGCTCCTGCGGGCGGTCTCCCTCCGCCTGGGCTGGACCCTTCCGCGGTACCGTCCCCGGACCCGCCTTCCCGACAACTGACGATCACGCTCCCCTCGCGCCGCGCCACGCGGCCGGCTCGAGGGCGGGCATCGTCGCACGGCGTTCCGGCCGAAGGCGGATCCCCGAAGCGGCGCCTCCGGCTCGCCCGGTCCTCAGCGCGTCCGATCCTCAGCGCGTCCGATCCTGCGGAGGGGCGGCGGGGGCCGGCCCCCCGCGCCAGAACCGGAACAGGTCGAAACCCGGCGCCTCGCCCTCCGGCTCGACCGCGACGGTCGCCGTGCGGCCGGAGACGAGCCGGACCTCGTCGGCGACGCTGTCGAGCTTGATCCGGACCGGGATGCGCTGGGCGAGGCGCACCCAGGCGAAGGTCGGGTTCACGCTGGCGAGCAGGTTGGACCCGGCCGTGCGCTCGCGGTCCTCGATCCCGCCCGCGAAGCTCTCGACCCGGCCCGTCAGCGTGGCGCTCTCACCCATCAGCCGGATGCGGGCCGGGTCCCCGACATGGATGCGCGGCAGCTTGGTCTCCTCGAAATAGCCCTCGACCCGCAGCGTATCGCTGTCGATGAGCGCCATCACGCCCCGGCCGGTGGTGACGTAGGCGCCGGGCCGCAACTCCATGTTGGTGATGCGGCCATTGACCGAGGCCTTCACGGCGGAGCGTTCGAGGTTGAGCTTGGCCAAGTCCCGGTCGGCGATCGCCTGCCCGTAGGCGGCCTTGGCCTCCAGGTCGGTCGCCCGGGCCGCCTCGACCCTCTGCTGCGACACGGCGGCGTCGCTGAGCTTCGCGTAGCGGGCGTAGTCGGCCGCCGCCTGCTCCATCGTCGCCTGCTTGCCGGCGACCATCGCCTCGGCCTGCCGCAGGGCGAGGGCAAAGCGGTCGGGATCGATGCGGAACAGCACGTCGCCGCGCTTCACGATCTGGTTGTCCTGGACCAGGACTTCGGTGACGAGGCCCGACACGTCGGGGGCGACGGCGACGACGTCGGCGCGCACGCGCCCGTCCCGGGTCCAGGGGGCTTCCATGTAGTAGTCCCACAGCGCCAAGCCCACGACCACGGCGACCGCCACCATCCCGAGCGTGACGAGGAGGCGGACGGTGAGGGCGAGGAACCGGGGCATGGGATCGATCCGGACGGGGGGAGTGCGGGACGAGGGGGGAGCGTCCGCTCACGAGGTGAGCGGCACCGCCACCGCGACGACCGCGCCGAGCAGGACCACGTAGAGGGCGAGGTCGAAGAGCGGACGGTGCCAGACGAGGCGGTAGAGGCCGAGGCCGGCCAGGATCCGCCGAAGCGGCACGCTGATGGCGAAGGCGACGAGCATCCAGGCCGCGAGGCTCGGGACGAAGACGCCGTAGAGGTCGAACTCGCCCGTCATGCCGCGAGACCCGGTTCGGTGGCGGGGACGGGCGCGCCGTAGGGCGGCGCATCCGGGAACAGGCCGCGGCGGATGCCGACGAGACCCATCAGAGCCGCGCGCCCGGCGGCCTGCCGGGCCTCGACCGAGAGCGCGTCGAGCGCCCGATCGAGGGTGTCGAGGAGGGGGTTGGGCAAACCGGGCGCCGGATCGGCCGCTCCGCTCCGGAAGCGGCGCGCGAGCGCGGCGAGAAGCGCCTCGACGGCGCCGCGCGCCGAGGCCGAGAGCCGGTGCCGGTCACGGCGCAACTCGACCACGTTGATGCCGACGCGGACCTCGGCGAGGAGGTCGGCGGTCCATTCCGCGTCGTCCGGCGGCAGGGCGGCGAGGCGCGGCGCGATCAGCCCGACGCGGTCGAGCATGAGCGCCGCCAGTTCGAGGCCGTTCTGCGCGCCGCGCCGCTCCGCGGCCTCGGCGAGGCTGCGCCGGTTGACCGCGCGCAGGCGCCGCGCCGACCAGCCGGCCCCGACCGAGCGGACGAGCCGCGTGACGACGGCTGCCGACCACATTCCGAGGATGACGGCGATCGCGGAATTGGTGAAGGCCGCAAACTCCCCGGTGTAGCTGCCCTGGAGCGCGATCATCGCCGAGCCGTTGACCGCCGCGCCCATCGCCAGGGGGGCGGTCTTCGGCTGCGTCATGAACACTCCGCAGAGCAGAAGCCCGGGCGCGAGCGCCAGCGCCAGCATCTCGAAGGTGGTCGCGAGCGGCAGGATGGCGAACAGGTAGGCCCCCGCTCCGAGCGCCCCGAGAATCGCGGAATTGGCGAAGCTGACGATGAAGGGCGCCGGGTCGTCCTGCGCCGCGAAGAAGCTGCATCCGACCGCCGCCATCATCGGGGCGCCGGCCCCGTCGGGCCAGCCGGTCGCGATCCAGATCGCGCAGGTGAGCACGATCGAGAGGAACACGCCGAACCCGGACAGGAAGGCCATGCCGTGATCCCGGTGACGGATCGTGCGCGCGGCTGCGGTGTAGCGGAAGGCTAGGGTCTCCGTCACCGGTGTTCCGTCGGCGACGTGGCGCTGCAGCAGGCGGGTGTCCTGGCGCAGGTCGATGAAGTCGCGCAGGCGCGCCAGGAGGCTCGCGAGCACGAGGTCGTTCCAGGACGGGTGCTCGCCGAGTTCGGGCTCCAGCGCGCTCGCACTCGCCTTGAGGCGCCGGGCCTGCGCCGGATCGGTCGTTCCCGTGCCGAGCCAGTCCGCCATGTCGTCGAGGAGGCCGCGCACGGCCTGCGGCAGCCCGCCTGCCCGCTGCAGCGCCTCGATGCGGTCGGCGATCGCCGAGGCGATGGGCAGGAACATCAGCATGTGCTGGCGGAGCGTCGCCATGGCGTCGACCGAGCGCTCGGCGCCGGTCATGTCGTAGCGCAGCGGCGTCGCCAGGGCGTCGAACGCAACCGCATCCGCGGCGAGCCGCAGGCGCTTGGCCTGGCTGTCCTCGCCCGTGCGATTGCGGCCGAGCACCTCGATCACCCAGCCGCGCGCTCCGCGCAGCCACAGGTCGAGCCGGCTCGCGATCGCGGGCGCCACCGATTGCGGCAGCACGACGGTGTTGACGAGGCTGGCGCAGAGGATCCCGAGGGTGATCTCCTCGGTGCGGGCCACGGCGGTGTCGAACATCGTTCCGGGCTCGGCCACGCTGGGAAACCCGATCAGGGCCGCCGTGTAGCCGCCGAGCATCATCAGGTAACTGCGCGGCGTGCGGTCGAGCAACGAGACGTACAGGCAGAGGGCGACCCAGAGCGCGATCGCGACCGTCAGCAGTTCCGGCGCGTCGGCGAGGTTCGGGACGAGGATGACCGAGACGATGGCCCCGAGCAGCGTGCCGAGCACCCGGTAGAGCGCCTTCGAGCGGGTGGCGCCGGCCAGCACCTGACTCGTGATGTAGACGGTCCCGAGCGCCCAGTAGGGTTTGGGCAGATCGATCCAGAACGCCAGGTACAGGGCCAGCATGCCGGCCCCGAAGGTCTTGAGCGAGAAGGCCCAGTCGCGCCAGCCTGGAAGGGTCATCCCGCGGGCTCCTGCCTGCCCGCGTCCGCCTCGGATTCCACGCCACCGCCGACATGACGCTGGATCGCCTGGAACACCCGCAAGCCGGCCTCCAGGTCGGCGGCGCTGACCCCCGCGAAGGCGGTCTCACGGAGCCGGTCGAGGTCGGCCTCGATCCGGGCGACGACGGCCTCCCCGGCGGGTGTCAGGCTCAGAACCTTCGCGCGCCGGTCGCTCGGGTCCTCCCGGCGCCGGACCAAGCCGGCCGCCTCCAGCTGGTCGAGGAGGCGGACCAGCGACGGCCCCTCGATGCCCACCGCCTCCGCCAGGGCGTTCTGGCGCGGCTCGCCCCCCAGGCGCCCGATCAGAACCAGCGGCAGCGCCTTCGCCTCGGAGATCCCGTGCGCCTCGGTCGCCGCATTGGCGAGCCGGCGCCATTGCCGCCCGGAGAGCAGGAGCGTGTGGGTGTAGGCCAGACGCAAGCGGCGCAGAGTCTCGTCGGTCATCTCGACCCGTCCGCCTCGACCCTGAACGAACTCGCCCCGGAGCCTCAGGAAAGTACGGGTAGGAAGCTATCAATTAGCTGATGATCTTTCAAGCCCGTGTCAGTCCGCCGGAGGGTGAACCGCCTGCCTACGACCGGCGTGACCCGAGCCTCCGGCGACCGCTCGGGAATCGGCATCCCGAAGGAGAAGGCCGGGCGGCCGGCCGCTGAGACCTGCCGCGGCGAACAGGGCCACGTCAGCTCCCGGTGACGGCCGCAACGGGCCCGGATGTAACCTCGTCGCCGTCTAGTCCGCGGGTGGCACAACCTAGACTTTCGTTCATTGTCCCATAGTCCGACGTCCGGCTGCATTCCGGCACGTCAGGGCGGCATCCCCCGTGATCGATCCTCGGAGAGTTCCATGACTCTGATCGTCCGCCGCCGTGCCTTCGCCTCCGTCGCTGCGGCCGCCCTCGTCGCGGGCGCAGCCGCCGGCTTCGGCCTGACCGAGCCCGCCATGCCCGCCTACGCCCAGGCCCTGCCCAAGACCCCGATCGAGGCGCCCGAGCACCCGCCGGGATCCTTCGCCAACGTAGTCGACAAGGTGAAGCCCGGCGTCGTCGCCGTGAAGGTGAAGCTCGACAGCGGCCTCGACGACGATGACGACGGCCCCGGCAACCCGAACCTCCAGCAGGTGCCGCCGCAATTGCGCGAGTTCTTCAAGCGCTTCGGCCAAGGGGGCGGACAGGGCGGGCCGGGCGGGCGCGGGATGCTGCCGCGGGGCGGGGCCGGCTCCGGCTTCATCATCTCGGCGGACGGCTACGTGGTCACCAACAACCACGTCGTCGACAAGGCCAAGACCGTGCAGGTCACCCTCGACGACGGCCGCACCCTCGATGCCAAGGTGATCGGCAAGGACCCCAAGACCGACATCGCGCTGCTCAAGATCAATGAGAGCGGCAGCTACCCCTACGTCCAGTTCGGCAAGGGCGCCCCCCGCGTCGGCGACTGGGTCGTGGCCATCGGCAACCCGTTCGGCCTCGGCGGCACCGTGACCGCCGGCATCGTCTCGGCCCGCGGCCGCGACATCGGTGCCGGCCCCTACGACGACTTCCTGCAGATCGACGCGCCGATCAACAAGGGCAATTCCGGAGGCCCGACCTTCAACGTCAACGGCGAGGTCGTCGGCGTGAACACGGCGATTGCCTCGCCGTCGGGCGGCTCGGTCGGCCTCGCCTTCGCGATCCCCGCCGAGACCGTGCAGACGGTGGTCGATCAGCTCCGCACCGACGGCAAGGTGGTGCGCGGCTATCTCGGCGTGCAGGTGCAGCCGGTGACCAAGGACATCGCCGAGGGTCTCGGCCTCGACAAGGCGAAGGGCGCCCTGGTCGATCACGCCGAGAGCGGGACGCCGGCCGCCAAGGCCGGGCTGAAGCCGGGCGACGTGATCGAGTCGGTCAACGGTGCGCCGGTCAACGATGCCCGCGACCTGTCGCGCCGCATCGCCGGCCTCAAGCCGGGCACCGAGGTGAAGCTGGCCTACCTGCGCGGCGGCAAGAGCGACGTGGCCACGGTCGAGCTCGGCACGCTGCCGGGCGACGGCGAGGTGACGAGCCGTGGCGACTACGCGCCGGGCGGTCAGACCCGGCTCGGCCTGAGCCTGGCCCCGGCCGGCGAGATCGGCCTCGGTGACGAGGGTGTGGCGGTGATGGATGTCGATCCCGACGGGCCGGCGGCGGCCAAGGGCATCGCCCAGGGCGACGTGATCCTGGATGTCGCCGGGACCAGCGTGTCGAAGCCCTCCGACGTGCAGGCGCAGATCCGCGCGGCGGAGGCGAATGGCCGCAAGGCGGTGCTGATGCGGGTGAAGAGCGCCAAGGGCCGGACCCGCTTCGTCGCCGTTGCCCTCGGCAACAAGGCGGACTGATCTCCGATGATCCCGGTGAGGCCGCTTTCGGTCCCGCCGATCCATCGCCGAGCGCTCCCGAGGCGGCGCCCGCTCTTCATCCTCGCTCGCCCTCGCTCCGCCGTCCCGCAAGATCGGAGCGGAACGCGCGTCAAGACCGAAAGGCGCACGGCCCGACGCCGTCTCCCGCCTTCCGGGCGCGTTGATCGCAGGGCGGCTATTTCGGGAGGGTGCGATCCATGTTCCACAGGTTGAAGGCGCGCTCGCCGAGCATCGTGTCGAGCCCCTCCTCCTGGATCTCCTCCGGCACCCGCAGCGTGCCGAAGTGATCGAGACCCGTCAGGATCACGAGGGTGATGAAGGCGGCATAAGTGCCGACGACGGCGACGGCGAGAAGCTGGACGCCGAATTGCTGCAGGCTCGCCGAGACCTGATTGATGTGCGGGCTGGCCAGGACCCCGATGAGCAGGGCACCGGTCAGGCCGCCGACGCCATGGGCCCGCCAGACTTCCAGCGTGTCGTCGATCTTGAGCCATCTCTGGACGTACTTCGCATAGTAGCAAGCCGTCGCGCCGATCGCCAGGGCGGCGATGGGCTCGACATAGCCGGAGGCCGGCGTGATCGTCGCGAGCCCGGCCACCGCGCCGACGAGGACGCCGGAAAAGGACGGGTGCTTGGTTTCGCGCCACTCCCAGAACATCCAGGTGCTCGGCCCCGGTCGCCTGACCGGCGCGGCCTACCTGTCCTACATCGGCGCCAAGCCGCTGACCGAGGACGGCGGCTTGCGCTCCTCGCCCTATCCGCGGGTGAGCAGCCGCATCGCCTACATCCACGAGAGCGGCTGGACGACCTACGGGCAGGCGACCTGGTATCCGGGCGCCCGCACCAGCAAGAGCATCTTCAATTTCGGCTCGTCGGTATCGGCCACGGCCGCCGACATCTTCACCAGCCCGCAGCCGTGCCTGTCGCTGCTGGCCGGTCTCACCTACGGCCTCGCAACAGGAGCACCTCGCCCATGAGACGGACCGCCCTCCTGGCCGCCTTCCTCGCCCTCAGCGCCCCGGCCAGCGCCCACGACCTCTGGCTCGACCCGACCGGCAGCGGCGTGCAGATCCTCTACGGACATCCCCACGAGCCGGAACTGCCGAGCGCGGGCAAGCTGATGAGCCTCACCGCCTACGAACCGTCCGGCGCGGTGGTGCTGCAGGCGAAGCTGGATGCCGGCCCGGCCCCGGCGCTGAGGGCCGCGCACCAGGGCGAGGCGCTGTTCGCGGCGGCCTACGACAACGGCTACTGGGTGCGCCTGCCCGACGGCAGCTACCGCAACGCCAGCAAGCGGATGCTGCCGCAGGCCGACAAGAGCCTGTGGTCGGTGAAGTTCGCCAAGGCCGTGTCCGGCCCGGGCGCGCCGTGGGGGACGGTGGTCGGCCAGCCTCTGGAGATCGTTCCGCTGGAGGCGCCGGCCTCGGCCTCGGGCCAGATCCGGGTGCGGGTGCTGTTCGAGGGCCGTCCGCTGGGCGGTGCCAGCGTGGTCGCCACCGACGGGGTGAGCTTCAGGAGCGAGGCGGATCAGGCCCGCGCCCAGACGGATGCGCAAGGGGCGGCGGTGGTGCCGCTGCGCGGTGCCGGCCCGCAGGTGCTCGGTGTCAGCCACCGCGTCACGCCCTCGCAGACGCCGGCGCTGGCCGACGCGGACAGCTACGGGGCGACGCTCGCCTTCACCGTGACCGACCCGAAATCCAACTGAGCGCGAGGCGCCGTCGAGATCGGGCGGCATCGGCTCGCACGGCCTTTGCCGCCTTGATCGAGGTTCACGCCGCCGCACCGCAGCGCCATCCCGAATACATTCTGCTCCTGCGGGCTTGAATCTGCCTCAGCGGGCATCCGGCTCCTGCTTGGGTCGCAATTCTTCGCGCATCTCCCGAAAGTTGCCCGGCGTCACCCGCCAGCGGGCGGCATCGTCGTATTCGAAGAAGAAGCTTACCTTCGCATCGGACCGCCAGATCTGCATCAGAGCGGCCTTCCACGGTCGGGGGTCGCGCTCGCGCATGGCACGGTGCAACTCGACGAAGCGCTGCGCTACCGTCGAGGCCCGCGGCGTCACGGCCTCCGTCTTACCGTCGTCGAGATAGGCGTAGCCGTGAAGCTGCACGGTGTTCTCGTCGCGCATCGTCGCGACGAGGGAGAGGCTCGACCAGGGCTGCTCCAGATAGGCCTCGTCGTGGACGACGAGGCGGCCGATCTCGTGATGCAGCGCCTCAATGGTGCCTTGCTCGCCCAAACCCCGTCTCCCTTCCTGTTCCCGCGCCTTGCGAGCGCTATTCCAGCCCGAGAGCTTCGCGCATCCGGGCGGCAACGTCGATCTTCGCGTTCGAGTTGCCGCCTGCCGCGATCAGACCGTCCCTGTAGCCGTCGAACTCCTGGCCGGCCTCGTTCTCGAAGCGCGCGACGTCCGTCCTGTAGATCACCTCGCCGGTCTGAGGATCGGTGACCTCGTACTGCACGGTGACGTGGCTCGGGCGCTTGCCGCCCCAGATCCGGGTCTCGGGCGTGTCGCCGTCGCCGATGGTGAAGCGCGTATGGACATGCGCGCCCTGCTCGACCCATTGCCGGACCTCGCCGTCGATCTCGTTGAAGACCCGCTGGTTGAAGTCCTCGTTCTGCGGGAACTGATTGATCAGTCCCTGCTCGTGCAGGAACTGGAAGCCGGCGATGTGCCCGCCATTGTCCCGCTCCTCGCGGGTGTCGCGCCCGCGCCCGCCGGAGCGGCCGACCTCGGCCGTCATCCGGTTCTCCTCGGACGAGCGCTTCTTGCTCGGGGGAATCTCGGTCAGGTAGAGGTCGACCTGGGTCGGGTTGTGCTCCGCGTTGACGTGGTAGGTCACCCGGTTGCCGCCGACCTCCCGCGTGGTCTCGCCGACCGGGAGCCTGGCCCGTTCCGCCTCGATGTCGTAGCCGCCGCGCTTCGGCGCCGGCCCGGCGCCGTCATCCACGCGCTTGCGCTTGCTGTTGCGGGCGTCGATCGTCGCCGAGGCCGGATCGCGGGCGAAGGAGGAGACTTCCACGGACAAGTCGTCGAGATGGGTCCGGTCGATCGCGTTGGCGTGCGCGATCTCGGCGCGCCGCTCGGGCGTGAGCCCCGGGGCGTCGAGTTCGCGCAGCCGTGTGTCGAGGCGCTCGCGGACCTTGGCGATGTCCTGGCGGGCCGCCCAGCCGACGCTGCCGGGCGGCGGTTCGCCCCGGCCCGTGAACAGCCGCGCCACCTGTCCCTCCAGGGTGAGGCTGCGCTGGATGCCGGCCGCCGTGCGCGCGTGCAGGTCGATGTCGGCCGGGGTCGCCTCCGGACCGTGGCGGATGCCCCGGACGACGCCGGATGCGGGATCGAAGTCGATCTTGACGGCATCGCCCGCGAGCGAGGCATCGGCGGCGACCGGCGGTGGATTCGCGGCGAGGATGTTGTCGCGGACCGTGACCGGATTGAACATGTCGCCGGGATTGCGGGTGCCCGACGCCCGCATGCTCACCCCGGCGCCGACGCCCCAGAAGCCGATCTGAAGGAGCGAGGTGGCGCGCTCCTCCCCGCTCATCCGGTTCCAGTTCCGGGCGGTGGCGATGCCCTGGTCCGCCACCGCCGCGGTGTCGAGGGCGAAGGCGCCCGCCTGGGTGTAGCCGTGGAGCGAGGCTTCCAGCGGCGCCACCGCCCGGCCGGCCCGGCCGAGCTGGGACAGGCGCGCCGCGGAGCCGAAGGCGCCGACCGAGGCGACGCTCGCCCCGAGATTGAGCCAGAGGCCGCGGGCCTCGGCATCGGTGAGCGGGTTCAGCGACTGGCCGTGCTGGCCGCGATCGACCAGTTCGCCGCCGCTGCGATAGGCGCCCCAGGCGCCCGCGCCGACCGCCACCGCGGCGGCTCCCGCCACGACCGGTGCCGCGAGCCCGCCCGTACCGACGATGAGCACGCCGCCCGCGACGATGCCGCCGACGAGGGCGGCCTTGTCCACGACGGCGGTGAGATGCTCGCCGAAGCTGTCGACGGTCTTCGGGGTATTGCCCTGGCCGAGCGCGACCCGTCCGTCCGCGCCCGCGGTGAGGTGGCCGTCCTCGGGGTAGACCTGCGTGCCCGGCGGCAGCGTGTTCTCGGTGCGCCACGCCTCGAAGTCGTCGTAGCGGCGCCCGGTATTGTCGACGTAGCGCTCGGCACCCGATGGATCGGTGACGCGGAACAGGGGCACCTGGACCGGTCCCGTCTTGCCGTCCGAGTAGGTGACCGGCAGCACCGTGACGTCGGCCGGTCCGTCGCCCGCAACCGTGCGGATCTGGTCGGCCACCGTCTTGACCGGCTCGGCCGTTTCGCCGCTGCCGTAGAAGTTGAACGCGCCCCGCGCCGCCGCGGCCTCGGCCTCTCCGGGATCGGTGCCCGGCGGCAGCGCGGGCGCGAAGCCCATGGCCGTGCCGACGGTGTTGTCGAGGTCGGTCCCCGCGAGCGCGACGGCCGCGTCGCCGCGGGCGTCGAGATAGTGCCGTGCGCTGGCCTGGGCGGACGGCGAGAGAATCGCCGGGTTGGTCCAGGGATCGTCGGTCCGCTTCAGCGTCTCACCGGTGATGGCCGAATCCGCCCGCACGGTGGCGAGCGCGTTCACCCGCGTTTCCAACGACGGGCCGTCCTCGCCGCCCGCGCCGAGCAGGCGCCGACCCTGGTCCGTGCCGAGAATGCCGGTCAGGCGCTCCGCGTCGCGGGTGGCGGCGCCCGCATCGTCCGGGTTCCATTCCCGCGCCAGCGCCGTGCCCATGGCGCGCTGCAGCGCCGGATCGGCGTAGGCGGAGGCCGGCGTCTCCGCGAAGGCGTTCTGGACGAAGCTGCTGCGCGCCTCGCTCGCCGGGGCGCCGTCCAGCGCGCCGAGGGTGCGGCCGAGCGGCGAGCCGCCCGCCGCGGTGACCCCGCCGGCCATGAGCCCGTTGCGGCCGGCCAGCGTCCGGGCAAAGCGGCCCGCATCCTCGGGGCCGAGCGCCTCGGTCATCGCCCGCAGCCGTCCGGACGCGGCCGGATCGTCGGCCGCGCCGGCCGCGCGCACCGCATTGTTGGCGTAGCCCTGCGCCCGGGCGCGGCTCTCCCAGTTCTCGTCGGGCTTGTTCGGATCGAACGGCGTCTCGTTCGAGATCGCCGCGGCGCGGGCGGCGAGGCGTTCGCCGACGAGGGCGCGGATGTCCGGAGCGTTGTCGAGGGCGTCGACGAGCCGGGCGGGTCCGCTCGCGCCGTCGCCGCGCCCGGCCTCCCAGCGCACGATCATCCGGTCGGTCAGCGCCCGCTGCTCGCTCGCGTCCAGCGGCCCGAGTTCCGAACGGCCGGCGAGCGCGTCGCGGACCTTCTCGCTCGAATCGGTGCCGCCGAAGCCGAGGAAGCCGCCGCTGTGATCCGATCGTTCGTCCGCCCAGGCGGCGATTTCGTCCGCACGCGCGGATGACGGGGCATCGGCGGCAGGAGCGGGCCCGTTCTCGTTGGCATTCGCAGGCGGAGGCGCCGCCGCCGGCTCGGTGGCCGGTTCGACAGCGGCGGCCTGGGGGAAGGCCCGCTCGGATGCGGACGCCGGTGATTGTGGCGATGATTGTGCCGATGGCGGGGCGGGCCGCGGGGCGACGGAAGCGGATGAGGCCATCGGCGGTCTCCTCGTGCGGGCGGGATGCCGCGTCCGGATCGTTCAGGGATCCGGGCCGCGATCGGGGTGCGGAAGGCGGGGTCAGCCGGCGGCGGCCAAGACGTCGGGCGCGCGTTCCTTCGGGGCCGGGGCCGCTTGCGCCTTCGGGGCGGGTTTGGGCGCGGCCTGCGGGCGCGCGAGGCTGATCGAGCCGACCGGCTGGATCGTGAATTCGTCGGCGAGATCCTGGTAGGACAGCACGGCGAGATCGATGCCGTTGCGGGACAGGAAGCCGCGCACGAAGCGGCGGATGTCCATGGAGGCGAGCAGCACCGGCCGCCCCGCCTCGTCCTCGCCCGTGCGGGGGCCGAGCCCGTCCTGGATGCGGCGCATCTGCGCCAGCAGCGCCTCCGAGGCCCGCTCGTCGAGCACGAGATAGGGGCCGACCGCCGTGTCGCGCACGGCCGCCCGCACCGCCTCCTCGGTCTCGCGCTCCAGCACGTAGGCGGCGACCACCTTGTGGCCGTTGGCGTGGCGGTGGCAGATCTGGCGCTTGAGGCCCGAGCGGACGTATTCGGTGAGCAGCATCGGGTTCTGCTCGCGCTCGCCCCACTCGGCCAGTGCCTCGAGCAGGATGCGCGTGTTGCGCATGGGAATCCCCTCGTCGAGGAGGCGGCGCAGCACCTCGGCGATCCGCGGCACCGGCACCGAGCGCAGCACCTCCTTGACGAGGTCGCCGTAGCCCGCCTCCATCCGCCCGAGCAGGGCGCGCGTCTCCTGGATGCCGACGAAGCGGCCGGCATGGCGCGTCAGCACGCCCCGCACCCGCGCACCGATCACGCCGACGGGATCGTGGTAGCCGATGCCCGCCTCGTCGAGGGCCGCGGCCTGGTCGGCATCGATCCGGACCGGCGCCCCCGCGCCCTCCTCGCGGGTGAAGGGGATGCCGGCGAGTTCGAGGTTGGCCACGTCGTCGTTGAGGACGAGCTGGTCCGGGCGGACATGGCCGCTCTCGACCGGAACGCCCTCGACGTCGAGGCGGAACTCGCCCTCGCCGAGGTTCGGATCGACGGTCAAGCCGACTTCGGGAATCAGCACGCCGAGATCGGTCGAGACGGCGCTGCGGGTCCGCGCGATGGTCCGGGCGATCGCCTGGGCGTCGATGCGCTCGATCAGGCCCGGGGCGAGGTTGAGCATCACGGGGATCGCCTCGGCGGGCAGGGCGGGTTTTCCCACGCGGCGCGCCTCCTCGGCCTCGGCACCCTCCGCTTCCGCCGCCTCCGGCGCGGGCCGGCGGCGGAAGCTCGCGGCGGCGAACACGGCCGCGAGCACGAGGAAGACCGGGGCGGGGAAGCCCGGAATCGCGGCCATGCCGAGCAGCACGGCGGCAGCGAGCCGCAGCGCCCGCGGATCCGAGACGAGCTGGTCGGCGATGTCGCGGCCGAGGCCGATGTCGCGCCCGCCGGTGACGCGGGTGACGATGGTGCCGGCGGTGAGCGAGAGCAGCAGGGCGGGGATCTGCGAGATCAGCGCGTCGCCGATCGAGAGCAGGGTGTACTCGTGCAGCGCCTGGCCCACAGGCATGCCGCGGTTGAGCACGCCGATGGCCAGCCCGCCGATCATGTTGACGGCGATGACGACGAGCCCGGCGATGGCATCGCCTTTGACGAACTTCATCGCGCCGTCCATGGCGCCGTAGAGCTGGCTCTCCCGCTCCAGGACGGAGCGGCGGACCTTGGCCTGCGCCTGGTCGATGTCGCCGTTCCGCAGCTCCGCGTCGATCGCCATCTGCTTGCCCGGCAGGGCGTCGAGGGTGAAGCGCGCGCCCACCTCGGCCACGCGCTCGGCGCCCTTGGCGATGACGATGAACTGCACCAGCGTGATGATGAGGAACACCACGATCCCGACGATCAGGTTCCCCGAAATCACGAACTCGCCGAAGGTGCGGATGATCTCGCCCGCATCACCCTCGGCCAGGATCAGGCGCGCGGTGGTGATGGTGAGCGCGAGGCGGAACACCGTCGAGATCAGGATGATGCCGGGCAGCGTCGAGAATTCGAGCGGGCTTAGCACGTAGAGCGCCACCATCAGCAGCAGCACCGAGAAGCCGAGATTGAACGCGATCAGCGTGTCCACGAGCAGGTGCGGCATCGGCAGCACCATCATCGCGACCGCGAGGATCACGACGAGGGCGACGGCGATGTCGGGGCTCGCCGGCAGGCGGCACAGGAAGCTCTTCGCGGTGGCGATCACGCGGCTTTCTCCCGGATACGGCGCGCCGCGACGAAGCGGCGGAAGGTGGCGCGGCCCTCGTCCAGGCGGCCGGCGAGGCGCAGGGCCTGACTGCGCAGGAGCAGCAGCGGCGCGGACGGCTCCCCGTCATCCGGCGCGTCCCTGCGGTCCGCCCCGCGGCCATCGCGAAGCTTCTCGTGATGACCCGCGCGAAGCCGCTCCAGCCGGTCGAGGGCGGCGAGTGCACCCTCGCCGTCGCCGGTCGCGACGCGGGCATAGGCCAGGAGGCGCAGGGCGCCCGCGTCGTCCGGCACCTCGCGCAGGACGAGGTCGAGCAGCGTCACGGCCTGGCGCCCGTCGCCGATGCCGAGCGCGACGTAGGCCAGCGCGCAGAGCAGGTCGCGCTGCTCGCGGGCAATCAGCGGCGGCCGGGCCTGCGGTGCCGCGAGCGGGCGGGCCCGCGCCGGGACCGGCAGGGCATGAGCGGGCTCGTCGTCGCGTTCCGCGTCGAACATGGCGGCTATCCCTCCACCAGCGCGTTGCGCCCGGTCCTGAGAAGGGCGAGGCGGCGCAGCTCGCGATGCACGACGAGGGTGCCCTCGCGGATCACGACGTCCCCGCCGGCTTCGGCGAGCCCGTCGGCGAGATCCTCCAGCAGCGCCCGGTGCCGCTCGGCCCGCAGCACCTCGGGATGGTGCAGCCGCGGCATCACGAACCGGAACAGGGCGTGCGACAGGCTCTCGCCCTCGAATCCGTCCGATGCCGCGCCGGACCCGCCCTCGCTGATCGCCCGGCGCGCCGCGCTCAGGCGCACCCGGGTGACCGCGTCGACGCCCCCGGCCGCGAGCATGGCGTCGATGGCCGAATCGAGCGGTACGCCCTCCTCGGCCGGCGCCCCGGCCTGCCCGCCGTGGGCGCCCCGCTCGCCGATTCCGTCCACGTCCGCGAGGCGGGCATCGGCGCCGGCCTGATTGCGCCCGGCGAGGCGTTCGCGCTCGAGCGCGTAGGCGCCCTCCGAGGAGGGAATCGACGAGGTGACGCGGGTGCGGCGGGCCATCGGGCGGCTCGGTGTGCGAGGGTCGGATTCTAGAAGCGCATCGCGACGAGGCGGCCCTCGCGCTCCAGCATCACGCGGTCGCGCTCGATCTCGCGGATGGTCCAGCCGCCATCGACGACGGCGCCGACGAGGTAGCGCTGGCCGCGCACGACGATGTACGGCTGGGCACCGCGCCAGACCCCCTCGATGCCGAGCGAGGCGGGCAGCTTCTCCGCCTTGACGGCGACGCTGTTGACGAGCGTGACGTCGCCGGCGAAGCGCTCGTCGAACGCCTTCTGCAGCGCTTCCCATCGACCGGCCATCGTCGGCTCGATCGTTCCCGTCGCGGCCACGGCACCGCCGCTGCCCTTGACGTGGACGTTGAGCAGCCCGGCCCCGGCGGCCTCCGCCTGAAGTGCCTTTGCCGCCGCCTCGACGGTGCCGGCCTTCTGCGCCGGGAGGGCGGGACGCGGGAGTCCGGCATCCGGCGGGATCGGCGACGACGCGGCCGCCGTGGGGATTGCGGGGGGGATTGCGGGCGTGGGCGTTGCCTGCACCGGTATCGACGGGCTCGCCGCGACCGGCTGCACATGCGCGTCCCGGCCGGTGCCGTCGATCAGGACGGCGGCCCCGGCGATCGGGTTAGCCAGGGTCAGGAACACGGTGACCGCGAGCACCACGCCCGCGGCGATGCCCGGCACCGCCGGCCGCGCGAGAAGGCGCCGCAGCATCCCGAGCGGGCGGGCGGACCCGGCGGCCTCGCCGGAAGCGGACGGCCCGGCGATCGCCCAGGCGAGCGCGACCCCGCCGATCTCGACCGTCGCCGGGAGACGGACCGTGCGCGCGGCGCCCGCCGGCACCGGTCCTATGCCGGTCACCGCCACGCCCTGCTCCAGACCCTCGATGCGGATCGTCCCGTCCTGCAGAACGACGGCCGCGTGGATCGGAGCGAAATCGGGCTCCATCAGCAGGATGTCGGCGCCGGCGCCGCTGCCGAGCACCACTCGGCCCGGGCCCAGCTCCTGCGTCACGCCCGCGTAGAGTCCCGAATGAATCTCGAGACGGTAGAACTCGGCCGCCTGATCGGCGGCCCCCGCTGCGCTGTTCACGCTCGCCTCCCCTTCCTGCCCTCGCGCCGGTCCCTCCGGGCGCGGGGATGTCCACCGTGGCGGCCGGGTCGGGACCGAGGGTCCGCCGGGGGGCCGCCGGGCGCGGGGCGAGGCGCTGCGGCCCCGCCCCGTCGGGCATCGCGGCCGCTTACTGCTGCGGCTTTTCCTTGGCGGCGTTCTGGTCCGTGCCGAGCTTGGCCGAGACCATGCGCAGCTCCATGCTCTTCTGCTGCTGCTCCTCGCTCACCTGCTTGAGCTGGGCGAGGTTGGAAGCGAAGCTG
Organism: Methylorubrum populi; assembly: GCF_002355515.1. Classification (NCBI taxonomy): domain Bacteria; kingdom Pseudomonadati; phylum Pseudomonadota; class Alphaproteobacteria; order Hyphomicrobiales; family Methylobacteriaceae; genus Methylorubrum; species Methylorubrum populi. Next base: position 1,448,316 of record NZ_AP014809.1, on the reverse strand, counting down.
TCGCCGCCGCCGGCGCCACCCGCGCCGCCGGCACCACCGCCGCCGCCGAGAGCGCCCAGGGCGCCGTTCACGATTCCGCCGATTCCACCAGCCATTGTCGTCTCCTAGAGTTCGCTTGAAGGGGGGTTTCGCGCGCCGAAACCCGAGGCTTCGCATCGCCCGCTCCGGGCTAGGCGAAGTCTTCCTCGGTCTCCGACATCGCCTGGTTCATCTCGTCCATGGCATCGCCCGCCACCTGCATGGCGAACTGGCCGAGAGCGTCCTCGAAGGCCTTGGCCTGCTGAGACTCGCCTCCGCCGCCGAGGACGCTTCCGATCGCGCCGCCGACAAGGCCGCCGACCGGACCGCCGAGGGCGGTTCCCGCGATGTTCCCGAGTGCTTCGAACATCGTCACTCCTCCTACGGCCCGCCGCCCGCCGGATGGCTGGGCGGGCCGGTTCCCGCGAAAGGCCGGCGAACACCGAGCAACGGCGTTCCGACCACTCGGTGGCGGCAGCGGAGGCTGGGGATCGGGGCCCCGGCCGCAGCGGCATCGCCACGGGCCGGGACGCTAGGCAGGCGAGCTTTCGAGAACCTGACGGGGCGCGGACGACGACGAATCCGTCCGGAAAATCAGGCCGGGACGGTCAGGGGCGGGGGAGCGGCACGGCGCCCGGCGGCGGGGCGACGAGGGAGGGCGCTGCGGGGGACGGTGCGGGATTCGTCGCGGGGACCGCGGCCGCGACACCGGCCGGCTCCTGACGGGCCGGCGCCTCCTCGGGGCCGATCAGGCGCTCGGGCCGCCCGTCGCGGAACACCGTCATCTGCCCGCCGCGGAACACGGTGAGCGTCGTCACCTTCGGCGGCTGGATCTTCGCCGCCTCGGCGGCCGTCTTGGGCCGCGCCTGCTCCTCCGCGACGAGTCCGGCCAGCGTCTGCTCGACGAGGGCGACGTAGCGCGGCGGGCCCGAGACCATCACCACGCCCTTGCCCGGCGCCGGCCGGATCGGGAAGCGCGAGTCGGCGATGTCGAGCGCGTCGAGGGCGGCCTTCAGGCGGTCGTAGGTGATCGGGCTGAGCACCAGCAGCTGGGTGCGGTTCTCGCGCGCGGAGGTCACGTAGAGAACGCTGCCGTCGTAGTACCATTCGAGGTTGTAGTTGGCGGCCAGTCGGTCGAGAAAGTCCTGCGCGGTGCCCTCGGGCAGGCGCCCCTGGATCCGGCCCTTCACCTCGGGGCTGAGGTTGACCTTGACCTTCAGGTTGCTGCCGAACTCCTGCAGCGCGGCACCGAGATCCTGGTCGATGACCGTGTAGCTGTAGGGCGTCGAGGGCATCTCGAGGGTCGCCGCCTCGGACCGGCTCGGGGAGAGCGGCCCCGAGAGGACGGCGAGGGCAACGGCCAGGGCGCCCGAGGCACAAAGCCGCGCGCGGGACGCCCGTCCGCCCGTCCGAACCCTGCTGCGCATCCCGATCTCCTCTGACGGCGCTCCTCCTTTACGAAGGATTTGCGACGCTGCGCTGACGCCATCGCCGGATCGCCGGCAGCCTGATCGCAGCGATCCGGTCAGGCTTGGCCCAGCACCTCGGAGATGTCGCGCCACCGCACGCGCTCCGGCAGCGGCTCCCCCCGCAGGAAGCTGGCGAGCACCGCCTCGAGGTTCTGCGAGGTGAACCACGCGTCGGCGCGCATCTTGATCTTGCCGTCCCCGGCCACCTGCCATCCGCGCCGAGAACGCGCGCTGGCCGTCGGCGAATTGCTGGTGGATCTGGTGGAAGCCCGCGGCCTGGCGAGCACCGGTCGAAACCGCCGGTTCGAGATCGCCGGCCTGGCGAGCGCGACTCGTCAGGTGGCCGTCAGGTCGGGCCGATAGCCTTCGCTTCGTGTTTCGGCGGCGAGCGGGACATCGCGTCCTGGGATCGCTGCCGCGCAAGTGCCTGCGAAGGGAGCCCGAGCCATGGCAGTGGAAGCGGTCGCGAGCGGACTCGGTGGTCTGGGAGGAGCGAGGCCCGTCCGCGGCGTCGAGACGGCGGGCTTCGATCCCGGGCTCGGAGCCGGCCCGAACGCGGTGCCGTCCCCGTCGCCGTCTTCGGCACCACCGGTCCGCGAAGCGTCGCTCGAACCGCGGACGGCCGGGGCGGAGGCGCTAACGCGTTCCGGGCCGGCCGCGGAGGTGCGCGCCGCGCCGCGCCATTCGGGCGACTCGATCGGCCATCGGGTGCTCGACGGCATGGACCGCGTTCAGAAGGGCGACGTCGCCTGGCGCGGGCGCCCCGGCCCCGCGGGCGCCGCGCCGGACGGGCCGACTCTGAAGGTCGCGACCCGCCAGCCCGGCCCGGCCGAATCCGCGATGCGCCCGGAGGCCTATCGCGGCCCGGAGATCGCCGGCCATCCGACCACCCAGCCCGGCCAGAGCAGTAATCCCGGCTTTGACGGGATGGTGCGGCAGCTGGAGCAGGTGAGCGGTCAGGTCGTGCAGGTTTCGGTCGTCACCAAGACCACGAGCAGCTTCACCGGCTCGCTCAACAAGCTGCTCTCCTCGGGCTGATCCGCGCCCGAACCCGCCCGCCCCGATCCGGAGACCGTCATGCCGACATCCGAAGCGCCGACCGGCAAAGTCCCGACGACGCGCCTGCGCCGCCTGCGCCTCGCCGCGACGATCGCGGCCGTGGCGCTCGCGCTCGGCGCCTGCAAGACCGACCTCTACACCAAGCTCTCCGAGCGCGAGGCCAACGAGATGGTGGCCCTGCTCCTCGACAAGGGCATCGCGGCCAGTCGCGTCGGCGCCAAGGACGGCACGAGCAGCGTGCAGGTGGACGACGGCCGCTTCGCCCAGGCGGTCGAGGTGCTCAAGGCCGGCGGCTACCCGCGCCAGAGCTTCACCAACATGGGCGAGGTCTTCAAGGGCGGAGGCCTGATCGCGTCGCCGACCGAGGAACGGGCCCGCTACGTCTACGCGCTGAGCGAAGAGCTCTCGAAGACCATCTCCAGCATCGACGGCGTGCTCTCGGCCCGCATCCACGTGGTGCTGCCGAAGAACGACCTCCTGAAGCAGGACGCGACGCCCTCCTCGGCCTCCGTCTTCATCCGCCACGACCAGGAGGCGCCGCTCAAGACCCTGCTGCCGCAGATCAAGATGCTCGTCGCCAACAGCATCGAGGGCCTGAGCTACGAGAAGGTCTCGGTGGTGTTCGTGCCCGTCGACCGGCGGCAGAATCCGGGCGGCGGGATGGCCGCGGCGGTCACGCCGGCTCGAGAGGCGGGCGCCGGGAGCGGGCTCGATCCGCTCGCGACCGGCGCTGCGGGGGCGGGCGGCGCGCTGGCGCTCGCCGGGGCCGGTTACTGGCTGCTGCGCCGTCGCCGCGGCGCGAGCGGGCGGGGTCCGGCGCTGGGCGCCCTCGAGACGCTGGAGCCGGCCGATCCGAGCCTGGCGCCGCCCGCGGCGCGGCCCGCCGTCGCGCTCAAGCGCGTGGCCTGAACCGTGAGCGGCGATGTCCTGCCTTCCGCCGTTCATCCGGACCGCGTCCGTGCGGCCCTGGATCCGCGCCTGTCCGACGCCACCGTGGCGCGTCTCCTCGCCTGCGCGCGTCTCCGCGAGCGCCTCGACGCCCGGCTCGGCCGCGGCGATGCGATTGGCGTTGCGCGGGGCGATTCAGCGGACACCGACGAGGCCGAGCACGCCTGGCTCCTCGCCGATCCGGACGGCGCGGCGCGGCGCGCGGGCGCGGCGCTGCACGGGCAGGCCCTGCGCTCGATCGTGGCGGGACCGGCCGTCGCCGCCCTCGTCGCCGCAATCGGCCGGGACGCCCACGCCTTCGGGTTGCGCAACGCCGTGCGGGCCGCCCCGCGGGACGCGCGCGGCGACCTCGCGGGCGCGATCCTGCACGACGGCTATGCCTGCCTCGGCGCCTGGCTCGCGGGCGCGCCCGATTCCCTGCGGCGGGCGGTGCTGCTGGCACTGCCGCCGGGCACGCCCGCGGAGGCCGAGGCCTTCGATCCGGCCCTGGCCGAACGGGCCGGTCCGATCATGGCGCTTGTGGCGATGTCCGCACAGCACGAGGACGCCCATGCCTGAAGCGAGACCCGAGCCGGCACAGCGAATATCGGCGCCGAATTCCCCACCCGTTCCGCCGCGCCTGCGGCCGGCCGGCCCCGTGGTGCGGGCCTCCGAGATCGGCATCTGGAGCGAGGCCCAGGCGGGGCTCGCCGCCTCGCACAGGCACGCCCTGGACACCCGCGAATGGGCCCGCGACCTCGTCGAGCGCGAGCGCGCCCGGGCGCAGGCCGAGGGCCGGGCGGCGGGGGCCGAGGAAGCCGCGCGACTCGTCGCCGGGACTGCCGCCCGGGCCGTCGACCACCTCGCCGCCCTGGAGCGGGAGCTGCCCGGCCTCGTCCACGGCCTCGTCGCCGAGATCGTCGGCAGCTTCGAGCCGGGCGACGCTCTCGTCCGCAGCGTGCGGCAGGCGATCACCCGCCTGCGTCCCGAATCGGAGGCGAGCCTGCGCGTCGCCCCGGGCGACCTGGAGGCGGTGCGCGCCGGGCTTGCCGGGATCGACACCGGCCTCTTACGGGTCGAGGCCGATCCGGTGCTTCAACCCGGCGAGAGCTGCCTGCGCAGCGCGATCGGCAGCATCGAACTCGGGCTCGAGGCGCAGCTCCGGGCGCTGCGAGCCGGCCTCGCCGCCCGAGCGGGGGCCGGGCACGCGAGTCGAGCCGGGGAGACATCGGCGTGAGCGGTGCGATCCTGCCTGAACCCGACGCCGACATCCCGCCGCTGGCGGGCGCCCTGCCGCGCCTGCGCGAGGCGGTGCGCGCCGTCGAGACGCGTCCCCTGCGCGGCCACGTCACCCGCGCCGTCGGCACGATGATCCACGCCGTCGTGCCCGGTGTGCGGATCGGCGAGCTCTGCCGGCTGGAGGACGGGCGCGGCGGGCTCTCCCTGGAGGCGGAGGTCGTGGGCCTGTCGGGTGAGACGGCCCTGCTCACGCCGATCGGCGGCATCGAGGGGCTATCGGGCCGGATCGAGGTGGTGCCGACCGGACGCATGGTCGAGGTGCCGGTCGGCGACGGCCTGCTCGGACGTATCCTCGACGGCCGCGGTCGACCCCTCGACGGGGGCGCGTGCCTCGCCGACGCGCCGACGCGCCCCTTGCGCGGGCCGGCCCCCAATCCCCTGACGCGCCAGCTTGTCGGGAAACCGATGCCGCTCGGCGTGCGGGTCATCGACGGGCTGCTCACCGTCGGCGAGGGCCAGCGTCTCGGCATCTACGGCGAGCCCGGCGGCGGCAAGTCCTCGCTGCTGGCGCAGATCGTGAAGGGCACGCGGGCCGATGTCTGCGTGATCGCCCTGATCGGCGAGCGCGGACGCGAGGTGCGCGAGTTCGTCGAGCGCCATCTCGGGGCCGAGGGCATGGCCCGCTCCGTCCTCGTCGTCTCGACCTCCGACCGCTCGGCGGTCGAGCGCGTCCAGGCGGCGCAGGCCGCCACCGCGATCGCCGAGCATTTTCGCGATGCGGGCCGGCGCGTCGTGCTGATGATGGATTCCGTCACCCGCTTCGCCCGGGCGCTGCGCGAGATCGGGCTCGCGGCGGGCGAGCCGCCGACCCGGCGCGGCTTCCCGCCCTCGGTCTTCGCGAGCCTGCCCGGGCTGATGGAGCGGGCCGGGCCCGGCGAGCGCGGCTCGATCACCGCCTTCTATACGGTGCTCGTCGAGGGCGACGGCGCGGGCGACCCCATCGCCGAGGAGACCCGCGGCATCCTCGACGGCCACATCGTGCTCTCGCCCGCGCTCGCGGCCTCGGGGCATTACCCGGCCGTCGACGTGCTGACGAGCCGCTCGCGGGTGATGAACGCGGTGGCCGCGCCGGAGCACGTGGCCGCCGCCGCGCGCTGGCGCGAATTGCTGGCGCGCTACGCCGAGGCCGAGTTCCTGGTCCAGGTCGGCGAGTACAAGGCGGGCTCCGACCCGCTCACCGACACCGTCATCGCCCGCATCGGCGAGCTGCGCGGCTTCCTGCGCCAGGGCGAGTCCGAAGTCACGACATTCGAGGAGACGGTCGCATGGATGCAGCGGCTCGCCGCGTGAGGTCCGCCGATCTCGCCCGCCTCGCCGCCCTGCGCGAGCGCCGGGAGGCGGAGGCAGGGCGCGCCGCCCGCGCAGCGGCCGCCCGCCGGCAGGCCGCCGAGGTCGCCGAGGCGCGGGCGCGGCAGGCGGTTTGCGCCCGCGAAGAAGCGCGGGCGGCCGGCGAGCGCGCGGTCTATGCCCGGCTGACGGCGGATGGCGCGATTCCGCTCGCGGCCCTCGAAGAGCGCCGGGTCGCCCTCGCGCGGCTCGGTGACGCCGTCGAGGCTTCCCGCGAAGAGGCTGCGAGCGAGGCCGAAGCCGCCGCCGGGGCCCGCGGCGCCCACGCGGAAACGCTTGTCGTCCTGGCGCGCCGCGCCCGCGAAACCCGAAAATGGCGATCGGCGCAGGACAGGATCCTGGCCGCCCGGCGAATCCTGGCGGAGCGGGCCGACGAGCGCGAGGCCGAGGACGAGACGCTGATGCGGATCGGTCGGGCGGGAGACGCCGCATGAGCCTCTTCTCACGGTCCGTCGCCCCGCCCTGCCTCGACGCGCCGGCGGTCCTGCGCCACCGGCCCCGCGCGCGCCTGCCCGAGGCCGCCGCCGGGTTCGTCAACCGGCTCGCCCGCCCGCGGATGCCCTTCGAGGGCAGGGTCGAAGGCTTGCCCCTGAGCCTCGCAGCGGGGGCTGTCCTGCTCGATCCCGCCCCGCCGATCCCGGAGGCGGTCGAGCTCGGCCTCACGGTCGCGGGCGGACGGATGTCTCTCCGCCTGCCGCGCGCCGGCCTCGACCGCTTGGCGCGGGCGCTGCAGCCCGATCTCGCGGCTTTTCCGGAGGGGCCGGCCGGTCCGCTGCTCGTCGAACTCGTTCTCGCGCCCCTCTTCGCGCAGGCAGAGCGGATCACCGGCGCAGCGATCACTCTCGTCTCGATCGCACCGGCTTCCACCAAGCCGCCGGGAAGCCTGACGCTCCTCGTCGAGGGAAGCCTCGCGGGCGAGCCCTTCCCGGCCCAGCTCGATCTCGGACCGGCGCCTCTGCTCTCGCCGGCCCCGCTCCGACAGGAGGCGCTGCTGGCGCTGATCGAGGCGGCGCCCGCGCGCGGCGCCTCGGTCTCGGCGCTGCCGGTCGCGGTGGCCTTCGTCGCCGGCCGCACCCGCCTGACCCTGCGGCAGCTCGCATCGATCGAACCGGGCGACGCGGTGCTGCCGGATCTCTGGCATCCGGACCGGGGCGAGACCCGCGCCGTACTCGGCGAGGGACTCGTCGCGCAGGCGCGCACGGACCGTCACAAATCGACGCTAAAGACGCCGTTTCGTCAGGTCGCGGAACATTCCGCGGCGGCGAGCGGGGATCCGGAGATGGCGCAGGATCGGGCGGCGCAGGGTGAGGCGGTCAGAGGAGCGGCCGAGGCGGAGGCATCGGGACTCGACGCCGTGAGCGTCGCGCTGACCTTCGAGCTCGGGCGCCGGACCCTGGGCCTCGGCGAGCTGAAGAGCATCGGCGAGGGCCACGTCTTCGATCTCGGCCTCGATCCCGAGCAGCCCGTCGACCTCGTCGCCAACGGCGCGCGGATCGGCCAGGGCGAGATCGTCGAGATCGGCGAGCGCGTCGGGGTGCGCGTCGTGCGCCTGTTCGGGCGGGACTGACGGGCACGATGGCCGAGGTCCAGCCGGGCATCCTCGCCCTCGTCGCCGTCACGCTCGGGCTCGGGCTGATGGCCTTCGTCGTCGTCACGACGACGGCCTTCATGAAGATCTCGATCGTGCTGTTCCTGGTGCGCAACGCGCTCGGCGCGCAGCAGGTGCCGCCCAACATCGTGCTCTACGGCGCGGCGCTGATCCTGACCGTCTACATCTCCTCGCCGGTCGCCGAGCAGGTTTTTCAACGCGCGGCGGACCCGCAGCTGACCTACCAGACGCTGGACGATTGGATGACGGCCGGCAAGCGCGCCCAGGAGCCGGTGCGGGACTACCTCTCGCGCTTCACGAGCCCGGAGCAGCGCCAGTTCTTCCTCGACGCGACGCAGCGCGTCTGGCCGGAGGGCGCGCGCGGCAGCGCCGGGCCGGACGATCTGCAGATCCTGGTGCCGTCCTTCCTGATCTCGGAGCTCAAGCGCGCCTTCGAGATCGGCTTCCTGCTCTACCTGCCCTTCATCGTCATCGACCTCGTGGTGACGACGATCCTGATGGCGATGGGCATGTCGATGGTCTCGCCAACCGTGATCTCGATCCCCTTCAAGCTGTTCCTGTTCATCGCCATCGACGGCTGGTCGCGGCTGATGCACGGCCTCGTGCTGAGCTACGCCATTCCAGGGTGAGGAGGGAGGCGCGATGGACCAGTCCGGCATCCTGCTGCACGTCAAGAACGCCCTGGCGCAGTTCATGACGCTGACCCTGCCGCCGCTGGTGGCCGCCCTCGTCGTCGGGCTCGTCGTCGGCATCCTCCAGGCCGCGACCCAGATCCAGGACCAGACCCTGCCGCAGACGGTGAAGCTCCTCGTCGTGGTGGCGGTGCTCGCCCTGTTCGTGCCGCTGCTCTCCGCACCCCTGATCGAGGGCGCCCGGCAGGTCTTTTCGGATTTTCCCGCGCTCACGAGCCCGGGCTGACGGCGCGGCCATGGCGAGCGCGCCCGATCCCAACGCCCTTGCCGGCCTCACCGCGCTGTTCACGGAAGCCATGCGCTGGGTCAGCGCGGCGGCCCTCGGCATGGCCCGGCCCGCCGGCATCTTCCTGATCCTGCCCGTCTTCACCCGGGCCGAGATGGGCACGCTGATCCGGCTCGGCCTCGCCTTCGGGCTGGCCTTCCCGATCCTCGGCTACAGCCAGCAGAGCGTGGCGCCCACCGACGCCGACATCCAGGTCGTGCACCTCGTCCTCGTGGCGCTGAAGGAGCTCTTCGTCGGCGTGCTGATCGGCTTCGTCATCGGCATCCCGTTCTGGGCGATCCAGTCGGTCGGCGAACTGATCGATACGCAGCGCGGCATCTCGAACGAGGTCGCGCCGGTCGATCCGACCACGAAGTCGCAATCCTCGGCGCTGGGGCTGTTCCTCGGGCTCCTCGCCATCACCGTCTTCGTGGCGGCGGACGGCCTCAACACCCTCGTGGAGACGCTCTACGCGAGCTACGGGCTCTGGCCGATCCAGCGCTTCCTGCCCGCCACCGACCTCGACGCGATGATGGATCTGGCCCGCCTCGTCGACCGGGTGCTGCGCACGGCGCTCCTCGTCGGCGGCCCGGTCATCGTGCTGATGCTGCTGCTCGACCTCTGCGTCATGCTGATCGGCCGTTTCGCCCCCCAGCTCAATGCCAACGACCTCGCGCCCACCGTCAAGAACGTCGCCGTGGTGCTGTTCCTGATGGCCTATGCGAGCTACCTGTTCGACTATACCAGCGCGAAGATCGGCACCGTTCGCGGTGTTGGCGCCACGATCGGGCCGTTCCTGCGATGAGCGGGGATTCGAGCGAGGAGAAGACCCTCCCGCCGAGCCAGAAGAAGCTGCGCGACGCGCGGAAGAAGGGGCAGATCGCCAAGAGCCGCGACCTCGTCAGCGCGCTCGGGCTCCTGGCCGCCACCGCCGTCCTGTGGTCGCGCGCCGGCACGCTGCGCGACGAGTGGCGCGAGGTGCTGCTCTACGCCGAGCGGCTCCAGAACGACGCCTTCGCCGTGGCCGCGCCGCAGGTGACGGCGAGCCTCGCGAGCCTTGCCACCCGCACCGTCCTGCCCCTTCTCGGCGCCGTCGTGGCCGCGGGCATCCTCGGCAGCGTGCTGGCCAATCGCGGCCTCGTCTTCTCCCTCGATCCCCTGAAGCCCAAGCTCGAGCACCTCAATCCCGTCGAGGGGCTGAAGCGCATGTTCGGCGTCAAGGCGCTGGTGGAGCTCGCCAAGACGCTCGCCAAGGCGGCCCTCCTCGGCGGCACGCTGTTCCTCGTCTTCCTCGGCACGTGGAACACGCTCGTGCTCCTGCCGGCCGGCGGCCTCTCGGCCCTCGACTTCGTGGTGGGCACCCAGGCCAAGCTCCTGCTCGGCATCTCCGTCGGCGCCTTCCTCGCGGCCGGGCTGATCGACGTGCTGATCCAGCGCTGGCTCTTCCTGCGCGACATGAAGATGAGCGCGAGCGAGTTGAAGCGCGAGTTCAAGGAACAGGAGGGCGATCCCCATGTGCGCGGCGCCCATCGCCGCCACCGCCAGGAGGGGGCCCAGATGCCCCGCACCGGGCTCAAGCGCGCCACGATCGTGATCCGGGGCCGGGGCGTGGCGGTGGGCCTGCGCTACGTGCCGGGGGAGGGGGGCGTACCGATCATCGTCTGCCGGGCCAGGGGCGCCGCGGCCGAGGTGATGATCGAGGCGGCGGCCGAACTCGGCATCCCCCGCGCGCCCGACCATGGACTGGCCACGGCACTCGCCAAGAAGGTGGCACCGGGTATGGCCCTGCCGAACCGCTTCTTCGACCGCGCCGCCCGGGCGATCTACGCCGCCGGGCAGGCCTGAGGCCGGTCCGCCGCCGGCACCGCCCCTTCGGAATCGAGCACGGGGCTGAACCGGTCAGGTTCTCGTCAGCGGACTCTCCTAGCCTTCCCGCATCGGTTGCATCGGCGGCCCGAACCGGAGGCGAGACATGGTCGGCAGCGCAACGGCCTCGGGCCGGTTACGGATGGCGCTGCCGCGTTCGGGGTCCGGCCGCCGCTCCTGGACGGCGGGCTCGAAGCTGCCGAGGCCTATCCGACCGTCCCTGGGCAGGCCCAGGCCCCGTCACCGGATTTCTCCGCCCCGGCCTCCGGCGACGAACTCGCGTTCAGAGGCAACCTGGGGTGGGGCCGGACACGGAACGGCGACGTCGTCCTCGCCTGGCCGAACTTCCTCGTCGAGATCGGCCGAGCCATCGCCTATCCGGGCCGCGTCCTGAACGGCGAAGTCCAGGTCTTCGACCCGGCGACCGGCCGGCCGACGGACGAAGCACTTGCCAATGCCTGGACGGCGGCGGGCCTCGTCGGCGGGGGCACGGGCAGCTTCGTCACCCGCGGGGCGGTTGAGGCTGCTTTCGGAGCCGGGCCCGTCCGCGTCCTGCGCGGCGCGGGTCCGCACGGGCTCAACGTCACCGAAGGCGTCGCCGTCACCGGCGCGCGGGCGATCGACCTCGGACAGGCCTACGAGGTGGGGGTGCGGGGCCTTTACGACAGCAAAGCATTTCAAGCTCGTCGATATTCGGCTGTTCTCGAAACGGGTCGGGTAACCGGCGTGGCCGACAATGTGGCAATCATCGGTGGAAAGAGTACCGCCGTCGAGTTCAAGTTCGTGGATGATTGGGCAAACTCTCTGCGCAACCCGGCCAGTCCCAATGGCGGTCGAGCCTGGGCGGTCGCCGAGCAGCGTGCTATGGTCGACCAAGCAAAGCGGTGGGCTAATGGCTTTGCAGGGGAGCTATTTATCACACGAACAGCCCTGAATTTGCGGCCCATTATAGGCATATCTTCCGCGAAACAGTTATTGATAATATTCGGTTCGTCCTCACACCAGCTCTGCGTCCGGGAGTTCTGTGATGCCGTCGATGGAAGAAATCCTCGGTGAATCGATCGAGTTGGAGCGCAAGGTTCCCGGCACGCGGCCCGGGGAGAGCGAGAAGGTGCGCTACATCTCGTTCCAAGAGCCACGCACGCCCGACGACATCTTCGAGGAAGTTCCTTGGATATTGGAACCGCTCTTGCCGAAGTGTGGCGGCGTGGTCCTCGCAGGTTGCATTCTTACCTTGCCGGATGGCCTGAGATTCTGCGCCCTGTCTTTCCACAAGGATGTCGAGGGCTGGCAGCGGCAGATCGAGGAGGGCACCCGGATGCTCGGCCTCGTCAGCGCCCGCCTCGAAGACGAGGTGATGCACCTCTCCGACGGGCGATCAATCCCGCTCCGTGACTGCAAGGTCGAGTTCGATTGAGGCGAGCCGCACCACCTGCGACGAAAATCAGCGGCGTGGGCGGAGTTCGATACCGGCACCGAACGATCTCATTCGTCCTCACACCAGCCCTGCGCTCAGGAGGTCTGTGATGCCGTCGATCGAAGAGATTGTAGGACCCATTGGACGAGAATGGTGGGTGCCCGGCACGCGGCCCGGCGAGAGCGAGGAAGTTCGCTACGTTTCATTTCAAGCGCCGCGTACGCCCTCCCACATCCTCAAGGAGGTTACTTGGGCGGTGAAGCCGCCTATTCCAAAGGAGGGGGGCGTGATGCTCGAAGGATGCATCCTTACCCTGCCGGATGGCCTGCGGTTCTGCGCCCTGTCGTTCCACCGGGAGGTCGAGGCTTGGCAGCGGCAGATCGAGGAGGGCGCGCGGATGCTGGGCCTCGTCAGCGCCCGGCTCGAAGACGAGGTGCTGCACCTCTCCGACGGGCGCTCGATCCCGCTCCGTGACTGCAAGGTCGAGTTCGATTGAGGCGGGCCGCACCACCTGCGACGAAGATCGGCGGTGTGGGCGCCTCCGATACCGGTTTCGAACGACCTCTCTCGTCCTCCCACCAGCCCTGCGCCCAGGAGTCTTGTAATGCCGTCAATCGAAGAGATTGTGGGACCGATCGAGCGGGAGCCTAAAATACCTGGCACGCGGCCAGGCGAGAGCGAGGAGGTCCGCTACGTCTCGTTCCAACCGCCCCATAGGCCCGCCGACGTGTTCAGGGAGGTCACTCGTGCTGTGACACCCCCGCTTCCGAAGAGCGGAAGCGTGATGCTCGAAAGATGCATCCTCACCCTACCCGACGGCCTTCGGTTCTACGCCCTATCGTTCCACAGCGATGTCAGGGGCTGGCAGCGGCAGATCGAGGAGGGAGCCCGGATGCTCGGCCTCGTCAGCGCCCGCCTCGAAGACGAGGTGCTGCACCTCTCCGACGGACGATCGATCCCGCTCAGCGACTGCAAGGTCGAGTTCGATTGAGGCAGGCCGCACCACCTGCGACGAAAATCAGTGGTGTGGCGACATTGGGTGTCGATCTTGGCAACGGACTATTCGCTCACCCTGACACCGGCCCCGCCTTCGCAAGTCCTGTGATGCCGTCGATCGATTTTATTTTATGCCGGATCTCCTGCTCTGCGCCTACTTGAAGCCGCGCCGGGAAACACGGGACGCCTGCGCCGAGCGCCGCGACCGGTTCGGCAGGCGCCTCGTCACCTGGGGCGCCTGCCTCGCGCGGTGGTTCCGCAAAGGCATGTCGCCCGAGAAGGCGAGGAGCGCGCCGTCGATGTCACCGATCCTGCCGGCCCGCCGCCCCTGCTCGACGCGGGGCGCAACCGCAACGATCTCGCCCGGGCCGTCATCGAGGAACTCGGTTTCCAACCCAGGCCCTGGAGCGGGCGGATCGACGTCGCGAGCGGGGCCGGCCTCAGCGCCATCTGCGGAAGCTACGCGGAGCGTGTCTCGTCCAGCAGCCTCCTCGTAGATCTGCCGCGACACCACGGGGTTGGCCGAGCCTGAGGCGATGATGCGGGCCCTGGAAGATAGGGTCACGATCTGGCAACGGCGGTGGGCCGATGTCGTCGCGCGCCGGGTATCGTGGCGGATCGCCGGCGTCGCCGACATCGGACCGGACGTCGTCCCGCCGTGCGAGGCGCTTGGCGGCCGGAGGTCCGAATACGCTCGGTCCGCTCGCGCACCTGTGATGCGGGAGTGACACCCGCCCGGCCAACGGCAGGAACCGGGTCCGCTGTTATCGCTCTGTCACACAAGCTCAGCAGGAATTTCCTCCAGTCGTCGTGACGACGAGGGGGCGGCCGATGCGAGCGACGACCATCCGGCAAGCCGCGCCCTGCCTCGGCGCGATGTCGCGTTTCCGCGCCCGCCTGTAGCGTTCCATGGATCGGTCGCCACTCCTCCGTCTGCTTGCCCGCCTCCCGGTCGCGATCACCCTTCTGGCGCTCGTGGCGGCGCCGGTCGCAACCTCGCCCGCGGCGGCCGAGCCGCTGGGGGTGCGGGTGATGCCCTCCGCTTGGCCCGACAACGCGCGGGCCGTCGAGGACGCCGCGCGCTTCCGCCCGAATCCGACTTGGACGGCCGGGTCGGCGAGCCCGCGCTTCCGGCCGAACGCGCCGGAGGCGGAGACGGTCTCGGCCGCCCACGGGCAGATGTTGCTCAACGTGTCGCGCGGCAAAACCCTGCGCCTGGCGCGGCCGGCCGCCTCGATCTTCGTGGCCGACCCGACCATCGCCGACATCCAGACGCCCTCGAACCAAGTGGTGTTCGTCTTCGGCAAGAAGCCGGGCCGCACCAGCCTGTTCGCCCTCGACGACAAGGGCGACCCGATCGCCGAGTACGGCGTGGCCGTCGTCCAGCCGATCGAGGATCTGCGCAACCTGCTGCGCAGCGAGGTCGGCGATTACCTGCTCTCCGTCGCCTACACGCCCAACGGCGCCGTCCTCAGCGGCACGCTGCCCAATGCCGGGCTCGTCGAGACCGCCAAGGCCGTCACCGCCCAGTTCCTCGGCCAGGGCGCCACGGTGACGAACCGCCTGCGCGTGGCGGGCGCGCTTCAGGTGAACCTGCAGGTGCGGGTCGCCGAGGTGAACCGCCGGGTTCTCAAGGAATTCGGAATCAACCTGAACGCCACGGGCCGGGCCGGCAATTTCGGTTTCAGTCTGGTCTCGGGCGGCTCGGGGGCCTCGCCGGGCACCCTGCCGATCACCGGCCGCGGCAACCAGTTCGGCGTCAGCTACTCGGACGGCGTCAACAACATCACCGCGACGCTGGACGCCCTCGCCGAGGACGGCCTCGTCTCGATCCTGGCCGAGCCGAACCTGACGGCGGTGTCGGGCGAGAAGGCGAGCTTCCTGGCCGGCGGCGAGTTCCCGATCCCGATCGCCCAGGCCCTCGGCCAGACCTCGGTGCAGTTCCGCCGCTTCGGCGCGAGCCTGGAATTCCAGCCCACCGTCCTGTCCTCGAACCTCATCAACATCCGCGTGCGGCCCGAGGTGAGCGAGCTGACGCCGGCCAACGGCATCGAGGTCGGCGGCATCAGCATTCCCGGCCTGACCACGCGCTCGGCCGACACGGTGGTGGAGCTCGCGAGCGGCCAGAGCTTCGCCATCGGCGGCCTGATCCGGAAGAACTTCTCGACCAATATCGGCGTCCTGCCGGGGCTCGGGGACATTCCGGTGCTCGGCGCGCTGTTCCGCTCCAGCGCCTTCCAGAAGGACGAGAGCGAACTCGTCATCATCGTCACGCCCTACATCGTGCGGCCGGCGGGTTCGCCCCAGGCGCTCAGCGCGCCGACCGACCGGGTCGCCCCTCCGACCGATGCCGGGCGCATCCTTCTTAACACGCAGACCCGAGCGCCCGCCGCGCGCCTCGCGCCCCGGAAGGGCTCGGTCGGGCTGTCGGGCGATGCGGGGCTCGGCGTCGAATGAGCGGGCGGAGATCGACGATGTGCCGGATCGGGCCTCTGGCGAGCGCGCGCAAGGCGCTGGCCTGCGCGCTCGTCTGGACACTTGCCGCCTGCACGCCGGTCGTGCCGCCGGGGAGCGGGCCGGTCGTCACGACCGCGCCGCCCGTCGCCGCGGTGGCGCTGCCGCCCGTCGCACCGGTGACCCTCGTCGATCCGCCGGTCGAGCCCGCCGCCGCCGTGCTGGTCCAGCGCGGGGCCGAGCCGCCGCCGGTGGTGCTCCACGATCAGCCCGCCCGTCTTTCGCCCCCGGGTGCCCCCGTCGTGCTCCCCCCGCCGATTCCGCCGCCGGGAAGCCGGCAGGAAACCTTGGTCGAGGCGGTGCCGACGACGAGCCTGATGGGGCGCAGCGACCGGCGCCGCTTCGTCGCCTTCCTCAAGGCCGCGGGCCGGGGTCGCTTCGACGCGCTTCACCTGGAACTGAACGGGCGCAACCGCGGCGCCGTGCGCGCCCTGGCCGATGCCGCGCGGCGCGCGGGCGTCGACCCGCTCAAGATCCGCATCACCGAGACGGGACCGGCGAATGGCCGGGTCGAGGTGATCGCGACGCGCTACGTCGCGGTCGCGCCGGGATGCCCGTCGCTGGCCATCGTCGGCCCCTCGGTCAACGACAACGACTTCGATCCGACCCACGGCTGCTCGAACCGCGCCAACCTCGCCGCGATGGTCAATGACCCGGCCGACCTCGTTCGCAACGACGCGGTGGTCGCCGCCGACGGTGCCTACGCCGCCCGCGGCATCGAGCGCTACCGCGCCTCCTACGCCCCCGGCCAGAACCGGGCCGAGGGCGGATACGGTCAGGCGCCGGTCGATAACGGCTTCGCCTACGGACCGCTCGGCGGCGCGGTGCTCGGCTCCGGCGGACCGGTCTCGCGCTGAGCGCACCGGATCGCGCCCACGTCGCGGCGGCCGGGAGGTGGGCGTCAGGGGCTCCGCCGATGACGGGACCGATCCTGCCGCCGAACTCCTCCCGGACCGTACGGATTCCCGGACCGCCGGCCACGGGGGCGATCCACGCCACGACCGGCCCCCGAGCAATGCTCTATCGCGGCAGTCCAGCAAAAGGAAAAGGCTCCGACTCGCGATAGGACCGGGTCGCATCGCCGGCGAAGACGTTGGCCTGCTCGGTGCCGAGATCAAGTTTCAGCACTTTCCCCGATTCCTTGGAGAAATCGATCTGATTCAGGTCGGCCCAGAACGTGTTGGGTGAAAGTGCCGATTTGAATAAATAGAAGCGGCGCTTATGGTCGAAGACCGTGCGCCAGCGTGTGGAAGGTATTTCCGGGTTTTCCGGCGTCGAAAGCCCGAGCGGTACGGAGACATGGCGTATGATGCCGTATACGCTGGCCAAGAGTTGGTCCGGGTCTCCATTGACCTTGTCCCCGTGGATTGCGCTCGTTCTGAAGCTAGTGGCTGTTATGGACCTTCCGGCTGGTCGGCTCAGATGATGGGTCATGAGCCAGTCCCGGAAAGCCTATCCCTCCGATGTATCCGATGGCGAGTGGGCCCTGGTCGCCCCCTACCTGACGCTGGTGCGCGAGGATGCTCGCCTCGGTGATCGAACACCATTCGGACCGCGCGTTCGCGGACCTCAGGCGACAAGGGTGTGCTGCGCTTCGTCAGGGCTCTATACTCTCAAGAGTTGGAGCCTCCGGGAAATCCGGAGCGGTTCACTTCCCAGAAGCGGTCATTTATTGGCCGTCCGGCTTGCGAACCTCGCCCCAGACCCCTGAGCTGGACCAACCCGGGTTGAGATCGGTGCCCGCGTCCCTGAGTTAGGGTGTCGCTGGAACGCCGACGCCTACTTCTTGATGGAAGCCTGAAGCCTGCAATCGGCGACCGTTTGCAATGTAACAAATCCGCATCGCTCGAACTGACTGGCCAAAGAGAAGCTTGACGAGCCGTCACCCGATACTGCCAGAGTGTGCGCTTCCATAAAACGAACGAGGCCGAATGGTCACCGCCGGGAGGGACGCTTATGCTCGGGTCGGAGCGGCAACTGTGGTCGCATCTGTCTGACAAGCCAACGATCGTCACCAGTGGCGCGCGAGCAGGCTGGCGGGGCTTTGCGTTCCAGGAAATCGAAGTGCCGCCGGAAGGACGGTTCGACATCCACCAAGCTTTCATTGCCCTCTCGATGACGTGCGGCCCCATGAAGGTTCGCAGAGGGTCGGCGCGCGCTGCCTTCGTTGACGTCCCGACGGACCCTTTGATGATGTTGCCGGGTCAGGAAGCCGTAGGCGCTTGGCAGGGTGTTCAGCGGGGGCTGCATCTGGTGATCGAGCCAGACGCCATCGAGCGTTACATAGGCCGCTCCTATCGTGAAGGCGCCTTCCGTCGCCTCCAAGGCACCGAGCCAACCATCGAACATCTCTTGCGGGCTCTGCACATCGACGTGAGGGCAGGGCACCCAAGTGGGGCGGGGTTGGGCGAAGCCATAGTTACTGCGCTCCTCCATCATCTCCTTACGGAAGACGCCGTCAGTGCTCCCACCGCAGCGCATCAGCCTGCCGCACCCGCGGATGTGAAGCGTCTGCAGGAGTGGATTGAGGCCAACTTAGCTCGGCCGATCACCTTGCATGAGCTGGCGAACGAGCGTGGCGTCAGCATCCGGCACCTGTGCCGGGCCTTCCAAGCTGGGACAGGCCATTCTCCCTACAGGTATATTCTCATCCGGCGGGTGGAGCGCGCGAAGGAGTTGATCAGCGAGGGGCAGCTCAATCTTCGAGACATTGCGGCAACCGTGGGCTTCGCACATCAGGCACACATGACGGATACCTTCCGTAAAATTGCCGAGGGTTTTAGGTTAGCATAGAGAGCAGGTCGCTGATCCTGCAGTTTCCGGCGAAACGGGCGAAGAGGGCGAGGCTGACGTCCACCATGCGCTTGGCTTTCGAGACCACGATTGAGCGGCGTCGAAAGCGGGCGAGCCAATGCCGCTGCCGGGCGTTGTCCCGCTCGATGCTGTGGGTCTCGTCCTTGCCCGTATAGTGCTGCCCGATCGGCAACAGCGCGGTGTAGGCAGCGTAGGCGTCCGTGCAGTAGAGCCGGGTGCGCCAGCGCTGCAGCCGTTGGATCAGGCGCTCGCAGGTGGCCTTGTCACGACCGCCGCATTCCCAGTCCACCAACTGCCCTGAAGCACGATCCCAAGCTTTCCAGATCCAGAGCGGCTCGGACTTTTTTTCACATAGTGCCACATCTCATCAAGCTCGATCACCACCGCCCGGCCTTCCGGCTCGGGCTTGTGCGCGTAGGCGGCGGCGAACTGCTCCAGCCAAGCCTGGATCGTCGGTGTCGAGACACCGAGCAGCTTGGCGGTGCGGTTCATCGACAAGCCGCTGACATACAGCAGGACCGCGGTGGCCTTCATGGCCAGCGGCTTGCCGCGGGCGGGCGTGTCGGTGAAGTTCAGGCCACAGGCCTTGCACCGATACCGCTGCTTGGAGCGCATCAGCCCATTTTTGACGTGCTCCTCACTGCCACAACGCTTGCACTGCAGACCCATGACCCACCTCCCGCCGAATGCGCTCGGCGAGGAAGATAGGTCATCTATGCAGCCCTAAAACCCTCTTCGGACAGAGGGCTCAACATCCACTTCTTCGATCTCGCCACACTAGCTGATCGCTTGCGCGCAAATCCGACAGCTTACGGATTTGCGGCAAATGCTGGCACCATTTCCTGCGCGCAAGATCCAGCCTGTAGCGCTAACGGCGCCACAACAGGGTTAGAAAATCAGTACATCTCTCCTGAGAACATCCATTTCACCGGCAAGGCCAACACGATTTTCGCCGCCTACGTGGCGAACCAGCTCAATGCCCCGCTGACCATCGGTCCCCAAGGTGAGCTGGGACAGGCCGCGGGACTGGGGTTTTCCTCGACCCTGATCGACTTCCTTAGCGCCGAGCGCCGCCGCAACATGGCCATGTCGGTGCCCGCCACCTTCACAGCCGACCTGCCGGGCCGCACCGCCCCGCCCGTAACCATCCCAGTTCAAGTCGGCAGCCTGCTGTCGGTGTTCGCTCTGGGCACCTACCTCAACGTCGACCGCACGGCTCAGAACCGGGCAGGCGGCACCATCGGCAACACCTTCAGCGCCGACTTCGGCGGCGTCACCGCCGGCCTGATGTACCAGGCCACGCCCAACCTCGTCCTCGGCCCCGCCTTCAACTACCTCAACACCAGCGTCGATCTGCGCGGCCTGACCAATGGCCGGATCGACATGGACAGCTTCCAGGGCGCCGGCTTCGCTTCGCTGTCGTTCCCCGACTTCTTCGCCGACGTGGTCGGCACCTACGGCCGCAACAACTACAACCTCGACCGGCCGGGGGTGGTGAACGACCGCCTGACCGCCGCGCCCTCCGGCGACACGTTCACGGTGGCGGCCCGAACAGGCTACCTGTTCGACTTCGGCACCTTCAGGGCCGGTCCGGTGGGCGAGGTGGCCGCGGTCTCCAAGCAGGTGAAGCCGGACGCCTCGGGCAACATGGAGATCGAGATCGTCTCCTCGAATGCTCCGAAGAAGCGCCCCGATCCGGAGGATGCCGCCGGCGCCGCCGAGATCCGCAGCCTTCTCGACGGCATCGAAGCTCAGTTCATCGCCGACGTGGCCCGAGGCCGGAAGACGACCACCGCCAAGGTGCGTGAGGGGTTCGGTCGCGGTGGCGCCGTGGTCGGTGCTGCTGCCGTGGCTGCTGGCATGGCCGATCGCGTCCAGAGCCAAGCCGCCAGCCTGACCGAGCTCACCCGCACCGCTGCGGCCGAACGTCGAGCGAATGCGGACCGATCGGGGGCGGCAGGGCGGCAGGTGCGGTGATGGGCGGCCACCCCCCAACCCGACCCCACCCGTCAGGGCCCCTGGGGGCTCCGAACCTATACGGGTGGTCGGGGCCCCGATCGTTCCTAGCGCCAGCGTTCGAAACTGATGCACGACTTGATGCACGACTCGCCGTCAGACGCCCTCATCACCATCTCGGCCGCCGCTCGCCGCCTGGGGATCGATCGCAGCGTACTCTCACGCCAGATCAAGGACGGGCTAGTGCGCTCGCATGGGCAAAAGGTCATATTTTCCGAGGTGTTAGCGGACCGCGCCGCCAACATCGACTTGACCCGCTCTGGGAGACGTGCCGGTCGCGCGGCGCATCAGGATCAGCGCCCTGCGCCCCCGCGTGCATCAGACCGTGCATCACCTGGTGCACGGCCCGACGAAGACAATGACGGCGAAGAAGTCGACAGCCAGGAGACGGTCCTCGTGGACGGCAAACTGATGACCCTCGGGAAGGCCCGAGCCTTAAAGGAAACCTACCTTGCCCTGCTCAGGCAGCAGGAGTTCGATGTGAAGGCCGGCACCCTCGTTGACCGGGCCGCCGCTGAGAAGGCGTTCTTCGAAGAGGCCCGAGTCGTGCGTGATGGGTTGCTGGCATGGCCAGCACGGATCGCGATTGAGGCTGCGGAAGAGATCCAGATCGATCGGAGCACCGGCAAGGTCGATCCCCGATCCCTCACAGCAGTGCTCGACCG
Organism: Methylorubrum populi; assembly: GCF_002355515.1. Lineage (NCBI taxonomy): Bacteria > Pseudomonadati > Pseudomonadota > Alphaproteobacteria > Hyphomicrobiales > Methylobacteriaceae > Methylorubrum > Methylorubrum populi. The sequence goes on along the minus strand of NZ_AP014809.1, from coordinate 1,427,343 downwards.
CCACATGAAGCAGCAACTCACCGAGATGGGCGAGCCTGATTCGCCCGTATGAGCCAGCGACCGACTGGTCAGCAACAGCGAAGCCGATCCGCGCTCGAGCAAGGTGGATGAAGGGTCTCTAGCTTCAGTGTTGACCACCTTGTGAGGCAGCGCCTCACCGAGTTGGGTGAACCGGAACAACTCAGCCTTGGACGAGCCGCCTGATCGAAGTGGCTAAGCGGCGGGTCCCACGCGTCGGCTTTGCCGAAGGCAGCTTTCGACCCAACTCGGAAGTTTAGAGCGTCCGCTTGCCGGTACTCTGACTTGCTTGACGAGCGTTCCCCACCCAGAATCAGTTGGTCTGACGCAAGTGCGATGTGCTCGCCCGCCGCAGGTCACACGCGTTTAGACCATAGGATTGCCAAAAGCTGCTACTTCGTTAAAATTACTTCCGGCGTGCCGGGATAAGCTGATGACCGAGGCGTTCCGGGATCTGCGCGAGGAGCCTGACGAAATTCGAGCTGGACGACGGTCAATTTCGGCTAGAATTTACCTACGAGGCGCCCCATGCTGGATGATGTGGTGAAGCTCTTTAGCTCACATCCGTTTTGGGCCGTTCTGATCGTCGCTGCAGTGATCGGTATTGGAATAGGCGGGTTTGTTTTTGGGCGCCATCGCAGCGGCGCCGCCAGATTTGGCGAATACCTGAAACGGCAAACCGATCCGGCGATCAAGTCGCTGTGTGACACCTATGGGCTGACCGGGAACGAGATCGGCTTCGATGATGCCGTGAGATCCGTCATGGGGAGCAACGGACCGAACAAGGACATTGCCGTCGCAACCCTGGGCCAGCAATACGGCGCCTACCTGAAGTGGAGCTCGGCCGACAGCTTCGACGTAGTTTCTCTCGCCGTCCTGGCCCTCGCGACGGTGTTGTTCCTGAGCTTTCTCGGCTATGTGCTTACGAACGAACGCATGTTCTCGCTCTACATATCGGCCGACGGGGGGCGCGGGCTGCTGACGTTCCTCTTCGGTTCAACGACAATAGGCGTCATCCTTCTTATCGCCGTGTCTCTCTTCTGGATGGACAAAAACGAAATAGAAGAGAGATTTGGAAAGTCCAAGGATCTACTCGCTATCGTCATTGGCGTATTGGGCACGATCCTAGGTTTCTACTACGGGACCGCGTCCGCGAGCGGGGACAAAACAGGACCGTTCGCCTTAACGATCACCAAGCCGCCTCCGCCGGACTCACAAGCGCCCGTATCCATTGAGGGATTTATTACGGGCGGAGCTGCTCCTTACACGGTGGAGCTGAAAGCCTCAAAAATTATACCAAACGAAGAGTACGACGTCTCTAAGCTAAACGTAAAGCCAGATACGAAGGCTCAGAATTTCTCCGTCACACTTCCTGCTCCTTCTGATTTGAAGCCGGGAACTGAGGCTCATGTCGGCTATCAGTTGATTGCTAAGGACAAAGCGAATGTGACTTTCACCACCGGGATTGGCGTCGTCGAGTTTAAGCCGAAGCCGTAGTAGCTTGCAGCAGGGTCCCTTCCCCTCACAAGGCTCGTTGTCGAGGTGAGAGGGCAAGTCATTTCAGAGGCGCATATCGAGCGGATCATTGACCAACCTTGAGATAAGCCGAACGTCGGCTTTCAGGCGACAATCCGATGACGGCTTCCCACCCTCAACGGACGCCAGTTTGTTGAATCAAGACCGCTCCCGTGCGCACAACGAGCAGGTTTGAGCCGCCTGGCAGCAGCGCATCCCGATCGGCGGCGACGAGGCGAACGGCACCTGCCAGGTCGGTGGCTTCGTGCAGTTCGCCCAGATCAACCGGGGCGCTGCTTCGAGCGTAATTGCCTATCCGTGGCCCGATGCCTTGAAGGGCCGCCTCAACCCCGCGAATGGGCCGGTGTGCTCGGCACCCACCTCCGAGCAGAGCACCAAAGGTTACGTTTAGCATCATTGGATCAGCCTGATCCTACATCTTTGTGTGCGACGACGATGCTACGTCGGCTCCAGAAACAACAAAATCGACGGTTGCATGCACACGACATGGTGAATGGACCGTTAATTTAACGCGACGTTAACCATATCTGCGGTTGCTTGTGTCGAACACGAAAACCATAAGCACAGAAGATGTCCAGCATCTCGCTGACAGCAGCCACACGAAGCAATCTGCTCGCGCTCCAGAACGTCGCTGATCATCAAGCGCTCACGCAGAATGTCCTTGCGACCGGCAAACGCGTTACGTCTGCGCTCGACAATCCAGTCAACTTCTTCACAGCCGCGGGACTTTCAGACCGCCGAGCCGATTTGAGCGGCCTGCTCGATGGGCTGTCGAACGGCATACAAACATTGCAAGCAGCTAACCGCGGAATCGAGGCGATCCAGAACCTTGTAAGGATGGGGCAGAGCATCACCGCGCGAGCCGCCGCGGCCCCGGATGCCGTCAGTGTACCTGCTTTCCTGCCATCAATAGGTGATTACACGGCTGCTGACGTGGTCGGGGCCCAACCGGCTGCTGCATTCGCCTCCGGATCGCAGAACCTCGCAGGTCTCCACGGAGTGATGACGGAGACGGCCATCGCTGGTCCGCTAAATACCACGCCGGGACAGACTGTTGAGGTTCAACAAGCTGGCGGCACGGTGATCACCTACGAGGCTCGATCTCCTGTCCCTACTCCACCTGGCAACTTTTTCTCAGACGCGACCGAACTGGCGGATAGGATCAGGCGAGATTTCAATGCCATAGTCACGGTATCTGCTGATCCCGGCACCATTGCGACGGTGGCACCGAGGGACGGTGATCGGCCCATTACTGTCGGGGGAAGCGGCATCAGCCCTACCCAGCCGGGCCCGGCACTAACGCAGTCAGCGGACACATTTAGCTACGAGGTCAACGGTGGCGCGATCGTCACCTTCACCTTCCGCACGCCACCGGATCCCGCAAATGGCTTCTTCAACTCCCCGGCAACGCTGAGGGACGCCATCAACGCAAGAGCCGAACCGTCCGCTCCATCAGCGAGCCTTGATGGTACCGGCACCCGCCTCCAGCTCATCGCTGCGGACAATGACGATACATTTCAGCTTCGTGGGTCCGGCACAACGCTGAGCAACCTGGGATTCACGCAGCCCAACGGCTACACTTATCAACCAAGCCCGAGCCTCGACACAAAGTCGATTACTTACACGATCGGTAAGGGCGTCGAGGCGCGCAGCGTAACGGTGCCCTTCGGCTACGAGGCAACCGAAGTCACCACCCTCGACCAGCTCAACGCGCATCTCTCGACTGCCGATATGATCGCCACTCTCGAACCGTCCCCATACGGGAAGGTAGTGGTCCGTGGGATCGCAGGCCGTGAGGCTGACACCATCACCGTGCAGGCGCCCATTGGCGAGACCTCACCGACCGGCGTGCGCATTCTGACGAACGAAAACGCACCATATTCTGTTGGCGCCGTGCTGTCGGAACCCGGCGCATCTCAGCGCCAGAGCCTCGCACGCGATTATGCGGGTCTGCTCGAACAAATCTCCAGCTTGGCACGTGACAGCGGCTTCAACGGCCAGAACCTTCTCATGGGCGCCACGATGCGGTTGACTTTTAACGAGAGTGGAACCAGCAGCACCGACGTTGCAGGTGCAATGATGGGCGCACATGGCCTTGGCTTGCTGACGTCGATCGACGGAAACTTCTTGGATTCTCAATCTCTCCAGGCAGCAGTTTCTCAGCTTAGGAGTGCGAGCGACGCGCTGCGCGTTAAGGCATCAGAGTTATCGAGTGCCTACAATACTGTCGGCACGCGCAGCGGATTCACGAAATCAATGTCAAACATCCTCGCCGTTGGGGCTGCTGCGTTGACTGACGGCGACATGAACCAAGCTGCCGCCTCTGCCAGCGCACTCGATGTGCGGCGTCAGATGGCGACTTCCTCTCTAGGTCTCGCAAATCAAGCGCAACAGGCCGTTCTGCAGCTTTTGCGCAGCTGATTACCCGGACGGGCATCCGACCCGAGGCCGCGAGCCTGGCTCTACATCGGCGACTGGTGGTGGAGGGCGCGGATTCGGGCTCAGTGGCTCGCCATCCGGATGACGTCACCAATCCCGACCTGGCAGCGTGGGGCTCAATCTATCGGGTGTCGGTCACGCCAGCGATAGATTCCTGTCGGCACAGCTACGCACAAGCCTCCACCCTTCAAAGAGGAATATCGTACCCATGCTGGCTACCGCCCTATGAGTCTCTTCAGCACGCTGCGCACCGGCGTCTCCGGGATGAACGCGCAGTCCAACCGCATCTCGACAGTGGCCGAGAACATCCAGAACGCCAGCACCACCGGCTACAAGCGCACCTCGGCCGAGTTCTCCTCGCTGCTGCTCGATGCGGGGAATGTCGGCAACTACAATTCCGGCGCGGTCGAGACCACGCTACGCCGGTCTGTGAGCGAGGGCGGCCCGATCGCCTCGACCAATTCCGACAAGGATCTCGCGATCCAGGGCAACGGCTTCTTCGTGGTGAGCGATGCCGGTGGCGCGCCCTTCATGACGCGGGCCGGCAACTTCGTGGTCGACGGCAAGACCGGCAACCTCGTCAATGCTGGCGGCTTCGCCCTGATGGGCTACAGCCTCGCCAACGGCGCGCCGAACCCCGTCCTCAACGGGGTGGCCGACCTCAAGCCGGTCAATGTCAGCGTGATGGGACAGGAGGCGCGTCCCTCCACCAGCGCCACGATCGCAGGGAATTTGCCTGCAATCCTCGGAGAGACTGACAGAGCAGATCCACCAGTACTTGAGTCGTCGCTTATCGCCTATGACCAAGTTGGACAACCTACAAAGGTTGGTATCAGGATCTCCGCCTTAGGCCGCTCTGTTGGGCTCTCTGGCACCGCAATCAACTTGAATATTAGCGGCCCCGGCTGGTTCCAGATCAAAAACGATGCCGGAGAAATTAATTATACGCGGGATGGGTCGTTCATGATTGGAAATGACGGTACGATAATAACAAGAAGTGGATATTCCCTGGATCCGGCTGTTATAGTTCCGAACGGTACGAATAGGTTAATTGTAGAGAATAAGGGCGCTATACTTGGGGAGATGGAGGGGCAAGTCGCACCACAAGCATTTGGCCAAGTTGTTCTCGCAAATTTTGATGACCAATCTACATTGCGTCAACTTGAGGACGGAACATATTCAGCCACCCCGGCGTCAGGCCCGCCAATCTCGGGAATTCCCGGCGATGTCGGATATGGTTCTGTGAGTCTGGTAAATGATTTTAAGCCGCCGGCCAAATGGCTGGTAGAAATCACAGATCCGGCATCTATTCCAGCTTCATCGCTCATTCTCAGCTATGATCAAGACGGGACTCTTTCTTCGAATAAAAACAATATTTCGGTTTCGGTGAACAATTCTGAGCCGATGATAATCGATTTTTCCAAAGTTACTCAACTTGCAGGCCCGTACAGTCTGACCGGCACGGCCGACGGCTCGTCGCCGACCGCGGTGAGCGGGACCGCCTTTGGCGAGGACGGCACCGTCTACGCGGTCTATTCCGACGGCACTCGCAAAGCCGCCTTCAAGGTGCCGCTCGCGGACGTGACGAGCCCCAACAACCTGACGCCCCGGGCGGGCAACGTCTTCACGACGAGCGCCGAGTCTGGCGACATCCAGATCGGCTTCACCGGCCAGGGCGGACGGGGCACCCTGAAGGCCGGGGCGCTCGAACAATCCAACGTCGACGTCAGCACAGAGCTGACGACGATGATCGAGTCGCAGACAGTCTACACCGCCAATTCCAAGGTGTTCATGACCGGCAACGAGCTGCTCGAAACCTTGATGAACCTGAAGCGCTGAAAGCACAGGCTTAGGCGTGTCGGGCAGCCTTGCTCTAGGCTGCACCTATGGCCCCGCCTTTTCACAGGCGCGGGACGCTGGAGAAAATCTCGAAGGCTGCCTTCGCACTTAGGTTCAGTCGCCAGGCGTCCAATCGATTTTGGGCTGCTGTGAGAGGATCCGCTCGAAGTAGTTGGCTACGGCCTGCGGACCGTCCGAGTGCATCATGGCAACGGGGTGCGCGAGGTAGGCCCGGGCCAGATCGAGCGGGATCTCGCCAGCCTGGAGGGCACCGAGCACCGCGTCGATGAAGGCGTCGTTGGCCTCGTTGAAGTCGCTCGACAGCTTCTTGCGGTCGTTCAGAGCCTTGATCGGCATCGAGCGGTGGATCCCTTCGCGGTCGGGTGCGTGGCGCCAAGCGCCCCACGGTGGGGCGCCTACCCTTAGTGGGCATGGCCCTTCCGCCCGAACGCACGAATCGACCGCATTTCTCCTGCTGCTTCCGCAGTGCTTCCGCAGGCCCTACCGAGCGGGGCGCGTAAAGCAGCTAAGTCATTGATGAGATTGGCGCACCCGACACGATTCGAACGTGTGACCTTTGCCTTCGGAGGGCAACGCTCTATCCAGCTGAGCTACGGGTGCTGACCGTGGCTCGTGAGTAGCCCAACTGGACCGCCGACGCAACGGCGCTGTGCGGGATGATGAAATGCCCTGATCGCTCAAAGGGACGGCTGCGCAGCCCTCCTTAGGCAACGGTCACACGTTCGAATCGTGCCGAGTGCGCCAGGGGGGCGACCACAAAGGGAGGCTGCACAGGTGCGGCGCAGGTGTGGCTCTGAGACAGTGCCGCGCCTGCGCCGCGATCGTTCAGCTTACTGAGGTGTCCGCCTCTCTACTCAGTAAGTTCGGACGCGACCCTGACCGAAAGCCTGCTCAAAGGTGAGGTTGCCGAACACGAACTGCCCTCGCTTTCCGTTGTTCAGTTCCACGATGGCAGTGCCTGACATCAGGTCAGCTTGACGTGTGATGACGGCTTCGCCACGAATTCTTGAGCCGCAAGTTACCGGAACCACGATCGTAGGATTCGGATCGCGCACCGCATAGGTGCCGGTGCACCGCATCGATCCAGGGAACTGCACCCAGAATTCGCCGACTCCGTTATTGTAAGCGGTTGCTTGGCCCGCTGCAGGCACACCATTCGACAGCTGGCCAGTGATTGGAAGACTAAAGAGTGGCGCGGGTTGCGCTTGAACTGGTTGCGCAGAAAATGCAGCCACCAATGTCAGGAACAATGTCTCGACGGTCAGACGAAGCAACTTGGTCACGGAGGCTCTCGGTTATGATGGACAACGAAGTCTGCACGCGACCAGTGTCATCGGTCGCACGCATCCATCTTACAACGGCGCCTTCGGAACAGGTCGATCCTCGATGATTTTCTGGTGCATGGCGCTTCTCCGTGCCCCTGCATGCTGACAAACGCCAACTCGAAGGTTGTAGGCTCGGCCTGAAACATGGTGTCGTGGCACGGAACA
>NZ_AP014809.1:857500-1110000 GCF_002355515.1 Methylorubrum populi | reverse complement strand
CGGCCATTCCGGCACCCGCATGGCCGAAAAGCACTATGCGCACCTCGCGCCGAGCTTCGTCGCCGACACGATCCGCCGGACGGCACCCGATTTAGAGGTGGTGGCGTCGACCGTCGTGCCGCTCGTCCGGCCTGTGGTTGCGCGGGCAGGGGTCTAAGATGCGCCGGTGTCTCGCCGCGCTGAGTCTGTACGGCTTCCTCGCCATGACGCCCTGCAAAGCCGAGGGCGCGAACGCCGCCGGCTTCGGCCTGACGTCCTGCGCAGACGCTGCGCCGCTGTTCGATCAACGCGACTACCGGTCGGCGTTCATGACATGGTCGCTCGGTTTCGCCACCGGCATCAACGCCGTGCTGGTGGTGCGCGATCGGCAGTTCCGCGACCTGTCCGGACTGAACGCAGATCTGGTGGTGGGATCCCTGCGCGCGTTCTGCACGCAGCACCCGACGGCACTGTTGGTCCAGGGGGCCGAGCGCTTTCATGCCGGCCTGCCGTTGCGCGCTTGGACGGCGCCGCGATAATCGCTCAGCTGAGAGCGAATCTTTTGTCTATTTTGATCTCAGGGCTCAACGACAAAACGATCTACGCGAGATTGTGCATCTAGACAGCTCAAGCGGGGAATACTCGAAATATATCGCGCCGAAATAAATTTTATCTTCGGTGCAAGTTTTTCTACATATTCGCCGGATGCATGGCTTGCGCACCTGTCATTGCCCGGTATGCCTCTACGGCTTGCACAATATCGAATAGTGAGCGCTGCTGACGCATTATGGTGCGTTGCACGCAGTGATTATCGCACCGCACAAATCCATGGTTCAATCGCTCATCGGTTGCCGTCCTGGACCGATGAAACCGGAGACGATCCATGCGCACGATGCGGCTTCTCACCCTTACCTTCCTCGCTACTGTCACCGTTGCGGGCTCCGCCGTTGCTGATGAGGCCGTCAACGTGACCCCGCCGCTCTTCCGTGAGCAGGCCCGCGCAACAGCGTCGGTCCGCCGGGCCTCCGAACTGACGACTACGCCCCATGTCACGGTCGCGGCTCCCGCCACCCGCAAGGTTGTGGCTGACGCTGCAGCGGTTTCCGCTCGCTAAATCGTCAGCGATGGGGCCATCCGGCGCAGATGGCCCCCGCTTCCGCTCGCGACCAACGTCCCCTTAGGATCAGATCCGCGAGTTCACGCAACCAACTGTCCCCGACTTAGCTAACCGCTTTAGGCTGGGATCATTCGCTTCCGAGATGTGGTTGCCGTCCTGCCGCGTCCAGCGGCTAGGAGCCCTTGTGTGTTCAACCCCTTCTTCGCTCCACTTCTGCTCGCGATAGAATCGCAGCAGGTCATCGAACTGCGTTTGGTACGGCTCGCTTGGGGCGGTCAGGAATCCTGGGCTGAGATGAACTCGATGGTGTTCGAGAAGATCGCGGCCGCGACCGAAGCGACAGCTACGCTATTGACGGGCGGCACGCCCGACGACGTGGTGGCTCGTTACCGAGAGCACGTAGCCGCAAACACCCAACGCCTACGAGCCTAGCTCTATCCCCGATCTGGCTACCGCGCCGGCGGCGACACCCCAAGCCGCTGCGACAGGATCAGTGAGCGGCGCGGGCCCGGGCGGTGCGTGCTGCCTGCCACGCGGCCTTGAGCGCCACGGACATGGCGGCGGCCCAGGTCGAGCCGTAGGTGAGCTGGTGGGCCTTCGCGGCGGCGGCCGCGGCGTTCGTGATGCCGGCCCGACCAAAGGACCCGTCGGCCTTTACAAGGGCGACCTTGCCGAACCGCACGGCGGCCTCGATACGCCCGCGGGCGCCGAGGAAGCCCGCCGGGACCTGCACACTGTCGCTCCGCATGTCGGAGAGGGCGGTTGACTAAGACAGGGAGCGACGGGCGGACATAGACTTTTCGCCTCAACTTCGATACTTTTAGGATCATATGAGGCGCATTCAGCGCCGTCTATGCCGTTGGCATCAAAAAGGATGCTAAAAGTATTGATGACACGCTCTCAGCTTCGAGCCGCGCGCGCCCTGCTAGGCTGGTCCCAGGATAGGCTGAGTGAGGCCTCCGGCGTATCGCTCCCGACGATCAAGCGCCTCGAGCCAGGCGAGGGATCTCTGCAAACGCGGGTCGAGACGCTCAACAAGCTGCAGACGGCCTTGGAGGCCGCTGGCGTGCTCTTCATCGGCGAGAATGGCGAGGGGCCTGGCGTGCGGTTGAAGAAGCTTCAGTAGGCAGACAGACTGTCCCACGCAGTTGGTCGGACGCAGATCCGCGGATCAAGGCTGTCTTCATCTCCGGCGCTATCCGCAAGGGAACAAGCCAGACCGGCAAGCTGCTGTTGCCAGCTCGAACGAAGATCGGGGACAATGGTACATTCCCAAGTCGCAAAGTGTGAATTCGTCGCCCACCTCGATTGGCTTTTCAGGGAGCAGGATTAAGATTCGATTCGAACTCCGGCCGATTCGGAGGCTACTAGGATTCGCGACATCGTAAGGCATCGCGTTCCGTCCGCAGCCGCGACAGTGAAGCGTCAGAGCCACGAAGTGGGCGAACCAAAAAATAATCGCGCGATAGACGCATCACGTCGGCGCTACGGTGAGGTAGCACCGGGTGCTGCGGCAGGCTTTGTTTTCCAGCTAGAACGCGCGCTTGAACATCTTTGCGATTCTGACGGTGATGCCGTCGTCGGCGTTGAAATTCTCGATGATGTTGTTGTCTATAATGGAAAGTTGGTAAAAGTCAGAGAACAAGACAAGAATTCCATCCGATCCAAAGCCGAGTTGCTCGGGGATCGGAGTGAAGCGCTATGGAAAACTCTTGCTTATTGGCTGGCGAGTGACGACTCTGTTACAGCTACACCTTGCGGCCAAGGTCCTCGTCTCATCTTCGCAACGAGCAATACACCTACGGCGCCATTGATTTTAAGTTTGGCCGCGTTAGCTAAAGCAGGACTTCAATCAGCACCTGCTGCAATTGCTAAATTGCGACAAGCCGGCGCCTTGCCGAAAACACGTAAGCGTCCGGCCGTTCAAGATATTATCGATGAAGTCCTATGCTATGATGACGAAAAGTTGACTTCATTGCTAATGCGTATTGAGGTGTGCAGTGAGACAGCTTCAAGCCCGTGCAGGCGAAAGCACATAGCAAGTCGTTTTGGTATTACCAGACGCGTGGATTCGGAATTAGTCCTCGAAGGTCTGTTTGGCTGGCTGACGAAGCGACTGATGGATCAGTGGCGTAGCGGCCAGCCAGGGCTAGTCGCGCGGCAAGAATGCGTCGAGCAGTGTCGAGCTATTGAAAGGCGCTTGGATCGTCAACGCATTCTACCGCTTCCAGAAGAAAGCATTAGCGTCACTGAAGCGGTTAGATCAGCTGCCCGTGGCCGACAATTTGTCAAACATCTCAGCTTAATTGAGTTCGATTTTGATGAGATTGCGGAGGCAATCGAAGACTGGGCGCGATTCAACACGGAGAAAAGCAGGCTGATAGTTGAAGGCCAAATACCCCTCTCAGAGTGGCCGGATCGAAGCGCTCGTCTCAAACGCCGATGGCGGCAGATATCTCGCCAAGTCAGACGAGAACGTACCAGTATGACATCTGTTGAGTTAGGGCAAATCATAGCGACAACAACCACAGGACTCCACTGTGAAATGCTTGATGGAGAGCCGTGCCCACAACAATATATGACTGCCGGAAACTACCATAGGTTGGCCGACGACAACGAAGTTTGGTGGCATCCAGATTGTGAGCCGAAAGATCATGGCGAGCGCTAATTGACCATGCGCGACGATTTCGAGCGGCGCATTTTGTTGAACGAGAGCCTGGGCGCAATTTTGGCTTGGCAGTTTGCTGCCGAGCATGTCCAGCGATCTGTTGAAGGAGATGCTCCTTCGCTTCCAGCGTTCTTGATTGCTGTACCGTTAACGCTGCACGGGCCTACTGTGAGAAAAATCAAGACCATGCGTTTTGACAGTGGCTTGATCCGGGCGGTCTCCGATGAGCCAGAACTCACGCTTTCAGCACAAGCCTGGATCGAAGCGCTAGCGCCAATCTCTCTTCGCTCGCTCCAGGTCGCCAGCTCGGCCGGCTTGCTCGCCAGAGAGGAGGTAGCAGGGTTTCCTACCTATCGCCCGGTGCGAGATCGCTTACCAGCGGAGGTCAGTGCTGACGGCTCCGAGGTGCGAGATATGCTGGCCGCCGCAAGGCGTTTGGGCGCTTGGATGGCACAGGAAGGCGTAGCAGCCACTTGCTGGCATTTGCGTATCGGGATTTGAATTATGAAGTTTTTTATCAACGCCCTAGTGCTCTGGCCGGAAAACAATGCGAACGATATCAAGGTCCATCACTTTGCAGTTGATAAAATCAATGTAATTACCGGGTGGAGCGGAACAGGAAAATCCGCAATAATCAGTATTATTGATTATGTTCTAGGGGCAAAAAGCTGTGCTATCCCATTAGGGCCTATAAGAGATGAGGTTGCTTGGTATGGATTGGTACTCACGACTGATCTCGGTGTTCTCCGGATTGCCAGGCGTAAAGCCGATTTTCGTCAGATAAGTCCTGATTATTGGATCCAACAAGGAGGAGAGTTAGAAGATAAATTGCCGAGACAAGTTGGGAGGAATGCTTCCCTCGATGATTTCAAGGTTATGATGGATACCTTGTCCGGGTTGTCGAGTTTGCGGTTGAATCCAGATCCTGATGCTATTGGATTCCACGAACGTGCGTCCTTTCGGGATTTGGCCGCATTCAATTTCATACCTCAGCATATCGCGGCAAACCCGTACACGATGTTTTTCAAAGCGGATACGCATGCTCACAAGGAAAAACTTCGGAATGTTTTGCCGTTAGCCCTCGGAATCATGACTAATGATGATCTATTGAATTTGCATCGACACGAACTTCTTCGTGGACAGCTTCGCGACATTGATGGTCAGCTTAGGCGGCGGCGAGGCGCCATGAATTTCTGGAGGGCCAACGTAACAAGTGCGTTTTATCGAGCGCAAGAACTTGGATTGCTTCCGGCTGGCGCTGCTCCTGAAGCGCTCGAGCCGATCATCGCCGCTTTGACATTGGTCATTGACCGCGCTGGGCAGCTTGCATCAACAGGAACAGATGCCCGCACAGCTAGAGCTGTTAGCCGTATCGACCGTATCAAAGAAGAAGAACGCCAACTCGATCGTGAGATCGCCGAGGCCAAGCGTCGGTTGAAGAGATTAAGAGGTTTGCGGTCCTCGTTTTCTACTTACGACGGTGTTCTTGCTGGGCAAGTAGATCGAGTCGCCAGCTTTGGATGGATGGCAGAGGCTGTATTTTCAAGCGATTCTCGGGACTGCATCTTGTGTGGGTCGAAATCTGCAGCTGCAAAGCAGGTTCTGAGTGAACTTGAGGAACCAATAGCTGATTTGCAAGACATTGTGGCCGGGACCCGCAAGGCTCGTCCGATGGTTGATCGCGATTTGATACAGATAGAAAGCGAGTTGCACGAAAAGGAACGACGCCTATCTAATCTTCGGCAAATAAGGCGTGAAATCGATGCATCGAAGCCGGCACTTGCCGGCGGGCAGAGATTGGAGGATGTTTTCAGATTTGTTGGCAGCGTTGAGCAGGCGCTTTTGAATATTAGCGCCATTGATGATGACAGCGAATTGATGAGACATCGCATTGAGATCGATGCAGAGATAAGAGAGCTCAGAAGTCTTATCGACACGACGGCTAAGGAGCGCATATCGAAAACCATCAAGGATAAGATTGGTGGAGAAATTAAGATAATTGCCGAATTTCTAAATTTATCTGATACAGACGCGAATCCAAATCTTGATTTCAACGAACTGAACATCCGTTTCGATGGAGTGGACCAAAAGAGAGATGAGTGGCTTTGGGAAATTGGGAGCGGCGAGAACTGGATGGGATATCATCTATCCCTGTTCTTATCACTGCACAAGGCTTTCTTAGACAGGGGCGCGGCAAACCCTGTTCCAACTTTTCTTGTGATTGATCAACCCAGTCAGGTTTATTTTCCAAGTGACACATTTGACGTTTCGAGCAACAATGAAACCGATGCTCGCCGTGTTCGTAAACGCTCAAGGCAGGACGATCTTCAAAGCACACGGCGGATTTTCGAAGCGCTAGCCTGGGCAGCCCAGCGCCTTGGTTGGAGACTGCAGATTATAGTTTTAGAACATGCGGACAAAACTGCATGGGGCGATGTTGATAACGTGCATTGCGTTGCAAATTGGCGGGGGGAAGGGGCCGATTACCTTCTTCCGGATAGTTGGCTCTAATAACAGTAGCCTCAGTGGCCGCGCATCCGTTATTGACGGTGATACGCTTGAGATCCGGGGCGAGCGCTTTCGCCTTGAGGGCGTCGACACGCCGGAGAGCTCCCAGGTGTGCGGCGACGCGACCGGCAAGGACTATCCGTGCGGCCGGAGGGCAGCGCTCGCACTCTCTGTCAAGATCGGCAGGGGACGTCGCGTGTGAGGCGATCGAGAAGGACCGCTACGGGCGCACTGTCGCGGTCTGCCGGCTCGGCGCGCTCGACCTGAACGGCTGGCTCGTCGAGGAAGGCCTCGGCATGGCCTGCCGGCGCTATTCGACCGCCTACGTGTCCTTGGCGAAGCGCGCCCCGCCGCCCTGGGCCTCGCCGCCCACGAGGCGCGTCGCACTGGCGTCGAACTGATCGGCGAGCCGCTGGCGGATGAGCTCGTTCGTGAGATCCGGATCGCGGGTCCGCAGGCGCGTCACCGCGTCGGCGAGCTCGGTTTCACCGCCCACGAGCGGACGCGTCGGCAGAACGGCCTGCGTCGCGGCTGCCGTGTCTCTGGCCTGTGCGAGTTGACCGAGCGGACCCTGCTCGAGGGGCTCGAGGTTCTGGCGCCGGGCCTGACCCTGGGCGGTCAGCGCATCGTCGTAGGCCTGGGAGCCGCCGCGGGCCGGATCCCGGGCGATGGCGCGTGCCTCGGCGGCGCTCCCGGTGAAGAGGCCGGCCGTCTCGGAGCTGAAACCCGGGTTCGCCCGGTTGCCAAGCGCGACGCCGCGGTCGCGCATCCCCTTGGTTACGGCATCGATGACCGCGATCGAGTTGTCCGGCAGATCGCGATACGTCGGACCAAGCACCGGGTCGGCGCGGAACTGCCGCAGCGTTTCCCGGAACGCCGGGTCGCGGGCGAGCGGCTCGAAGTCCGCCGGGTCGATCACGTGTTTGCCGGCCGCCGCGTAGTCGGCCCGGGTCGCGCGGTTGATGCCCTGCCGTGTGTCGTCAATGACCGCTGCGGCGGTCTGGGATGAGCGTGGGCCGAGCGTCGATGGCGCCGTGCTCTGCGGGCCAAGTGCGGCGAGCGCCTCGTCTACGGCGTTGCGCATCTGCTGGGGCCGCTGGGCGTAGGCCTGCGAGAGGATCGCGCCACCGTCGAGCGAGCCTTCCACTGCCCGCTGCAGATCGCCCAGCTTCGTCGCGTTGCCCGTGGCGCCCTGGATTGCCTCGGCACCGGTGAGCGGCACGCCGACGCGCTGCGCGGTCTCGCCCAGCATCCGCGCCGCGGCGAGATCCGCTTCGGTGGTGCCGCGCGTCGCGGCGGTGATGGCGCGTGCCGGCGCATCGGCCCGAGCCGCAGCGGTCGCCACGCCGACGTTGCCGGCAACACCGCCGACGAGGCGCGCGAACGGCTCGGCCGCGGTGCCCTTCGTGGCTTGGCCTGCCGTCTCGGATAGCGCGGCCGGAATGACGGTCTCGGCGACACGCCGCACCACACCGCCGGGTCCGACCAGCGCGCCGGGGGCGAACTCGCCGACGGTCTGCGCGTACTGGCCCGGCACGGTCTTGGGTTCGTAGAGCGGGCCGGTGGCCTTCTCGACGCCGCGGCGCACGTTCTTGGACGTCGGCAGGCCGCCGCCCGATCCGATGCCGAGATAGAGGCGGTCGAACTCCTCCCGCTCCGGCGTGCCGGCCTGGGGGCCATAGCCGGTCGCATCCATGACCATGTGACCGATACCGAGCGCGGCGCGGTCGAACAGGCTGCTGCTCATCTCCTGCATGTCGCCTGGCAGGCCTACGAGGCCGATCGCGCCCTTCACCGCGCCTGTCGGCAGGGCCTTGGCGACGTCGACGGCCACACTCGGCTGCACCGCGGGCGCCGGCGGGGTTGACGCGGCGGGCGTACGGAAGGCGGCCCACTCATCAGCCGGCGGCGCGGGCGGCGCGCCGACCGGCGAGACACGGAAATCGGCCCATGCGTCCGCCATGTCAGGGCACCCTTCCGACCGAACCGTCGGGCAGGAGAATCGGCGTGCCCGATGGCAGGCGCCGCGCCTCCTCCGGCGTTGAGACCGCAACCGGCTCATGCTGACGCGGCGAGGGCCCGGCCACGGCGTCGGGCTGAGCGGCCGGGCCCTCGCCGGAGCCGAACCGGGCGAACGGCGACTGCAGGGCCGCGATGCGCCGCTCGGCCTCGAACTTGTCGAGCGTGCCGGCCTGGGCCTGCCGCGCGAGGTCGGCGGCTTGGGCCTGCTGCCGCGCGGCCCCGCGCAGCGTGTCGAGAATGATCCGGTTGCCGCCCGGCGTGTTGCTGAGCGAAGGCAGGCTGCGCAGGAAGTTCTGCAGCTCGCGGTCCGACTGCGCGCCGGATCCGGGCGTGCGCAGGCCCGGCGCAAGGCGCTCGATGATCGCCCGGACGGCCTGGATCTGATCGAGCCTGCCGCCCGTCAGCGACGCGGCGACGTCGGTTAGACCGAGATCCCGGGCGTAGCCAGCCACCTGGGCCTTGCGCTCGGCCAGCGCGCCGGTCGGCACGTCAGCGAGCAGGGTTTCGAGGCGGTCGAGGTTCCCCGCCATCGCAGTGGCCCCGCTGCCAGCCTTCACGATCTCGGCGTGACGCTTGGCGAGCTCCTGCTCCGTCGTGTTGCGGTACGGATCGGCGGTAACGCCGCGGCCCTCGGCGGCAATGGCGGCGTCGAACTCGGCGGCGCGCGGATCGCCCGGCGGCAGCGCGGCGCGCTCGGCCTGCAGACGTGCGAGGTTGGTCGGCGCGGCCTGGGCCGGCGCGAACGCTTGCCCCACGGAATCCGACCGAAAGACGATGCGGGGGCCGCCCGGTGACTGCACGGTCTCCACCGGCGTGTTGCCGAGGCCCCAGGCCCGCTGCTCGCCCGCCGGCAGGCCGCCTAGGATCTGCGCCCGGAGCTGGTCGTCCGTCAGGGGCTTGGCGGCGCCGTCGAGCGTCCGTCCATCGGGCAGGACGGCGCGATCTCCCTGGTTCAGCGAGATCACGCCGACCTGCGTCTGCGGGACACCGAAGGCGCTGGCGATGTTGCCCGGCACAAGCCGGGTCTGACCGGTGCTGAGCGGCGCCAGCATGGCCCGGGCCAGTTCGCCGTCCTGCTGCATCCGGGTCTGGCGCAGGGCGCGGGCGTTGTCGGCGGCGTTCGTGCGCTCCGACGTCGCGTTGTTCATGCCAACGGCGGTCAGGCTCTGGTTCGGACTGTAGGCGCCCGCGATCCCGGCCAGCCGGTCGAGCCGGGCCTGATCCACGTCGCTGCCCCCGGCGATGCTGTAGAGGTCGGCGAGCTGCGAGACCTTCTGGTTGGTCTCGCGAATCTTGGCCCCGGCCAGCATCTCCTGGGCCGTCGGCGGGGCGAAGGCGGAGGCGAGGCTGCTGAAGCCCTCGCGGAGCTGCGTCGGGTCGATCAGAGCTGTGCGGGTTCGGGGCATCGTCCGCTCCTATCCGGCCTGCTGAGCGATGAGGTGGTGAACCATCAGCTCGGCGTGCCGATACCTGCGGATATGCGTGGCGTTTGCGATGAAGTTGGCGTGGAGGCTCGTTTCAGCACAAAGTCCGGCGATCCACTCGGCCTCTGCCTGCGTTAGTCCGGCCGCGTCGGTCTCCAAGGCATCAAGCACACGGTGCGCACGAGCTCGATAATCGTCGAAGGCGGGCTCTGAAAGGATCGTCGGGACGAAGACGCGGTGGAGCGCCCAGCGTGCGCCAAGCATCGCGATGCCGATCGTCATCCGATCCGGTCCGGTCAGCCGAAAACCCGCGGCGAGGCCCTCGGAGAGCAGGCGGAGGCCCGCGGCGTAGGGTGTGGCCGGGTCGTCGAGATTGTGGGCCGCCCAGAAGTAGGCCGTGGCCTGCTTCCACAGGGTAGCCTCTTCCTTTGCCCTGCGAACCTCGCGGCGCTCGACGGCCTCGCGGGTCTCCAGCCGGAACGGGAGGACGGCCGCTGTCGGGCCGGCGAGCTGCCGCAAGTCTCCGAGCGGCGGCAGATCCACGTCGGCGCCGGCCCGCTCTTCGTCGATGGCGATCTGCGCTGCGTAGAGGGCGTGCCGAAGCCGTTTGACCGCCCTCATGAACACCCGCTCGCGCTGGCGCTGGCTGGGGCCGTCTCGCTCCTCTTCCGGCAACGTCAAGGCGTCGCCCAAACCGACCACGGCGCGAAGGCCCCGATCCAGCACGTCGACGCCACAGCCTGCCAGCTCCAGGGGGCGTCCGGCTTCGAAGGCGCGATGGGCGAAGTAGCGGATGGTCTGGCGCTGGCTCTCGCCGAACTGGAACGAGCGCCCCGGCCTGAACAGAAGCATCAGTTCATCGAACGCGCCGATGAGGTCGAAGCTGAACTGCCGCGGGTCCGAGGCGCCGGCCGCCCGCTCCAGGAAGCCCAGAAACGATGGGATCGCGTAGGCGAAGTTGGGCGGGTCGTTCGGCTCGGTCATGTGCAGCGCCTCGTGGTGCTGGCATTGTAGAGCGCAAGTACTGAGCCATCAACTGTATACAGTGGTCGGACTTGGGGCGCAGACGGTGCGCTGTTCCCAGGTTGTCAGTACATGCTCTCAGGTTTTTCTGTTGGACAGTTTGTCCGACCTTGAGACCGGACAAACTGTCCGTTTCGTTTTTCAGACCGAATTTTTGTGTGAGCGCCCGGCGCCGGTCTCCGTGCCGAATGTGGAGCATACCGGGGGCCTGGGGCGGCCCCTAGCAGTAAGTGTCTGCTCTGCACGATCCGTCTCAAACAAAGAGACATATTGTCTGATAAATCAGACAATATTTTATTTGATTAATTTGATTGACAACGTGGGAAACGACGCCCATTTTCTCCAGTGCAGGCATGAAAGCCCGCACGACAGCCGTTCCTATAGTGTCCGGTCAGACTATAGCTTTGGACGATTGTCCAGGGTCCCTGCGCGCATGTCCAAGGCATAGCCTAAAGGCGCAGGGGGCCGACTGTCGCGGTGCTTTCAGCCCTGGACTTCGCCAACCCGCCGGAAACGCGGGCCGACAGGAGCACCCACCATGAAAGCCGTCGATCCTGCCACCGCGTACGCTGATCGTTTCTACGGCAGGAAATCACAAATCTCGGGCGTGAACCTCATGAGCGAAGGGTTCAATGCGGCGTCGGAAGACGCGACAGTCTTCGCGTACATAGAGGCTGACGGCGAGGATTTAAAAAACCCGTGCTTCACCTTCGAAGCGGCCGATATCACTGCGCAACAAGCCATGCGGTTATTAGGCTGTTGGCAGCAGATCATCCGAGAAAAGTGAAGTCGACCTTATTATGCAGGGCGCTCCTATCGGGGCGCCCTCTGACCGCGAGGCGGCCCGATGAATTTCCCACACCTCGAGCGGCACAGGAACGGCAAGTACTACATCCATTGGACCGTCGGGCGCCGCAGTATGCGTGAATCGACCAGGACGGACGAACAGCGGACCGCGCTGATCGCCTTCGCGCGATGGATCCTCAGCCGCTATTCCGACGGTGACGGCACCGGCGACGCAGCCCGCAGGCGGGTACGGTGACAACGGTGGAGAAGCTCTTCACCGAGGCCGAGGTCGCCGAGCGCCTAAACTGCTCCGTCGCGCGGATCCGCAAGCTGCGCGCGGCGGGCCGGCTGGCCTACCTGCCCGGGCGTCCGGTCCTAGTCACCGAGCGCGACTTCAACGCTTTCGTCGAGAGCGAACGGGAGCACCTCAAGACGCTGACTGGCAAGCGCCGCAAGCGCGCCAAGAAGCTCCTGCCGCCGGAAGACCCGCCGCCGAAGGGCGGCCTGTCGCCCGAATTTCGAGGCCGCTGGCTCGCCATCAGAATGCAGATGCTCCGCGAGCGGCAAGCCAAGCGCTGACAGCCGCATCCGCCCGTATCGTTGTTTGCAACGTCCGTTGCACAGCCTGAGACACTCCGAGAATGACCGCCGGGCGCTTCGTCTCCTATCTCCGGGTCTCGACCGATCGGCAGGGCCGCTCCGGTCTCGGCCTGGATGCGCAGCGCGCCACGGTGGCCGCCTACCTGAACGGCGGAAGCTGGTCGCTCATCGCCGAGTTCGTCGAGGTCGAGAGCGGGCGCAACGCCGACCGGCCGGAGCTCGCCCGCGCGCTGGCCCTATGCCGCGCGCACCGGGCGGCGCTGGTGGTCGCGAAGGTCGATCGCCTCGCCAGGTCGCAGGCGTTCCTCTCGAACCTACTGGCCGCGGGCGTGGACGTTCGATTCTGCGACCTGCCACAGATTGAGGGGCCGACCGGCCGGTTTCTGCTGCAGCAGATGATGTCCGTTGCCGAGTTGGAGGCCGGTCTGATCTCGGCACGGACCAAGGCGGCGCTGGCTGCTGCCAAGGCCCGGGGGCAGCGCCTGGGCGGCTTCCGTGGCCGTGCCGGGACCGCGGACGATACCGCCAGGGCCCGGTCTGCGCGGTCGCGACAGGCCGATGAGCACGCCGCGGTGCTGGAGCCGATCCTGCAGAGGATCGATCCGGTCGGCACCGCCTCGCTCCGGATGGTCGCAGCCGCGCTGTCGGCCGAACACATCCCGACGCCAAGCGGTCGCGGCACTTGGACGGCCGCGGCGGTGGCGCGGCTGCGCGCCCGCATGTCGGCCGCCTGACCGGGCGCCGATCAGTCGAAAACGCTCGTTGGGGGCGCCGTGGTGGCCTCGATCGGCTCCAGGTCGATCACACCGCCTTCGAGGTCGGCGAGCTTGTCGCGGATCGAGCGGGCGGCGGCCTCGAGTTCGGCGCGGGTCATCATGTCGGGCGATTTCTCAACGTCAGGCGTGTCGGCGCCGACGCCGGACAGCTTCACGAGCTCGCGCGCAGCCAGGACGCGCGCGCCGGCCGGAAACTCCTTCCCGCTGGAAATGTCGATCAGCGTCCCAACCCCGATCTGAGCGCCCTCGGTTCGGAGGCGCGCAGTCACCTCTGCCTGAATCTGTGCGACCACGTTCGGCCGGCGCATCAGCGCGCCGCCCTGTGACGACGGTTGCGAGTAGCCGGCCTGTCGCGCGGCCTCCGCCGGATCATTGAGGCGCACCATGCCTTTCACGAAGTGCCGTTCTTGGATTGTGAGTTGGCCTGATTTCAACGGCATTGGCTGTTCTCCCACGTTGTCAAAGGTGCTGTGAGCTGCTCCGTCACGCGCCGAAGGCGCTGGCCCCATGCCCCCCACGGGGAGGGCGGGCCGCATAGCCGGCCCTCCCCCTATAGGGGCGCAATGCAGCAAGCTTAGTTTGCGGCAGCTTGCGCAAAATGGGCGGTATAGGGGCAATCTTGTTTTCCTAGTCATAGCAGCTACTTGGAGCCGTCCCGGCATAGCGCCATCCGAGGCTTGCGGCAGCTTGCGCAAGCTTGCTGCAGAAGCTTGCTGCAGAAGCTTGCGGCAAGTAAAATCAATCACTTAGCAGGGTTTTGGCCGGAAGCTTGCTGCAAAATAGGGGAAGCTTGCTGCAAGCTTGCGGCAGACCCTGCTGCAGAGATTTGAGCCTGATCGACCGAAGAATTCGCTTCGCTTTTGCCCGCTGCGGACAGTTTGTCCGGTACGACACGCAGGCCGAAGAGTTGGCGGCGGCTGTTATCCTGTCCAATTGGGTGCTCGACGATGGCGCCGCGGGCCATCAGCCGATCCAGTGCCGCCTGCAGTTCGTCAGTCGGGAAGTCACCGAACCGCTCGGCATCCAACGTGCAGAGCCGCTTCACGGCCGAGAATGGCGATGTCCGGCCCGCCGATAGCCGCTCGCCGGGGAATTCAATGATCCCTTGGACGATGGCGGCCTCGGCTTTGTCGGCGAGCTGCGGCACCGCGCCGTCTGCGAAGACCGAAGCGCCCGGCACACCGGAGGCCATAACGACCTCGAAGGCACCCCGCGCCCACCGCATAGTGATGCTCGACCCGGCCGGGCCGTAGTTCGATTTCTTGCTTTCGAGGATGCGCGTATCCGTGGACATCGAGACCGGCGCGCCCTTCCGCGGCTCCGGTCGCCGGAGATAGAGCCGGGACCGGCAGGCGTTGTTCCAGGCGGTCGAGCCGGAACTGCCGTCTCCGGACGACTTGCCCGCCTGGGATGGGTGGCCGAGCGCGATCACCGTGCAGCCGACTTCCCGGGCCAGCCGGCGCAGGCAGCCCTTCACGAAGGCGCTGACCTGGGCGCGGTCGAAGTCGATTCCAGAGAAGATGTCGGCCAACGTATCGAGCACGATCACGGTGGCGCCAAAGGCGAGCGCCTCGTCACGCAGCGCGCGCCAGACATCCGTAAGCTTCATCCTTCCGGTTTGTCGGTCGAACTCGGCTAGGAAATTGTCTTCGCCGGCGCGCGGGATCATCCGCAGGGCGTCTAGATCCCGGCAGTCGACGCCGAGGGATCGGTTGATGTCGACTTGCCGCCGCTGGAGCTCGTCGGAGTCATCCTCGCAGAGAAACAGGATGGTGCGGGCGGCTCGCACGTCCTGGCCAAGCCACCGTTGGCCGGTCGCCGCTGCCGTGGCGTACTGGTGGATCAGCAGCGTCTTGCCGACGCCGCCGTCGCCGTAGAGCAGGGTCACCTCGTTCTTCGGGATGAGACTTGGCACCTCCCATTCCCGCGCCGGTGCCGGCCGGTCCTGCCAATCGCGGGGATCAATGACCACAAGCGCGGTTGTCCGCTCCGCAGGCTTCGTCATCGACGCTGGCACGCTGAAGGCAGACGTGTCGGGCTCCTCGCCGTCGGCGATGGGCGCGAAGAACAGCTCCGGCGGCGTCAGCACCTCACCGGTGGCGCGAGATGCGCGTGAGCGCAGGAAGTTGATGCCCAGGCCGAAGGGGCTCTTGATGCTCCAGTAGGTGCGTTCGTCGAAGCCGGGCTGAATCTCACCGTCTTCCCAGCGGTCGCACCACTCGCGGAAGATCTCTAGGCCCGTCTCGGGATCGTCCTGCAGAGCGCCCCGGATAGCGGCCGCCATATCGCGGTAGCCGTCATAGTCCGGCACGTCATTCGGGATCAGGGCGACAAGCTGCCGGACCTCCTCCTCGGCGCCCGTCAGCGATGCCTGGACGATCGACCGACGATCAACCGCTGCCGTGCCAGAGCGCGGGGCGTTCGCGTCAGGCAGCATGCCGGCGAGCGCAGCGAAGAATGTTGCGACCTGCTCAGCCGTGACGACGGTGAGTTCGTAATAGGCCGGCACACCCTCAGGCCATTCGTACCGCTTTTTCAGGCCCGGATAGTCGCCGGCCGCTACGAACTGCCGCCCCGCCGCGAGCAACTCGACCCGAGGCCGCTTGTTCGGCTCGAACACCGTGCCGTCGTCGAACAGCACGACGCGGTAGCCGACGGCGTCGATGTCCTCCGGGCGCACGCGATACGGCAGGAGCACCTTCGGTGCACGTCCGATCCGCCAGGATGCCGGCCCAAGCACCTCGTGAGCGAACCGCATGATGCGGGCTGCCCACGTCTCGGAAAGGCTGTCGACGTCGATAGCGATGAGGCCGTCCCCAGTGCGGATCCCGACTCCAGCGCCGGCCGCTTGGCATTCATCGAGTTCGATCGATGACAATTCGCTGGTGTGCCAGTTGAAGCCGTACCAGCCGTTCAGCCCCGGTCGACCTACGGCCTTGCCGCGGCATTCGGGCCGACGTGCAAGCGACGACGTGGGAGAAAGCTCGGCGTCGGGTGGGACGATAGGAACGAGCCGGCGGTAACCGAGCCGGCGGAAGGCCGCGAACGTATGGGCGGCTATGGGTGCGTGAAGCTCTATTGGCTGATGCCCAGACAATCGAAGCTGCGACTGCCTAAGAAGTTCGCTCAGCGGAAATCCATTAGAGACTTGCGGAGCGGGGTCGCCACGCCCTAAGTTGTCATTCTGCATCGGAAAGCCTTCCGGCGCCCCTGCCAGGGCGCGTGGCAATGGGTCGAGACGGAAACGGCGGTCGCTCTGGTGGGAGCGAACCGCCGTTTTCGCGTTCAGGGGACCTAGGCCGCGCTCGCCTGTGCGCAGCGCGCGAGAAAGTCGTCGGCGTCGACGCGGCGAACGACAGTCCGGTGGCCGATCTTCACCCGCGCCAGCTTGCCGGTCTTCAGTAGCCGCCATGCAGATGCAGGCGAGATGCGCAGGTAAACTGCGAGTTCATCGACGGACATCGCTGCGCGCTCTTCAGCGACAGCATTCACTCGCAGGGGCGACTTCGGCACGGGCAACCTCCCAATCGGCTATGCGACGGCTAGAGGCTGTATGATCAGCCCTGATCGGGCCGCTGTCCGGTGACGAATTTGGTCGCCGAGATTTGTCACTCTGCTCGAGTTTTTCGAGCGCGGAGGAAGCTGCGTTTCAGTGCCGCCGGTGTGACGTTGAGTTTGTAGCCGAAGAGGCTCTCGGGGTCGTCAATCTTGCTGTGTACCCAATCCCACTTCGCAACGCCCCGCAGATCGAGCTCGATCCTGGCGTGCGCCTCAAGCAGTTCGATGATGAAGTCGCGGGTCGGTTGCTGCTTGGGGCCTGACTTGTTGTCCGGGGGAACCTCGACACCGAGATGAGCGCACAAGGCGCGCACGGCGGGCCCTTTTCTGCGCAGATCTCTGAGTGCCGCAGCCTTGCTCTTCCCTGATAGCTGGGCGCCAGCGGAAATCCACCGCTCAAGCTCGGCCCAGGACCGAAGGTCGGCAAGGTGGGCTTGCGGCTGATGTTCGGAATCAGGCGGCATAATCAGCGCTCCGCGTTGCAACGATTTCTGCAACGACAACAGCCGCGGTGGGCTGAACCAGAGCTAAGTGATTGAGCCGGTTGGCGCTCCCAAGGGGACTCGAACCCCTGTTTTCGCCGTGAGAGGGCGACGTCCTAGACCGCTAGACGATGGGAGCTTCCGGGCCGACGGGGGTTCGTATAGCGAGGCATTCCTGGCCCCGCAAGCGCTTTCCGGGGTGAAACGACGAGAATCCTGACAGTGTCTTCCACGGTGCTTCACACGGTCTCGAGCGCGGACGAGGCGCGCAGCCTCATCCTCGACGAGGGAGCTGACCCCGACCGGCTCGACCGCGTCCTCGCCCGGGCCTTCGATGACCTGTCGCGCGCCCGCCTGCAGACGCTCGTGCGCGACGGCCTCGTGCGCTGCGACGGGACGGTCGTGCGTGATCCCGCGCGCAAGGTCGCGGCCGGCAGCCGGATCGATCTCAGCGTGCCGGCGCCGCTCCCCGCCGAGCCGCTCGGCGAGGCGTTGCCGCTCGCGGTGATCCATGAGGACGAAGATCTCATTGTCATCGACAAGCCGGCGGGGCTCGTCGTGCATCCGGCGGCGGGACATGAGGACGGCACTCTCGTGAACCGGCTGATCGCCCATTGCGGTGCGAGCCTGTCCGGTATCGGCGGCGTGCGCCGGCCGGGCATCGTCCACCGCCTCGACAAGGATACGAGTGGCCTGCTCGTCGTTGCGAAGAACGACCTCGCCCACCAGGGTCTCTCCGCGCAGTTCGCCGATCACGGCCGGAGCGGAGCCCTGGAGCGCGCCTATCTTGCCCTGGTCTGGGGCGCACCCGAGCCGAAGATGGGAACGATCCGCGCCAATCTCGCCCGCTCGCGCCACAACCGCGAGAAGATCGCCGTGGTCCGCGAGGGCGAGGGAAGGGAAGCGATCACCCATTACCGGGTCGAGGCCTTGCCGGGCGGCGACGGCATCACCGCGCTGCTGCGCTGCCGCCTGGAGACCGGCCGCACCCACCAGATCCGCGTGCATCTGAGCCATCGGGGTCACCCGCTTCTGGGCGATCCCGTATACGGGGGCGCCTTCAAGACGAAGGCGGCCCGGCTTTCCGAACCCGCCCGCGCCGCCCTGCTGGATCTCGGACGGCAGGCTTTGCACGCAGCCGAACTCGGCTTTCTTCATCCGCGGACCGGCGAGCGCCTGCGTTTCGAGAGCCCGTTGCCGAGTGATTTCTCGAAGTTATTGGCGGCTCTCGGCTGAGATGGCTCTCGCTGGATCCGAGCGGAACATGATCCGTTCCGGGCGGAAAGGCGTCAGGATCGGATGGGCACATCGCCTTGCGTTCCGGCTCGCCAGCGTGGAACACCCGCGACCGAGGCCCCGGAGGCAACCGGCTGACATGTGAGACCGACATGAGCGGATGCCGCGGGCGGCGGCTCTCCTGGGTGAGAACGGCATCGGGCGGAGGTGTTAGTGGGAAGCCGCTATGGGTTGGAGATCCGCTCGGCACTCCCAGCCGATGCGCCGGGCCTCGCGGAGTTGCTGAGCGCATCGGGCCGTCCGGTGCCCTCGCATTTCCTGGCTGAGCAACTCGACGCTCTGCGCTACGCCCACGGAACGGCACTGCTCGCACTCGAATGGGGGCCGCCGAGCGGGATCGTGGTGCTGCACTGGTACCCCGTGCTCGAACAGGCCGCGCCGAGAGCACAGATCACGATGTTGCTGGTCGCCCCGGAGGGACGCCGCCGCGGTGTCGGTCGCCAATTGCTCAAGTCCGCCGCGCAGGCGGCCCGGATGGCGGGCTGCGGTGCGATCGAGCTTCTGGCGGCCGCCGAGGCGCCCGGCCTGACGGAATTCTGTGTCGCGAACGGCTTCACGCCGGACGCCGGCTCCTTCGTTCGGTCCCTGCGCAAGAAGGGATGAAGGATTCAGGCCCGGGCAGCCGGTCGGCTCACAGGTGCAGAAAGGGGAGATCGAGAGGGCGGCGCCCCCCGGGCCGGGCGCGCGATCGCAGCTGAGGGGTCCGTCGCCTCAAGCCGGTCTCGACGCGCTCCGAGAGGTGCCCGACGCGGCGTGTCAGGCCGTCGAGGGCCGCGATCAGGAGGTCGACACCGGCGCGGAAGCCGTCGCCGCTTGCGTGGGCGATGGAGCGGAAAACCTGCATGAAGACCTTCTGGCAGCGGTGGATCCGGCGCAACCGCGCGGCTCGTCCGGACAGGAAGCGGAGCGTCGCCGGGCGGGGACGCGACCGTAGGCAGCACGCGGCCGGACCTTCCCGCATGACGGCATCCCCCTAAAGCGCATTGCGACGGAGCGGTGACCGGCTCGTTGAAAGACGGCGCGCCAAAACAAGGGTTTGCAGACGCCGGCCTGATGCCGACAGGTCGGATTCGACTGTCGGTCGCCGTTCGTCCGGGACCATCGGCGGAGCGGGCGGACAAGATTCCTTCGGCCCTCTCCCCGCCACACTGTGCCTTGGCGAAAGATCATTTCAGACGGAGACAAAGTTGAGATCGGTCGCGAGGACAGGATTAGGCCGTCTCGACGCGCAACTCGATCGGAAACGGGCTTCAACCATCTGTTACGTCTTTGCCCGTAGAAGCAGTACGCTTCATCTCCGAAGCGCAACTGACCCAGGCTCGTTCTCCATGCGCTCACGTCCGAGCACTGGGCTGGATCTCGATCGATTGATCCGCCGCGATCAACTCGACGCGGTGCGTGCCAGCGTCCAACAGGCGCTGCCCATCAACATGCTGCTCGGACTGGCGAGCTTCCTGGTGGCCCTGCATTCGGGGCACGGCGTGGTGGGCGGTCTCTGGTTCTCCGCATCCATGGCCGTGAACCTGCTGCGCTTGGGCGTCTGCCGCGCGCCCTGCGCGGGATTGGCGACGTTTCCGGACCAGGGTCCGGTTTCGCGAGAGGCGGCCTCCCGCTCGGTCGACCGTCACCTGCGGCTGGCCTGCCTCGCCGCGCTGCTCTCCGGCTCGGTCTGGGCCTTCCTGCCGGTTCTCTCCGACGGCTACACCACTGCACAGACGCTGTTCTATCTCACCGTTACCTGCGGGATCACGGCCGGCGCGGTGACGCACGGCATCGCCTACGCCCGCATCCCGATCTGCTTCATCACGCCGCCGCTCCTGTCGGTCGCGCTCTGCCTGCTTGCCGTTGGCGGCTTCGATCGGAACTGCCTCGCCGCCACCGTCTTCCTCTATCTCTCCGCGCTGATCCGTAGCACGCTCGCGACCGAGCGGAGCTTCCGCGAGACGAGCCGCCTGAAGAACGAGGCGACCGCGCTCGCCGAGGCCCGCAAGGCGGCCCACGCCAGCGCCAGCGCCCTCGCGGAGGAGATGCGGGAACGGGCGACGCATGACGGCCTGACCGGCCTCCTGAACCGCGCGGGCTTCGTCCAGCGGGCCGAAGAGCGTCTCGTCGCCGGCGAGTCGCTTTGCCTGATGCTGCTCGACCTCGACGGCTTCAAGTCGGTCAACGACGTCTACGGTCATGCCACCGGGGACCGCGTGCTCGCCGAGGTCGCCCGCCGGATCCGGGCCGCTCTGCCGACCGATTGCGACGCCGCGCGCCTGGGCGGGGACGAGTTCGCGCTCGCCTACGACAGCGCCCGTTTGATCGAGAGCCCGGCGGCGCTGGCGGACCGCCTCATCCGAACCGTGGCCGAACCGTTCGAGAGCTTCGATACCGGACGACTGGGCATGAGCATCGGCATCTGCCAGCGGCCGGCCGACAGCCTGACCCATCTTCTGAGCTGCGCCGATGAGGCGCTCTACGCCGCCAAGCATTCGGGCCGAAACCATTTCCGCCTGTTCGATGAGGGTTTGCGCGCACGCCTGGAGGTGCGGCGCGACTGCGAGCGCGATCTCTCGCAGGCCCTGGCCGAGGGAGCGCTGGAGGTCTGGTTCCAGCCGATCTTCGGCCGGGACGGTCGCACCGTGACCAACCTGGAGGCGCTGGTGCGTTGGCGCCATCCGGTGCATGGTTGGGTGCCGCCGGCCGACCTGATCTCCGCCGCCGCCATGGCCGGACTGACGGAGTCGCTGCTGCGATTCATCCTGGAGCAGGTCTGCGGAATGCTGTGTGCCCTGCGCGACCGGGGCCTTCACGATCTCTCGGTCGCGATGAACGTCTCGCCGCGGGAGATGGCACAGATCGCCGTCGACGAGATCGTACTCGGCCGCCTCAAGCTGCTTGGGCTTCCCGCGACCGTCCTGGAGATCGAGATCACCGAGGAAACGGCCCTCGACATCGAGGCGGTGCAGGGCAAGCTGCTGGCGCTGTCGCGGGCCGGCATCCGGATGGGGCTCGATGATTTCGGAACCGGTTACTCGTCGCTGGCCTCCGTGCGCCAGTTGCGCGCCGACCGGGTCAAGATCGATCGCAGCCTCGTCACGGGGCTCACCGAGGCCGAGGACAAGCGCGGCCTCGTTCAGGCGGTGCTCGGTCTCGGCCGGGCGCTCAGCCTGGAGGTCGTGGCCGAGGGCGTCGAGACGGCGGATGATCTCGCCACGCTCCAGGCCATGGGCTGCCCGTTCATGCAGGGCTACCATCTCGCCCACCCGCAGCCGGCGGACGACGTCCTGCGCTTCCTCGACGCGCGCCCGGCCGTTCAAAACCGGCTTCAGTGCCTGGGAGCGTGACCCGGCCCGCGGCCGATCCGGTTCCGGCGAAATATCGAGAGGGGGCTAAGAAAGGTGCGTTTCGGCACTGCGACCCCTGTGCGCCCGTGACACGTTAAACCCGGACTCCGGTTCGCGCGTTGGGACCTTTGCGTGAACAGCGTTGGTCGCTACCGGGCATTACGGATTTCCATTAAAGATGGGAAGCGGCGTGGCCGGCTCAAGTGAGCGGCCATTCGCCTGGGGCCCGCCCGATAGGGGGGCTGTTGAAGGAGGTGCACATGGCCGGCGCATTGCCCGTGCTCGCCAATGAGGGAGGCCTTTCGCGCTACCTCGATGAGATCCGCAAGTTCCCGATGTTGGAGCCGGCGGAAGAGTTTACCCTTGCCAAGAGCTGGCGCGACGAGGGCGACCGCGAAGCCGCCCACCGCCTCGTGACCTCGCATCTGCGCCTCGTGGCCAAGATCGCCATGGGCTATCGCGGCTACGGCCTGCCGATCAGCGAAGTCGTTTCGGAAGGCAATGTCGGCCTGATGCAGGCCGTCAAGCGCTTCGATCCGGACAAGGGTTTCCGGCTCGCCACCTACGCGATGTGGTGGATCAAGGCGGCGATCCAGGAATACATCCTGCGCTCGTGGTCCCTCGTGAAGATGGGCACCACCGCAAACCAGAAGAAGCTGTTCTTCAACCTGCGCAAGGCGAAGGGCCGCATCTCGGCTCTCGACGAGGGCGACCTGCGCCCCGAGCAGGTGCAGCAGATCGCCACCTCGCTCGGGGTGCCCGAGCAGGACGTGATCGACATGAACCGCCGCCTGTCCGGCGACACCTCGCTCAACGCGCCCCTGCGCGAGGAGGGCGAGGGCGAGTGGCAGGACTGGCTGGTGGACAACAGCCCGAGCCAGGAGACCGTGCTCGCCCGCGAGGAAGAGGGACGCAATCGTCTCTCGGCCCTGCGCGACGCGCTGGGCGTGCTGAACCCGCGCGAGCGGCGCATCTTCGAGGCGCGGCGCCTGGCCGACGACCCGATTACCCTGGAGGATCTCTCCGGCGAGTTCGGCGTCTCCCGCGAGCGCGTCCGTCAGATCGAGGTGCGCGCCTTCGAGAAGGTGCAGGAGGCGGTCAAGCGCAACCTCGCGACCCGCGAACTGCCGCGGACCGAGGCGCGGATCTCGTAGCGGGACAGTTCTGGCGCATCGGCCTGGGCATCCGATCCAGGCCGATGCGTTTGCCCGGTTTCTTGCATCGTCGTCCCGCGAAAGCCGGCGAGGCTCCTTCGGGAGGACGAAGCTTCGATGAAGCAGTCAGGCCGTTGGCGCGATCCTGTCGCGTCACCGGCCTTTTTCTTCGGGATCGTCGATCCGCTTCAAGCGGAGAGTTGGGAACCATCAAAGGCGGGACGGTGCAGGGCTGCGGTGAACCGCTGCGGCAGATCCAGAACCGCCGCGGCGGTGCCGTGGAGAGCAGGTGTCCCGGAACGGCCCGCCGACTTCGTCATGGCCAGGACGGTTTTCAGAGTCGGTGCCACATGGATACCCCGACCAAGACCCGGCCAGGCGAAATCGGGATTGGTGCTGTGCCACGCCTGCGGCACGACATAGTCGGTCTCCAAGTCGAGCCGGGAGTTGAAGAGACCGAACAGGTCGTACTGTCCCATGATGTCGAAGACGTCGTAGAACGGTTCCGGCATGCCGATCTTGGCGCTGACCGTCACGATGCGGCTCGCGGCGGCAAGCGACGCGGCACGCCCGCTCGCCTCGGAGACCAGGGCGTAGAGCGCCTCGGAGATCACGAGGTTGCCCTTGGAATGGCCGATGAGAAGGTCGGGCGCGAAGCGCGGGTCCTTCAAAAGCGCCAGCACGGTGCGGGTGTCTTCGCTGGTTCGCACCCAGTGCAGCCCCTCGCTCCGCTCCAGGGTCGCTTCCCCCGAGTTCAGGAACGACCGCGACAGGGCCAGCGAGGCCGTATCGAGGGATTCGAAGAGGTGGCGGAGGCTGTTGAGGCCGCCGAAGAAGAAGAAGCCGCCCAAGGCTTCCGTCAGGACATCAGCGAGGCCGTAGCCGGACACCACCGCCGCCACCGGCCGGCCGAGGGCGTCGGCGACATTGCGGGCAAAGGCGGCCGCGCCCAGCGAGGAGCTGCCGACGCCGGCCACAGCCAGGGCCGCGGATGCGGGCCCTTGTCCGAGGAAGTCCTCCACGCTGCGGAAGATTGACAGCGAGCCCTCGCCCGTGGGCGGTACGAGCAGGATGTCGCCCTCGTGGACGATCGAGACGGCGAGATGATGGGTCTCTTCCTTCGTGATGCTCGCCACATCGTAGAAGAGGACATCGAGCGCCGCGTTGCGACTCTGATAGGCGTCCAGCGCCAGCGTGCGCAGCGGGTTGTCGGCGAGCTTTTTCGGCAGCACACGGACGCGTTCGCTCTGGACCTCCCCGATTTTGGCAAGGGTCTCGCTGGCGAGCAGAGGCATGCGTGTCGTCTCCCTCGGCATCGAGCCGGGCGACGAGCGTCGGCGCCGAAGCGATGCTGTGCGGCAGCGCAGCATCGCACGATTCTGCAACCTAGGGAAGAATGCGTTGAGCGATCGAGGGCGGCGGTTTGTCAGGCTCCGGATGTCGCCAACCCGAGCATCGTCACGACGCGCTCTCCGGCGCTGCGGCAGGGCGTTTCGTCGAGAGACGCGCGCCTCTTCGTTTTGCATCGTCCCGAAAGTCGGCGATCACCCTTCCGGACGAAGCGCTAGCCTTTTGTTTTTGCATCATCTTTTTCCGAAAGCCGCAAACCACCTTCCGGGATGATGCTCTAGTTTTGCCACTGCGCGAAGACGTTCTGCAGAGCCTGTGTGCCGGCGGTGCCCTTCTCGAAGCTGATGACGGCCCTCTGGCCGCTCGTGTAATTCAGCGCCAGATCGAGCCAGTTCTTGTGCAGAAGCATCTCGGTGTTGCGGTCCACGTCGCTCTTCAGCGAGGACAGACCGATCAGGAACAGGTTTTCACGCACCCGCACCGGAAGCCCCGAGACGGGCGAACCGCGGGCGGCCTCCTCGTCCTTGAGCTGGAGCAGGCCGATATTCTGCACCGCGCGCTTGGCGCCCGCCTCCCCACTGTTGGTGAAGGCGAGTTCGATCGTGTGAGAGGCGGGAAGCGTCGGGTCGAGGTTCCTGCGCATGGTCATCGCCAGCGTCAGCCCCGCATCCGGGAACTCCACATTGGCCCGAAGCACCGTCTGCAACGGCTCTCCCTGCGCGCCGTTCACGGCCTCCACCCGCCAGACGGTCTGGCCGTTGGTGGCGATCGGCTGGGCGCGCGGGTCGCTCTGGTTTTCCTCGTAGAGGATCCCCCGTTGCGAGACGGTCACCTCCGGCTGGGCCGGTGCGGCGCCCGGAGCTGCCGGCTTCGGGCGCGCCTCGGCCTCGTTGCGTTCCGACCCGACGCGGTCCGAGAACTTCGCATCCGGCTGCTCGGCCGGCACCTCCTGTTCGGCCGCGCTCTGCTGCAGGTCGGACGGCTTGTCGCGCAGGAAGAAGGCGGCCACCGCGATCAGCGCGATCACCGCCGCGAGCACGCCGCCCACGAACAGGTTGCGCAACAGGCGTGAACGGCCCTCGGGCGGCGTCACGACATCGATGCGCGGTCGCTGGCGGCCATTGCCCGCCTCGCCGGTGCCGCTCGCGTCGAAGGCGGCTCCGGGGGATGCGGTATCGGTCCCCGCGTCCGCCTCGGCCTCGCCGGTTACTCCGTGGAGCTTGGCGCCATCGGAAGAGGGGGAAGGCGGAATGAAGCTGTCGCTGGCCTCAGGCGCGGGCTTCGACGCCTCGTCCGTCCTCGTCCGTCGGGGCGGCGGCATGAACGGCACCGTCTCGCCCGCCGGCTTGGTCTCCGTGCGGCCGAAGTCCGATCCGAGTCCGGCCGGCACCGAGGCCGGGGGCAGAACCAGCGGTCCATCCGGATTCTGCGGCGGTTCGGGCTCCGGCAGCGTCGGCGGCAGAGGACCGGGCGAGAGCGGCTCCGGCCGCACCGGTTCCGAGACCGGGGAAAGGGGCGGCTCCGACGGTGCTGTTTCGGGCGCCGTCGGCGTCTCGACCGCTGCGGGCGGTGCCTCGTACTCGGCCTCAAGGCGCCCGATCGCCGTGTCGAGCGCCTGACGCTCGAGGTCGATATCGGCCTCGGGCACCGGCGGATCGAGCGAACGGAGCTGTGCGATCAGGGCGCTGCGCGCGCGATCGTAGACGGCCCGGCGCAGGGCCGGGGAACGGTCGGGCAGGGCGTCGAGCGCGCGTGCCAGCAACGGATAATAGTCGGCCATCGTGCCCGGATCTGCCTGTCTCTACCCGCCGTCCCGGGCCTCAATCCTCGAAGGGGTTGTGCATGAGGATGGTGTCGTCGCGCTCCGGGGAGGTGGAGAGCAGCGCCACCGGCGCGCCGATCAGCTCCTCGATCCGGCGCACGTACTTGATCGCCTGGGCCGGCAGGTCGGCCCAGGAACGGGCGCCCGCGGTGGTGCCGCTCCAGCCGGGAATCGTCTCGTAGACCGGCACGGCGCGCTGCTGCGCCGCCTGGCTCGCGGGGAGATGGTCGAAGCGCTGGCCGTCGATGTCGTAGGCGGTGCAGACGCGGATCTCGTCGAAGCCGTCGAGCACGTCGAGCTTGGTCAGCGCGATGCCGTCGATGCCGGAGGTCTGCACCGTCTGGCGCACGAGACAGGCGTCGAACCAGCCGCAGCGGCGCTTGCGGCCCGTCACGGTGCCGAATTCGTGGCCGCGCTCGCCGATGCGCTGGCCGATGGCGTCGTGCAGTTCGGTCGGGAACGGGCCCTCGCCGACGCGGGTGGTGTAGGCCTTGGCGATGCCGAGCACGTAGCCGATCGCCCGCGGGCCGAGGCCCGAGCCGGTCGCGGCCTGACCGGCCACCGTGTTGGAGGAGGTCACGAACGGGTAGGTGCCGTGATCGACGTCGAGCAGCGCGCCCTGCGCGCCTTCGAACAGGATGCGCTTGCCGCCCCGGCGCGCCTCGTCGAGCAGGTGCCAGACCGTGTCCTGGTAGGGCAGCACCCGGTCGGCGATGGCCGTCAGCTCGTCGAGGATCGCGGTTTCCGAAATCTCCTCGAGGCCGAAGCCGCGGCGCAGGGCGTTGTGGTGCGCGAGCAGCCGCTCGATCTTCGGCGGCAGGGTCTCGGGCTCGGCCAGATCCATCAGGCGGATGGCGCGCCGGCCGACCTTGTCCTCATAGGCCGGGCCGATGCCGCGCTTGGTCGTGCCGATCTTGGTGCCCTGGGCTCCGTCCTCGCGCAGGGCGTCGAGTTCGCGGTGGAGCGAGAGAATCAGCGTGGCGTTGTCGGCCACCCGGAGGTTCTCGCGCGTCACCGTGACGCCCTGGCCGGCGAGGCGGTCGATCTCGGAGGCCAGCGCGTAGGGATCGAGCACCACGCCGTTGCCGATCACGCCAAGCGTGTTCGGCCGGACCACGCCGGAGGGCAGCAGCGAGAGCTTGTAGACCGCCTCGCCCACCACCAGCGTGTGGCCGGCATTGTGGCCGCCCTGGAAGCGGACGACGATGTCGGCCTGCTCGGAGAGCCAGTCGACGATCTTGCCCTTGCCCTCGTCGCCCCACTGGGCGCCTACGACGACGACGTTCGCCATGCGCGTCTGACCTGTCTCGCAATCGCTGGCGCGGGCGCCAAGCGGTTGCGCCACGCGCGAAAACCCCGGCGATCAGGCCGGGGATCGAGCATACGGGCGCGTCTTCGGCGATATGGGCAGGCAGGTCAAGCGAAGCGGCCCCGACCCTTGGGGACCGCCTTGCATGGCTGATGTGCCCTCGGTCTATTTGGCGTTGCCCGGCGGCTTGATCACGGGGGTCGAGTTCGGCGTCGGCTCGGGCGCGATCGTCTTGATCTCGGGATCGACGCCCGCGGGCGGCTTGATGACGCCGTCCGACTTTTCGAGCTTTTCGCTGAGCGTGCTGCCGGTGGTGTCGCTCTCCGGCCGGACCTTCTCCGGCACCTGCTCCTGCGGCGCGGGCAGCTTCGGATCGCTGTCCTGGCCGCGCTGGGGCACGGTGGGGTCCTGCGCGAAGGCGGCACCGCCCGCCAGGGCGGCGAACAGGGCGGCGCAGAGTGTCGTTCTGGCTAAGGTCATCGCGTCCTCAGTGGTCCTTTGGGAACCAACGGATGCGCGCGCCCTCGCGTTCCTGTCAGGCTAGGACGCGGACGTCTCGGCGAAGGCGAAGTACAATTCGCGCAGGCGCTTGGCCACCGGGCCGGGCCGCCCGTCGCCGAGCGGTTTGCCGTCGATCTCCACCACCGGCATTACGAAGGCCGAGGCCGAGGTGTAGAAGGCTTCCGCCGCCTCGGGCAGTTCCCGCGCGTTGATCAGCCGCTCCTCGAAGGCGAGGCCGGTCTCTTCGGCGAGCGCCAGCACCGCCTTGCGGGTGATGCCTGGCAGAACCGCGTGGGAGAGCGGGCGCGTCACCAGCGCACCGCCCTTGGTGACGATGAAGACGGTGGAGGAGGAGCCCTCCGTCACCACCCCGTCCTCGACCATGAAGGCTTCGGCGACGCCGGCCTCCGCCGCCTGCTGCTTGGCGAGCACCTGGGCGAGAAGGGCCACCGACTTGATGTCCCGCCGCTTCCAGCGCAGGTCCGGCACGGTGATCGCCCGGGCGCCGGTCTCGGCCATCGGGTTGTTCACGATGGATTTCTCCTGCGTGAACATCACCACGGTGGGGGCCACGTCCCCCTTCGGATAGGAGAAGTCGCGCTCGGCCACGCCCCGCGTCACCTGGATGTAGACGAGGCCCTCCCGCACGCCGTTGCGCTCGACGAGCTCCGTTTCCAGCCGCTCCCACGCCTCGGCCGAGTGCGGGTTGCGGATGCCGATCTCGGAGAGCGAGCGGTCGAGCCGAGCCAGATGCCCAGCATTGTCCACGAGGCGGCCGTGCAGCACGGCGGCGACCTCGTAGATCCCGTCGGCGAACAGGAAGCCGCGGTCCATCACCGGCACGCGGGCTTCGTCCAGGGGCAGGAATTCACCGTTGAGATAGGCGGTGCGGCTCATCGGTTCTCTCGGTCGTCCGTCGTCGGGAGGAGCGCGAAGCAGGTTCCGTGCAGGACGGGATCAGGCCTCTCCGAACACGCGCGAAAAGATCGTGTCGACGTGTTTCAGATGATAGCCGAGATCGAAGCATTCCTCGATCTGCTCGGGCTTCAGGACCGCGGTCACCTCCGGATCGGCCTTGAGGAGCGTCAGGAAATCGCCCTCGCCGCGCCAGACCGGCATCGCGTTGCGCTGGACCAGCCGGTAGGCGTCCTCGCGCGAGACGCCGCCCTGGGTCAGCGCCAGCAGCACCCGCTGCGAGTGGACGAGGCCGCCGAGCCGGTCGAGGTTCTTCTGCATCTGCTCGGGGTAGATCAGCAGCTTGTCGATCACGCCGGTGAGCCGGGCGAGCGCGAAATCGAGGGTGACGGTGGCGTCCGGGCCGATCATCCGCTCAACCGAGGAATGCGAGATGTCCCGCTCGTGCCAGAGCGCGACGTTCTCCAGCGCCGGGGTCACGTAGCCGCGCACCATGCGCGCCAGACCGGTGATGTTCTCGGTGAGCACCGGATTGCGCTTGTGGGGCATGGCGGAAGACCCCTTCTGCCCCTCGGAGAAGAATTCCTCCGCCTCCAGCACCTCGGTGCGCTGAAGATGACGCACTTCCGTCGCGAGGCGCTCCATCGAACTCGCGATCACACCGAGGGTCGCAAAAAACATGGCGTGGCGGTCGCGCGGGATCACCTGGGTCGAGACCGGCTCCGGCTGGAGGCCCATCTGCTCGGCGACGTATTCCTCCACGCGCGGGTCGATGTTGGCGAAGGTGCCGACGGCGCCGGAGATCGCGCAGGTCGCGACTTCCTTACGCGCCGCGATCAGGCGCTCCTTGGCGCGGGCGAACTCGGCATAGGCCTGGGCAAGCTTGAGGCCGAAGGTGACGGGTTCGGCGTGGATGCCGTGCGAGCGGCCGATGGTCGGAGTGAGCTTGTGCTCGAAGGCGCGCCGCTTCAGTGCGGCCAGCAGCGCGTCGAGATCCTTGATCAGGATGTCGGCCGCCTTGGTGAGCTGCACGTTGAGGCAGGTGTCGAGCACGTCGGACGAGGTCATGCCCTGGTGGACGAAGCGCGCCTCCGGCCCGACGATCTCGGCGAGATGCGTGAGGAAGGCGATGACGTCGTGCTTCGTCACCGCCTCGATGGCGTCGATGCGGGCGACGTCGAACATCGCGTCGCGGCCCTTCTCCCAGACCTTGTCGGCGGCTTCCTTCGGCACGACGCCGATATTGGCGAGCGCCGTGGTGGCGTGGGCTTCAATCTCGAACCAGATCCGGAACCGGCTCTCCGGCGACCAGATCGCGGTCATCTCGGGACGGGAGTAGCGGGGGATCATTTTTCAAGCGCCTCGCGCAGTCGCATTGGGATGCGTCAGCCGGGTAGCACCGGCGGCGCGAGGGCTCAATGTGGTCGGGCGCAGGTCAGTCCGGCTTACCCCACTTCAGTGTCACCTTGAATTCGGCTTCGGTCTCGCCCGAGACGATCCAAAGGTCGCACTCGCCGGTAAGCTTGGCGCCGAACTCCATTTCGATCGCGTCCGGTCGCCGGGCCAGCGCGCCGACGGTCTCCTCCATCGCCTTCACGAGACCGGCGAGCGAAGTCAGTGCCTTCTTGAATTGTTCCTGCGACTTCGTGGTGATGTCGTCCCCAATGCCGATCTCACCGAGGCCGGTATCCGGATCTCGGCCAAAAAGGACTTTGTTGCCATCGGGAAGCTCGACTACCATCCGTGCCGACATTGCCAGAATTCCATTGCTGAAATGATCGAGAAGAGCCTCGTCTACATCCACGCCGCCCACGGTGCACAGGGTTTCAAGGGGTGCGGCGTGCTGGTCGAGGGGCCCTACGTGGCGACGTGCCGCCATGTCTGGCGGATGGCGACGGAATCCAGGGGCGGGTCCGCCGTCGATGCGGTCACGATCGAATATCCCCATGCCTACCGGCAAAATGAGCGATTCCGAACGACAGCCCGGCTCGCCGATGCATGCGAGGCCGAGGACGGCCCACCTCAGGATATCGTCCTGCTCGCGGTGGATGAGATCCCGGCTGGTATCCTGCCGCTGCAACTCGCCTTCGACGCACGCTACGAGATCGGTGAGGCCGTCGCCGTCGCGGGCCTCACCGGGCGCGTGCCCGGCAGCCCGGGCGCCGTCGAGGACGTGACGATCGAGGGCGACCTGGCCGACATCATCCGGGCGGACGATCGCCGGCAATTCACCGGTAAGAATCCCGCCGGGTTCTGGCTGGAGCGAGGCTCCAGCGGCTCCCCGGTCTTCCTTCGTCCGGGGCAGCACGTCGCAGGCATCCTCAGCCTGTCCGAGCTCGGTGTGAATTCCGGCCAGAGCCATCTCCACGAGGCGTTCGTAGTTCGTGGGCAGGTGATCCGTCGCTACGTTGTCCGGTCGATCGCGCGGGCGGTCGCGCGGGATGAGCAGGTTGCCGTGACCGATCTGCGCGAGATCCTGTCGACGATCGGCGCGCAGGATGTACCCGTGGCCGAGATTCCGGAGCGGCTCCGGCAGTTCGTCGAAGCCTCCCGCGCGCACGCCGCCGAAGCCACGCCGTCGTCCAATCTCGGCAACGACATTGATGCGGCCATCGACGCCTCGCGGACGCTCGTCGGGCAGTTCAAACCGGAGGAAGCCCTGCTTCTGCTGAAGGAAAGGATACAGGCGGAGGCCGAAGCGTTCGCCCAGCGGACCCTGCCTCTCCTGAAGGAACAGGTTGCGGTTCAGCGAATCGCGCTCGATCATGACGGCGCGCGGGCTTCCCTCGAACGAATTACGCAGCTCGATCCGACCGATCTCTGGGCCTGGATCGCACTCGGTGACGTCTGGATGATTGCCGGGGATACGGCACAAGCCGCGACCGCGTACCGCTCGGCGCAGGCCGCCGCGACCGCGCGTGGCGACGAGCGCGACCTCTCGGTCAGCCACGAGCGGATCGGCGACGTGCTGGTGGCGCAGGGCGACGGCCCCGGCGCACTGGCCGCCTATCGGGCCTCTCTAGCCATAGACGAGACTTTGGCCGTGCGCGATCCGGCCAACACGCAGTGGCAGCGCGACCTCTCCGTCAGCCACAACAAGATCGGCGACGTGCTGGTGGCCCAGGGCGACGGCCCCGGCGGGCTGGCCGCCTACCGGGCCGCTCTGGCCATCCGCGAGACGCTGGCCGCGCGCGATCCAGCTAACACGCAGTGGCAGCGCGACCTCTCCGTCAGCCACAACAGGATCGGCGACGTGCTGGTGGCCCAGGGCGACGGCCCCGGCGGGCTGACCGCCTACCGGGCCGCTCTGGCCATCGCCGAGACGCTGGCCGCGCGCGATCCAGCTAACACGCAGTGGCAGCGCGACCTCTCGGTCAGCCACGAGCGGATCGGCGACGTGCTGGTGGCGCAGGGCGACGGCCCCGGCGGGCTGGCCGCCTACCGGGCCGCTCTGGCCATCGCCGAGACGCTGGCCGCGCGCGATCCGGCCAACACGGAGTGGCAGCGCGACCTCTCGATCAGCCACGAGCGGATCGGCGAGGTGCTGGTGGCGCAGGGCGACGGCCCCGGCGGGTTGGCCGCCTACCGGGCCGCTCTGGCCATCCGCGAGACGCTGGCCGTGCGCGATCCGGCCAACACGGAGTGGCAGCGCGACCTCTCGGTCAGCCACAACAAGATCGGCGAGGTGCTGGTGGCGCAGGGCGACGGTCCTGCAGGGCTGGCCGCGTACCGGGCCGGTCTGACCATAGCCAAGACGCTGGCCGCGCGTGATCCGGCCAACACGGAGTGGCAGCGCGACCTCTCGGTCAGCCACAACAAGATCGGCGACGTGCTGGTGGCGCAGGGCGACGGCCCCGGCGGGTTGGCCGCCTACCAAGCCGCTCTGGCCATCCGCGAGACGCTGGCCGTGCGCGATCCGGCCAACACGCAGTGGCAGCGCGATCTGATCGTCTCGTACGTCAAGCTCGCGCAGGCGGCACCTGAGAACGCGAGAGCGTATCTCGAACGCGCCGCCAGCATTGCCCATCGTCTCCACGACGAGGGGCGCCTCAAGCCAGTCGATCACTGGATCATCGACGACCTCGCGGCGCACCTCGCGGCACTGAGAGGGCCGGTATGACCGAAGCGTCGAAACGAGCCCGCACCGCGCTCACTTGAGACACGTCCTATCTTTCGCTTGTCCGACCCCAATATGCCGAGCCGCACATGCCCGAAGTCTCGCCCGCATCCCGCGCCTTCATCCCCCTCTCCATCGCCGTGCTGACGGTGTCCGACACCCGCGTGCTCGCGGACGACAGGTCGGGCGACACCCTGGCCGCGCGGATCACGGAAGCCGGGCACCGGCTCGCCGATCGGGACATCGTGCCGGACGAGGTCGTGTCCATCCGCGAGCGGGTCGAGGGCTGGATCCGCGACCCCAGCATCGACGTGATCATCACCACCGGCGGCACCGGCTTCACCGGGCGCGACGTGACGCCGGAGGCGATCGAGCCGCTGTTCGAGAAGCGCATGGACGGCTTCTCGGCGGTGTTCCACCGGATCTCCTACGACAAGATCGGCACCTCGACCCTGCAGTCGCGGGCGACCGCCGGGGTGGCCGGGGCGACCTACATCTTCGTGCTGCCGGGCTCCCCCGGCGCCTGCAAGGATGCCTGGGACGGCATTCTGGTCCAGCAGCTCGATTACCGTCACCGGCCCTGCAACTTCGTCGAGATCATGCCGCGCCTCGACGAGCACCTGCGCCGGGGCGCCTCGGTCGTCGTCTGACCTCCGGACTCCCATGACGGTCGCGGCGACGCATCGATGAAGGGCCGACGCGGGTGAGGAACCGCGGTCGCAGCCGTCGGTTGATGTCGCGGTCGAGTCCATCAAGGACATGACGGTCTATAAGACGATAAGATTCGGGAGACGCTCATGAAACAGGTGATCTGTCTCACGGCGGCGGCGGTTCTCGTCGGTGCCGCAACCCTGAGCACGGCGGCCGTGGCCCAGAGCGCGAACACCGCGCAGATGACCGGCTCGAACGCCACCGGCGTGAAGCCCGAGGGCAGCATGAACAAGATGTCCGGCGCCGGCGGTCAGATGAAATCCAAGAAGATGACTTCGAAGAAAAAGAACGCGATGTGATCGGTTGAACGGTCACGCGTGCCGGGGGCGCCGCAGGGCGCCCCTTTTTCGTTGCGGAGTTCCTCGTTGTGGTTGCGTCACTCCTTCGGCCGGTCCTTCTCGCGGCTCTGATGCTGGCCGCCTCGCCCGGAAGCGGCTCCGCCGCGCCGCGGGTCGATGCGCGGGCGAAGGCCTGGGTGGCCGGAATCGTCAACCGCATCGGCACGGCGGATCGGTCCCCGGCTCCGGGACGCGGCGGGCAGGTGACGATCCGGGTGCGGATCGATGCGAAGGGCGCGCTCGACGGCGTCGAGATCGAGGAGGGGCCGGCCGCGCTCGGCGAGCGCGCGATCCGCGCCGCTCAGGCGGCCGCCCCCTTCCCGCCGCCCCCTGCCGGGCTGCTGACGCTGGAGGGTTTCACGGAGTTGAGCTTCCCCCTCACGCTGCGGTGACCCAGCGCCGCGGGCGGCTGTCATCGAATCGTCGCGGATGGATCGGAAAGGCAGGCGTTCCGTTCGCGAGGAGAGCCCCGCTCCATGGACTTCCACCGCCGCTTCACCGTGCTGATGTGCACCCCCGCCTTCGATCCGGATGATCTGGAGGGCGCGCGGGTCGAGCAGATCGTCGCGGCCGTCGAGTCGCGCGGATTCGAGGTGGTGCGGGCCCGGCGCGTCGAGGACGCCTCGATCGCGGTGCAGACGGACTCGGCGGTCGGCTGTCTCGTGGTGGATTGGGGCAAGCGCGGTCTCGAGGGCAAGGCGGCGGCCCTCATCGACAT
Organism: Methylorubrum populi; assembly: GCF_002355515.1. Classification (NCBI taxonomy): domain Bacteria; kingdom Pseudomonadati; phylum Pseudomonadota; class Alphaproteobacteria; order Hyphomicrobiales; family Methylobacteriaceae; genus Methylorubrum; species Methylorubrum populi. The sequence goes on along the minus strand of NZ_AP014809.1, from coordinate 1,075,494 downwards.
GATGCGCCGGCGCGGCCTGGAGATGCCGATCGTCATCATGGTCCGCCGCAAGCGGCTGGAGGACATCCCCGTCGAGTTGCTCGACTTCATCGACGGCTACATCTTCCTGGCGGAAGAGACTCCGGAATTCATCGCCCGCAACCTCGTCTCCCGCGTGACGCAATATGCCGACACGCTGAAGACGCCGTTCTTCGGCGCGCTGGTCGATTACGCCGAGGAGGGCAACCAGCTCTGGACCTGCCCCGGCCACAACGGCGGCATCTTCTACAACCGCTCGCCGATCGGCCGCATCTTCGTCGAGCACCTGGGCGAAGCGATCTTTCGCGACGACCTCGACAATTCGGTGCTCGATCTCGGCGACCTCCTGACCCACGAGGGCCCGGCCCTGAAGGCGCAGAAGGAAGCCGCAAAGATCTTCGGGGCGGAGAAGACCTACTTCGTCCTCAACGGCACCTCGGCCTCGAACAAGGTCGTGCTGGGCTCGCTGGTGGCCGAGGACGACCTCGTCCTGTTCGACCGCAACAACCACAAGGCCGCCCATCACGGCGCGCTGCTGCTCGCCGGCGGTATCCCGATCTTCCTCGAGACCGACCGCAACGCCTACGGCCTGATCGGGCCGATCTACCACGAGGCGCTCGACGAGCAGCGCATCCGCGAGAAGATCCGCGACAACCCGCTGGTGAAGGACAAGGAGGCGTGGCGCCGGGAGCGTCCGTTCCGCTGCGCGGTGATCGAGCAATGCACCTATGACGGCACGATCTACGATGCGCAGGCCATCGTCGAGCGGATCGGCCACCTGTGCGACTACATCCTGTTCGACGAGGCCTGGGCGGGCTTCATGAAGTTCCACCCGCTCTACCAGCGCCGCTTCGCCATGGGCCTGACCGGGCTCGACGAGACCTCGCCGGGCATCATCGCCACGCAATCGACCCACAAGCAGCTCGCGAGCTTCTCCCAGGCCTCGCAGATCCATACCCGCGACGGGCATATCCGCGGCCAGACCCGGCGGGTCGAGCACAAGCGGCTGAACGAGAGCTTCCTCGTCCACGCCTCGACCTCGCCGTTCTATCCCCTGTTCGCCTCGCTCGATGTCGGCGCGCAGATGATGAAGGGCCGCTCCGGTGTCGTGCTGTGGGACGACACCATCCGGCTCGGCATCGAGTGGCGGAAGAAGGCCCGCGCCATCCGCAAGGAGTTCGAGGAGCGCGAGGCCGACCCGAAGCGGCGCTGGTTCTTCGATCCCTTCGTGCCCGACGTGGTGACCGGCCCCGACGGCGCCGAGACCCCGTGGGAGTCGATCCCGACCGACGCGCTGGCCGCCGACGCCCGCTACTGGGAGCTGACGCCGGGCGCCTCCTGGCACGGCTTCACCCATGTCGGACCCAGCTCCGCGCCGGGCTTCGCCATCACCGATCCGAACAAGCTCACCGTGCTCACCCCCGGCTTCGACCGCAAGACCGGCGCCTATACCGAGCACGGCGTGCCGGCGCCGATCGTCGCGCAGTACCTGCGCGAGAACCGGATCGTGCCGGAGAAGAACGATCTCAACTCACTGCTCTTCCTGCTGACGCCGGGCGTCGAGTCGTCGAAGGCCGGCACGCTGATCTCCGGCCTCGTCGCCTTCAAGCGGCTGCACGACGACAACGTACCGCTGGAGGAGGCGATGCCGGAATTCGTCGCCCGGCGGCCCAAGCGCTACCGCGGCGTCGGCCTGCGCGACCTCTGCGCCGACTATCACAGCTTCCACCGCGAGTCGGGCACCTCGGCGCTCCAGCGCAAGCAGTTCATGCCCGAGCACCTGCCGCAGATGGTGATGGCGCCGAAGGCCGCCGCGCAGATGCTGACCCGCAACCGGGTCGATTACGTGCCGATCGCGCAAGCCGAGGGGCGCATCGCCACGACCCTGATGCTGGTCTATCCGCCGGGCATCGGCACGGTGCTGCCCGGCGAGCGTCTGGATGAGCGGGCGAAACCCATGCTCGACTACTTCAAGATGTTCGAGGCCGCCGCCAACCTGTTCCCCGGCTTCGAGGCGGAGATCCAGGGCGTCTACCGCGAGACCGACCCGGACGGGCGCATCCGCTTCCACACCTACGTCGTGCGCGAGGGCGCCTGATGGCGGCGGGCGCGGCGGCGATCTCCTCCCACGCGGACGTGGTGATCCGCCCCTCGTCGGACGCCGACGTGGCGGCGATGATCGCGATCTACGAGCGGCACATCCGCAAGGGTGTCGGCGATACCGGCGACTTCGAGGAGGAGCGCCTGCTGCCCGACGAACTGCGGCGGCGGCGGAAAAGCATGCGCAGCAAGCGCCTGCCCCACCTCGTCGCCGAGCGGGGCGGGCAGATCGCCGGCTACGCCTACGCCGTGCCCTTCCGCAAGCGCCCGGCCTACCGCTACGCCCTCAAGCACTCGATCTACGTCCATCCCGACCACCTGCACGCGGGAATCGGGCGCCGTCTGCTGCCGGCGCTGATCGAGGCCTGCGCGGCGGGCGGCTACCGGCAGATGATCGGCTATATCGACGCGAGCAACGAGGCCTCGTTGCGCCTGCACGAGGCCTGCGGGTTCGCCCGCGTCGGCTACCTGCCGGCCATCGGCTACAAGTACGGCCGCTGGAGCGACAGCGTCATCGTGCAGTGCGCGCTGGGAACCGGCGCCGACGACCAGCCCTCCGCCTGGAACCGGCCGGAGCCGGCGAGGTCCCTCTCGCTCCCGACGACGTCCTGAGGCTCGCAATGACGGCGGAGGGGTTCCGCCCTATCCGCGCCCGCTTTTTTGCGTGAAGCCGGCGAGCAACTTGCCGGCCGATGCACTAGATCGGTTGCAGGAAGCCCCTCCCTCCCAGGGCCGCCCGCATTTTTCCGCGGGGCGGCGCATCGTTGCTCCGAGCTGTTCCCATGACCATCCTCGCACCCTCGATCCTCGCCGCCGATTTTGCCAGGCTCGGCGAGGAGACGCGGGCCATCGCGCAAGCCGGTGCCGACTGGATCCATCTCGACGTGATGGACGGACATTTCGTGCCCAACATCAGCTTCGGCCCGGCGGTGGTGAAGGCGCTGCGGCCCTGGACCGACAAATTCTTCGACGTCCACCTGATGATCGCCCCGGCCGACCCGTATCTCGCTGCCTTCGCCGAGGCCGGCGCCGACGCGATCACGGTCCATGTCGAGGCGGGCCCGCACATCCACCGCTCGCTCCAGACGATCCGGGGCCTCGGCAAGCGCGCGGGCGTGGCACTGAACCCCGGCACGCCGGCCTCGCTGATCGAGCCGGTGCTCGACATGGTCGATCTCGTGCTGGTGATGACGGTCAATCCCGGCTTCGGCGGCCAGAGCTTCATCCACTCGGCGCTGGAGACCATCGCGCGCGTGAAGGCGATGACGGCGGGCCGGTCGATCGACATTTCGGTCGATGGCGGCATCACCCCGGAAACCGCCGGCCCCGCCGCGCAGGCCGGGGCCAACATCCTCGTCGCCGGCTCGGCGGCCTTCAAGGGCGGACCGGACCACTACGCGAAGAACGTCGCGGCGATCCGCGCCGCGGCCGACGCCGCCAGCGGGCGGGACGGCGTGCGATGCTGAGGGCGCTGATCTTCGACGTCGACGGGACGCTCGCCGAGACCGAAGACCTCCACCGCCAGGGCTTCAACCGCGCTTTTCAAGCGCTCGGTCTGCCCTGGCACTGGTCGCCGGAGCTCTACGCCGAACTCCTCAAGGTGATGGGCGGGAAGGAGCGGCTCGTCCACTACATCGAGCGCTTCCATCCGGAGGAGGCCGACGCCCTGAAGCGCCGCATGCTGGCGATCCACGATCTCAAGACCCGCTTCTACGGCGAGCTGGCGCAGAGCGGCGGCCTGTCCTTGCGTCCCGGCGTGCGGCGCCTCGTCGAGCAGGCGCGGGCCGAGGGCGTGCGGCTGGCGGTGGCCACCACCACCAGCCGGCCGAACATCGACCTGCTGCTCAGGCTCAACTTCCCGGACGGTGCGCAGCCCTTCGACGTGATCGCCGCCGGCGACGAGGCGGCGCAGAAGAAGCCGGCCCCCGACATCTTCGCGCTCGCCGTCCATCGCCTCGGCATCGACCCCTCCGAGGCGATCGCCTTCGAGGACTCGGCGGCCGGCATCCGCTCGGCGCTGGCCGCTGGCCTGCCGGTGCTCGCCACCCGCAGCCGCTACACCGGGAGCCATCGGCTCGACGGTGCCTTCTCCGCCGTGTCCGACCTCGGCGAGCCCGACGCGCCGCACGAACATCTCCAGGGCCATGTCTGGCCCGACGGCGTCGTCACTCTCGAGGCGCTCCGCGACTGGCATGCGGGGCATCTGCGCGGAGCGGCGTGAAAGCCCTCATCGCGGCCTCGACACCGCAGTTCCGCTTCCCAATCCGCCCCGGCGCAGTCTATCAGGGCGGCCGTCTTCCGCTCCGGGTCGCGGGTCCCGGAACGGCGCCGCGCCGGGCGTTTCGCGCGCCGCGCGGGAGGCCGGGACCCTGCCGCATCGTCGTCACACCGCCGGACCGTGGAGCCTGATGCGCGAGCCGAACGCGATCGATTTCTGGCGCGGCTTCGCGCTGGTGACGATTTTCATCAACCACATCCCCGGCAACTTCTTCGAGCGCTACACCTTCTCGCAGTACGGCATCTCGGATGCCGCCGAGCTGTTCGTGTTCCTCGCCGGCTGGTCGATCGGGCTCGCCACCCGCGGGCGCGACGGCCTGCCGGAGCCGCGCCTCATCACCGTGCTGCGGCTCCTGTCGCGCACCATCGAGGTGTACCGCGCGCAGATCACGATCATGGCGCTGGCGCTGGCGATGATCGCCGGCTGCGCGCTCTATCTCGATAATCCGCTGATTCTCGAATGGCACAATGCCGGCGGCTTCTTCGCCGACCCGATCCAGACCATGGTCGGCGTCGTGCTGCTCACCCACCAGCTCGGCTTCTTCAACATCCTGCCGCTCTACGTGGTGCTCATCGCGATCGCGCCGGCGGTCGTGCTGATCGGTCGCGTCAGCCGGGCGCTGCTGCTGGCGCTCTCGCTCTCGCTCTACGCGGCGAGTCTCGTCTTCGAGTGGAACTTCCCCTCCTGGCCCGGCGAGGGCGACTGGTTCTTCAACCCGCTCTGCTGGCAGCTCCTGCTGGTGCTGGGGTTCCTGTCGAACGAGGCGACGCGGGAATCGGAGCGACTGCAGCGCCTGTGGCGGCGCATGATGCCGCTCGGGATCGTCATCGTCGCGGTCGGCGTCGTCCTGGCCGTGCTGGAACTGCGGCCCGATCCGATGCTGGCACCCGAGCCGCGCCTGGTCTTCACCTTCGACAAGACCTACCTCTCACCCGCCCGGCTGATCCATTTCTGCGGCATGGTGCTCGCCTTCCAGGGCGTCTTCGCCCTGATCGCCCCGCATGTCGGGCGCCTCGCCCGTTTTCTGTCGGGTTTGGGGCGCAATTCGCTCGCCGTGTTCTCGATGGGATCGCTGTTGAGCCTCGCCGGACAGTTCGTGCGCTTCCAAACCGGCGGCGGTATCTTCGTTGACATTTCGGTCGTAGGCTCCGGCCTGATCGCACTGGGTTTCACCGCATGGTTCGTCGAATGGCGTTCCCGCAGACCGCGGCCGACGCGCAAGGCACCCGACGCCGCCTCGCCCGCCGACGCGCCGTCCTCCTCTGGCTCGGCCTGAGTCTCGCCTCGCCCGCGCTCGGCGAGACATCGGGCGCTCCACCGATGCCGGCTGCCGCATCGCCTGCCCCGTCGTCTGCCTCGTCACCCGCACCGTCCTCCGTGGCGGCGGAGGCGCTCGACCAGAGCCTGTCGCCCGAATGCCGGGTGCCCGGCTCGAAGCTCTACACCCTGGCACGGCTGAAGGCGGTCAAGGCCGCGCTCAAGGAGAAGCGGCCGATCCACGTCCTCTCGATCGGCTCGTCCTCGGCGGGGCTCGGCGCTTCCGCGAGCTACCCGGTGAAGCTGGAGAACGCCCTGGAGCAGGCGCTTCCCGACGTGCAGGTCGAGGTCGAGGCCCGCGGCCTGCCCGGCGAGGTGGCGAGCGGGGCGGGTGAGCGACTCCGCTCCATGGTCGCCGAGATGGAACCGGACCTCGTGGTCTGGCAGGTCGGCACCAACGACGCCCTCGCCCGCGTCGACATCGAGGCCTTCGGCGAGGCCCTCGACGAATCCGTGCAGTGGGTGAAGTCCCACGGCATCGACATCGTGCTCATCGACCCCGTCTTCACCGAGAGCCTGGCCGACGACGCCTACTACACGCAGATGGTGCGCACCGTGCAGGAGGTGGCCCGCCGCGAGGCGGTGCCGCTGGTCCACCGCTACGCGGCGATGCGCTTCCTCTCGACCCAGCGCACCACCGAGGCGCACATGCTGGGCCGCCATTTCCGGCTCAACGATCTGGGGCTCCGCTGCATGGCCGAGCACGCCACGCGGGCGATCACCCTGTCGCTGCTCCAGCCGGAATCGGCCAAGGACGGGACCAAGGACGGAGCCAAGGATCCGGGCAAGACGGATGCGGCGAAGGCCGACCACGCCACATCCGATACCTCGAAGACCGATCCGGCCCAGACCGGAACGCCCAGCCCGGCCCCGAAGCAGCCGTGAGGCCTGTGGGGGGCATTTGTCCGGCGCTCTTAACCCGCTCGAAATCCCGCGCTTCCTAGGCTGATCCCCGAGCGTGCCGGCCGTATCCGCGCCCGGCGCCCTTTCGGATGGCGCCCATGGCAGCGGACAAGGTGATCGCGGGCGGCCTCCCGCCATCCTCGCTCGAGGCTCTCTTCGTCCGGCTTCGGGCGGTGCGCGCCACCGCGGCGGTCGCCGCTCTCGGCGTGTTCGCGGTCCGCATCGGCGCGGCCGGGTTCGCCTACGGGGCGCAGGTGCTGATGGCCCGCATGATGGGCGGCACCGAGTACGGCATCTTCGCCACCGTCTGGGTCTGGATCGCCATCCTCGGCCATACCGCCACCTTCGGTCTGTCACAGGGCGCCTGCCGCTTCCTGCCCGCCGATCAGGCCATGGACCGCCTCGACAGCGTGCGCGGCTTCCTGCTCGGCGGGGCGCTGGCGAGCCTCGGCGGCGGTCTCGCGTTATCGCTTGGCGGCTTGGCCGTCGCCCTCCTGCAGGGCGGCCTGCTCGCCGGGCCCTACGGCACGCCCATCCTCGTCGCGGCCCTCGTCGTGCCGCTCTTCGCCTTCCAGGACTATCTCGAGGGTGTGGCCCGCAGTCAGGGCTGGCCACTTCTGGCCATCGCGCCGCCCTACCTGCTGCGCCAGGCCCTGATCATGGTCGCGATGATCGGCGCCGTGCTCGCGGGCGTCCCGGCCGAGGCCTGGGTCGCCGTCGCCTGCACGCTCGCCGCGACCGGGCTCGCCGCCGCCGTCCAGGCGGGACTCCTGCTGGTGCGCCTGCGGCGGCATCTGCCGCGCGGGCCGCGCCTCTACCGCTGGCGGCTGTGGCTGGCCGCTTGCCTTCCGATCGCGGCGGGCGACCTCGCCGCGAGCGCCTTCGGCTTCGTCGATGTCGTGATCCTCGGCTTCCTCGCGCCGCCGGAGGCCGTCGGTCTCTACTTCGCCGCGACCCGCATTCAGCAATTCGTGGCCTTCGTGCATTACGCGGCTTCGGCCACGACCGCCCAGCGCCTCGCCGCTGCCCGCGCGCGCGGCGACGAGGCGGGACTCGCCGATCTCGTGCGCCTGCAGGCACGTTGGACCTTCCTGGCGACGGCCGGAATCGGACTGGCCGTCGTCGCGGTGTCGCCGCTGCTGCTCGGCCTGTTCGGCGAGGGGTTCCGCGCCAGCCTGCCGGTTCTGGCGATCCTCGTGGCCGGCAGCGTCGCGGCGAGCCTGTTCGGCCCGGCCGAGGACCTGCTGACCATGCTCGGCGGGGAGCGGCTCTGCGCCGGGATCACCCTGGCGATGCTCGTCCTTGCCGCCGGGCTCTGCCTCGCCCTTGTCCCCTGGCTCGGGGTCGCCGGAGCGGCGGTCGCGGTGGCTCTGGCCCAGACGCTGCGTGGATTCGTCCTGGCGCTCGGCGCCCGATCCCTTCACGGCCTCGCGACGCCGGTCGTCGGATTTTCCCAGCGGAGTGCCGTCCGGTGATGCGCGCCCTTTCCCCGTCCGGACCGTTTCGGGTCGCCGTCGAGCCCGTTGCCGCGCTCGCGGCGGACGCCGCGGCCTGGGACGCGCTGGCCGTCCGGGCCGTCGCGCCCCATCCGTTCTACACGCGCGCCGTCGTCGGGGCGCACCGCGATCACGGCCTGTGTCACCCCCGCCTCTCGGTCGTGACGGTCCGCGAGGACGGGCGGATCGCCGCCCTCCTGCCCTTCGCCCTGCGCCCCGACATCACCGGCCTCGGTGCGGCGATCGCCCAGCCCTTCCACTCGCCCTACGTGACGGCGACCTCGCCGCTCGTCGCCGACGGTCCCGGCCTGGAGGGGCGGCTCGACGCCCTGGTCGAGGGCCTCGCGCTCGCCTCCGGCGGACGTGCTTGGCGCTGGCCGCTCCTCGCCAGTGCGGCGCTGCCTGGAGCCGGACTTCTCGCCGCCATGGTGCGGGCCGGCTGGCAGGTCGGCACCGTCACGCAATTCGAGCGCCCGGTTCTGGACCGGCGGACCGATTATGATGCCGTCCTCGCCGGCCATCCGCACAAGAGCCGCCTCAAGGACCTGCGCCGCCGCCGCCGCCGGCTGGAGGAGGCCGGGCTGCTCACGGTCCAGAGCGCGACGGAGGGGGCGGAGCTGGAGCGGGCGCTCGAGGATTTCCTGTCTCTCGAAGCCGCCGGCTGGAAGGGCAGTTCCGGCACGGCCTTGCGGAGCCGCCCGCAGACGGAGGCGTTCGCCCGCGCCCTGTTCCGGCCGCACGGCGGCGGGGAAACCGCTCCGGTGACCGTTCGGGCCGACCTGCTGCGCCTCGATGGACACACGATCGCAGCGAGCCTCGCCCTGATCTCCGGCAAGACCGCCTATCTGCTCAAGACCGCATACGACGAGGGCCTGCGCGCCCAGGCCCCTGGCCTGGTGCTGGAGGAGGCCATCATGCGCGCACTCCACGCGGACAGCTTTGCCGGGCGGCTCGATTCGGCGACGATGCCTGGCTCGGCGCTGGAGAGCCTCTATCCCGAGCGCGAGACCATCGCCGAGATCATCGCCCTGCCGCCGGGCGCCGGACTGATTTCCCTGGAACGGCGCCTGCGGCTCGCCCGGTTCGAGCATCGCGCCCGGGCCGAGGCCAAGCGGCTGCTGCGTCGGGGCTGAGGGGTACCCTCAGCGCGCCGTGTTCTCGCCGTTGTTGCGCTGGACGCAGCGGTAGCCGGCGAAGCAGTTCGGATCGTCGAGAGTCGGCTCGAAGGCGGGCCGGGCGGTGACCTCGTTCCGGCAGTCGCCGCTGTCGAGATGCACCATCTCGTAGGCGTTCGGGCTCGTGGCGAGCACGACGCGGCGCTGCCGCGCGACGATGGCCTGCACCGCCGCGCAGGTCAGGGACGGGGTGAAGGGCCGCTCCTGTGCCGAGGCTGCGGTCGCGGCGAGGCCGAGGATTGCCGTGCCGAGACACAGAGCATGAGGGAGGAGGAGCGAGCGCTGCATCGTCGTGGGGCCTGTCCGGGTTGGGCCGATCCCGGGCCAGAGGGATGAACTGGCGCGAGATCCCGTGTTCTGCCCCTTGAACCGTGTTCGCGCTAGGTCGGTTCTCGGGTTTCCGTCGCTGATCGATCCCGCCGGCCCCGCCGCGAGGGAACCGGACCGATCGCGCGGCTCTTCATCGGGGAAGACCCCGGAGACGCCCTTTGAGCCCGACCGACGCGACCCGCCCCGACGATCCTGTCGAGACGCCGAGTGCCCGGACCTACGAGCAGCGCCCGGTCGCCTCGCCGGCTCCGGGGCACCGTTCCCCGGCCCCGACCGAGCCGGGGGAGATGGACGCCGAGCCAGATGAGGCGAGACCCTCGGGCGACAGTCCCGGATCCGCGGACAGTCAGCACCGACGCGGCCGCTGAGCCTCTCGCCGACGCAAGCCGGACCCAAGCGGAACAAGAGCGGGGATGAGCCCGTGACGATCCATATCTGCGTCACCTGCGGAACCAGCTTCCCCGAAGCGTCGGCCCCGCCCGAGTGCTGCCCGATCTGCGACGAGGAGCGGCAATACGTTCCCGCGGCCGGTCAGCGCTGGACGACGCCCGAGGCGCTCGCGGCCGCCCATACCAATGCGTGGCGGCAGGTCGAGCCCGGATTGTTCGAGATCGAGACCCAACCCCGCTTCGGCATCGGCCAGCGCGCCTTCCTGATACCGACGTCCCGGGGCAATTTTCTCTGGGACTGCGTCGCGCTCCTCGATCCGGCCACGGTTGCGCTGGTCCGGGCACTCGGCGGCCTTGCCGGCATCGCGATCTCGCATCCCCATTACTACACCACGATGCCGGATTGGGCGGCCGCCTTCGACGCGCCGGTCTACCTTCACGCCCGCGACCGCGAATGGGTGATGCGGCCCGACGACCGTGTGGTGTTCTGGGAGGAGGACGAGCAAGACCTCGCCCCCGGCCTGACCCTGATGCGTCTCGGCGGCCACTTTCCCGGCGGCACGGTGCTGCACTGGCGGGAGGGGGCCGAGGGGCGCGGTGTGCTGCTGACGGGCGACATCGTGCAGGTCGGCGCGGATCGGAAGACCGTCTCCTTCCTGTGGAGCTATCCGAACTGGCTGCCGCTCTCCGGCGGCACCGTCGCCCGCATCGCGGCGCGCCTCGAAACGAGAGCGTTCGCGCGCCTCTACGGCGCCTTCGGCCTGCATGTCGCGGAGGATGCGAGCGCCGTCGTCAGCCGCTCGGCGGCGCGCTACCGGGCGCTCTTGGCGCAGGATCAGCCCTGACGTCGTCCCTCCCGTCGCCCCTGGCGGGTCTGGGGAACAGCGTCGCTCCGGCGAGCGCGCCCAGCAGTGCGGCGAGGCCGAACCGCCAGCCGCCCCCGCTCCGGTGCCCCGCCGGCCGGTCGTCGTGCCTAGGCGGTTCCTGTCTCATCCTCACGGAACGCCGGCGGGCGGGCACGGTTCGCCGAGATATGCCCCGCGTTGCCTCGGGGGGCAGCAGCGGCCTATAAGCGGAGCCCCCGACACATCCCGCGCGACGTCGAGGATCCTTTCGCACGCAAAGGAGCTCTCCGCCCGCACGAACGAGAAGACGAACCCGCCATGGCCGGGCATTCCCAGTTCAAGAACATCATGCACCGCAAGGGCCGCGTCGATGCGGTCCGCTCGAAGGTGTTCAGCAAGCTCGCCCGCGAAATCACGGTGGCGGCCAAGCTCGGCACGCCCGACCCGTCGATGAACCCGCGCCTTCGCGCCGCCATCCTCGCCGCCCGCGCCGAGAACATGCCCAAGGACAACATCGAGCGCGCCATCAAGAAGGCCGCGGGCAACGAGGGCGAGAACTACGAGGAGATCCGCTACGAGGGTTACGGCCCCGGCGGTGCCGCGCTCATCGTCGAGGCGCAGACCGACAACCGCAACCGCACCGCCTCCGACGTGCGCTCGGCCTTCACCAAGTCCGGCGGCAGCCTCGCCGAGACCGGCGCCGTCGCCTTCATGTTCGACCGGGTCGGCGTGATCGCCTTCGCCCCCGATGTCACTGATGCCGACACCATGCTGGAGGCCGCCATCGAGGCCGGCGCCGACGATGTGCGCTCGGATGCCGACGGCCACGAGGTCATCTGCGCCCAGGACGCCTACGGCGAGGTCTCGAAGGCGCTGGAGGCCCGCTTCGGCGAGCCGCGCCGCACCGGCCTGATCTGGAAGGCGCAGAACACCATCGACGTCGATGACGAGACCGGCGAGAAGTTGATCCGCCTCGTCGAAGTGATCGAGGACCAGGACGACGTGCAGAACGTCTACGTCAATTTCGCCCTGTCCGACGCGCTGGTGGAGAAGATGGGCGCGTAGCGCCCGCACGGCTCCCGGCGGCCACTTCACTCCACTGACGGCGAGGAGATTTCCGACAGGGGAACCATGTTGCCGATTTGTCGCGCGGATCGCCGAGGTTCGCGCGCTATATGCCCGGCAATGCCGGTGCCGAGCCGGCGAACGATCAATCGCCAGGCTCCCTCTCCCGATCGATGCAGGACCGCCCGCTCATCCTCGGCATCCACGGGCTGGCTAACAAGCCGCCGCGGGAAGAGAAACAGGCCTGGTGGGTCGCCGCGATCCGCGAGGGTCTTCGGCGAAACCTCGGCGAGGATCCGGCGGATCTGCCCTTCGACTTCGTCTATTGGGCCGATCTGCGCTACGACGCACCGCTCTCCGAGGACCACAACCGGGAGCCCTACTACCCGGCGCGGGGGAGGGGGCCTTTCCCGAGCGCCGACGGCGCCTGCGCCCCAACCCTGACCGACCGGCTCTACCGCATCGTCGAATGGGCGCAGGAGAAGACCGGGCACCTCGTTCTCGACGATTTTATCATCGAGCACCGGCTCGACGACCTGTGGGGCTATTACGAGGACGGCACGTTTCGCGAGGCCGCACGCGAGCGGCTGCGGGAGGCGCTGTTGCAGCATGCCGGCCGTCCGCTGATGATCGCCGCCCATTCCATGGGCTCGCTCATCGCCTACGACGCAATGCGGCAGCTCGAGCGCGACGGGCGCTGTCCGCATATCGACCACTTCGTCACCATGGGCGCCCCGCTGGGACTCGCCGAAATCAAGCATCGGCTGGCCGAGGAGCATGGCGCCTTGCAGGTGCCGTACGCGGTCGCCCGCTGGAGCAATCTCGGCGACCGTGAGGATCTGGCGACCGTCGGCACGACCTTGGCCGAGGCCTATGTCCCGAACGCGGCGGGCGTCGGCGTCACCGATTGCCCGGTGGTCAATGCCTACCGGCGCCCGCGTGGCGGCGTGAACCCCCACAAGTCCTATGGCTACCTGCGTACGCCGGAGTTTTCGCGAGCTGTGGCGGCGTTTCTCGATGGGGAGCGGGGGGCTGCACCCGTCGAGATGTCGGGTGTCGAGGGCGCCTGAGGGGCGTAGTCCCGCCCGTCATCGCGAGCGTCGGCGAAGCGATCCAGCGGCGCGACCTCCCCGAAGAGCGCGCTCTGGATGGCTTCGGTTTCGCCCCGCGAGGACGGGAAGCTTCACGCCAGCCGCCGCCGTCGTTCCACCAACTGCATGATGATCGGTGTCAGGATGAGCTGCATCGCCAGATCGAGCTTGCCGCCGGGGATGACGATGGAGTTGGCCCGGCTCATGAAGCTGTCGTGGATCATCGAGACGAGGTAGGAAAAGTCGATCCCCTTCGGATCCTTGAAGCGGATCACCACCATCGACTCGTCCGCCGTCGGGATCCAGCGGGCGATGAACGGGTTCGAGGTGTCGACCGTCGGCACCCGCTGGAAGTTGATGTCCGTCCACGAGAATTGCGGGCAGATCGTCTGCACGTAGTCCGGCATCCGGCGCAGGATCACGTCGGTCACGGCCTCGGTCGAGTAGCCGCGGGTCGAGCGGTCCCGGTGCAGCTTCTGGATCCATTCGAGGTTGATCACCGGCACCACCCCGATCTTGAGATCGGGATAGCGGGCGAGATCGACGTTGTTGTCGACGACGCAGCCGTGCAGGCCCTCGTAGAACAGCAGGTCCGAGCCCGGCTGGAACGGCTCCCACGGCGTGAAGGCGCCGACCGGCACGCCGTAACGGGCCGCGTCCGCGTCGTCGTGGGCATAGTGCCGGGTGCGGCCGGTGCCGGACTCGCTGTAGCTGCGGAACACCTCCTCCAGCTCGGGCAGGAGGTTGGCCCGCGGCGCGAAGTGGCTCAGCGTCGGCTCGTGCGCCATCATCGCGCGCATGGTGTCGCGATCGTAGGCGTGGAAGCCGTCGCCCTCGATATAGACGGCGCTGACGTCCTCCCGGCGGAAGATCTGCTCGAAGGTGTTGCGGACGGAGGTGGTCCCGGCCCCCGAGGAGCCGGTGACCGAGATGATGGGGTGACGCGCCGACATGGCTCTTCAGATGAATCGGGCCGAGTGCTTGGTTCCAGAAGGCGATGATCCCGCGTCATCGCCTTCTGCTCGCGCGAATGCGCAGCGGCGGTCGTCCGCCGGACGCTTCGTCTCCGACCATAGGCCGGGGACTATGCACCCATTGATCAACTCCGCATCAGGCCGCGCTGGCCGAACAGCGGCGAGCGGCCGGCGCTGGGCTGGCGCCCGTCATAGTACTTGGCCACGCACTCGACCTCCTCGGTGGATCCGAACACCAGCGGCGAGCGCTCGTGGATCTTGGTGGCGACCCGCTCCAGGATGCGGTGCTGGCCGTCGGTGGCGGCGCCGCCGGCCTGCTCGATCAGGAAGGCGATCGGCGCGGTCTCGTAGAGGAGGCGCAGGCGCCCCTGCGCGTAGCCCTTCCGGTTGTCGCCCGGATACAGGAACACGCCGCCGCGGATCAGCACGCGCTGCGCGTCCGCCACCAGGGCGGCGGTCCAGCGCATGTTGAAGTCGCGGTCGCGCGGGCCTTCCGTGCCGCGCAGGCAATCCTCGATGAAGGACTTCACCGGCCCGTCCCAGTGCCGGACGTTCGAGGCGTTGATCGCGTATTCGTTGGCGGTCGGCACGATCTTCATCGCGTCGTGGGTGAGGCGGAAGACCTTCTCCGCCCGGTCGAGGGTGAAGATGCGGGTGCCGTTGCCGAGCGTGACCACGAAGGTGGTGGCCGGGCCGTAGACGACGAAGCCGGCGGCCGTCTGGGTGGTGCCGGGCGTCAGGAACGAGGCGTTCGGATCCTCGCCCCGCATCACCGGGCGGATGCCGAAGATGGTGCCGACCACCATGCCGACGGCGATGTTGGAGGAGCCGTCGAGCGGGTCGATCGCCACCGCGAGTGGCGCGTCGCGCTTCAGCTCGACCACGTCCTCGGCCTCCTCCGAGGCGACCTGCGCCACGGGGGCCTGTTCCAGCGCCTGCATGAAGCGCTTGTGGGCGATCACGTCGAGCGCCTTCTGCACGTCACCGTCGCTGTTATGCTCGCCCTGGGCGGCGAGGTCGCCGGCGAGCGATCCGCGGCCCACGGTCTCGCTCACGTCGATCGCGGCGGCGGCCAGCGCCCGGATCGTGGCGGCGGTGTCGGCCAGCGAGGCGTCGCGCGCGACCTCGGCGTCGAGATGATCGTCGAGGGATGACCCGTTGGGCTTCGTCATCGTTCTAAGGCTCGCTCCCGTCGAGGCCGCGTGACACGTCCGGTCCTGCGCAGCGTTCTTGCCGGCCATGCGCGCGCGGAGGCATGCAGGCCCGTTGAAGACTATGATACCCTGCTGCGAGCCGGCAGCGCCAGACGGCAGGGGAGTGCTGTCGAAGGTTTTCTAAAAAAACTTGTGGTGCCCCGCAAAAAAACTAAAAACGAGGCATGCGCAATCTCTCGCTCAAGCAGCTTCAGGCGGTGGCCGCGGTGGCGCGGCTCGGCACCATGACGCGGGCCGCGCAGGAGCTGAACGTCACCTCCGCCGCGCTCTACGCCCGCATCCGCCAGCTTGAGGAGGAGGCGGGCCTCCTCCTGTTCGACCGTACGCCGACCGGCCTCAAGCCGACCGATGCCGGCCGCGAGATGCTGTGGGCGATCAACAGCATCAACACCGTGCTGGAAACCTGCACCGACCGCTTGCGCACCCTGAAGGGCGGCGGCGGCGGCCGGGTCGGCCTCGGCGTCGTCTCGACGGCGAAGTACTTCGCACCGCAGGTGATCGCGGGCTTCATGGAGAGCCACCCGAAGGTCGAGATCTCGCTGACCGTCGGCAACCGGCAGGACACGATCGAGGCGCTGCGCAACTACGACATCGATTTCGCCATCATGGGCCGCCCGCCGCGGGACTTCGCCATCGAGGCGGAGATGTTCGGGCCCCATCCGCTGGTGCTGATCGCCGCTCCCGACCACCCGATGGCCGGGCGGCGCGGCCTCACCCGCGCGGATCTGGCGGAGGAATCCTTCCTCGTGCGCGAGGAAGGCTCGGGCACCCGCTCGGTGTTCGAGGAATTCATGAGCGGCGTGATGATCCGCCGGGCCAAGCTCGGGATCGACTCGGGCTCGAACGAGACGCTGAAGCAGGCGGTGATGGCAGGGCTCGGGATCGCGCTGCTGTCGGGCCACTCGGTCGCGGCGGAATTGGCGAGCGGGCGCCTCATCCTCCTCGACGTGGAGGGCCTTCCGATCCGGCGCGACTGGTATATCGTGCGCCGCGCCGACAAAGTGCTCGGCCCGGCCTCCGACGCGTTCTGGGACTATCTAGCGCAGGAGGGACGCCGCTTCCTGCCGACCATTCCTGGTGGCTTTTTCGCGGAGGGGGCGCCCCCGGCGCCCAAGGCCATCCGTAGTCCGGCCGAGGCGGGCGAATGAGCGGGCCGATCGAGACGATCGTCGTCGTCGGAGCGGGGCAGGCCGGCTTCCAGGCCGCCGCCTCGCTGCGGGAGGCGGGCTTTTCCGGACGCCTGACCCTGGTCGGCGAAGAGGCCGCGCTTCCCTACCAGCGCCCGCCACTCTCGAAGGCCTACCTCGCCGGCAAGACCGACGCCCGCGGCCTGCTGCTGCGGCAGGAGAGCTTTTTCGCCGAACACCGCATCGATCATCTTTCCGGGACGCGGGTGACGGCCATCGACCGGGCGGAGCGCGGCCTTCGTCTCTCGGATGGCGGGCGCCTCGCCTACGGCCACCTCGTCCTCGCGACGGGCACACGCAACCGGGCGCTGCCGGTGCCAGGGGCCGAGCTGACGGGCGTGCGCCAGCTCCGATCCCTCGACGACGCCGATGCCCTGCGGGCCGCGATCGCCGACATCCGCCGGATCGTCGTCGTGGGCGCCGGATTCATCGGCCTCGAATTCGCGGCCGTCTGCGCCGCCCGCGGCCTCTCCGTCACGGTGATCGAGGCGGCCGAGCGGGTGATGGCGCGGGCGGTCTCGCCGGAGACCTCGGAAGTGTTCCGTGCCTTCCATGAGGAGGCCGGCGTCACGTTCCTGTTCGGGGCGGGCGTCACCGCCATCGAGGGGGAGGGGGGACGGGTCGCCGCCGTGCGGGCAGCCGACGGGCAGAGCCTGGCCGCCGACCTCGTCGTCGTCGGCATCGGCGTGGTGCCGAACCAGGAGCTAGCGGCGGAGGCCGGGCTGACGGTGCGCGACGGCATCGAGGTCGACGCCTTCCTGGCGACCAGCGATCCGGCGATCTCCGCCATCGGTGATTGCGTCCGTTTTCCGAGCCGCTTCGCCGCGGGAATGCCCGGCGGCGACCGGGTGCGGATCGAATCGGTCCAGAACGCGGTGGATCAGGGTCGCTGCCTCGCCGCCCGGCTCACCGGACGGCCCGCCGCCTACGACGCGGTGCCGTGGTTCTGGAGCGATCAGGGGCCGCACAAGCTGCAGATCGCCGGACTCGCCGCGCCGACGGATGCCAGCGTCCTGCGCCGGGCCGGGGCCGGCGTCTCGGTGTTCCGCTTCCGCGACGGCGCGCTCAGCGCCGTCGAGTCGGTGGATCGCCCCGCCGACCACATGGCCGCCCGGCGCCTGCTGGCCGCGTCCAAGGTGCTGACGCCGGAGCAGGCCGCCGATCCGTCCTTCGACCTCAAGGCCCTGGCCACGGGGTGAGGCTGCGCTTCAGCGGTCGTTCTCGGTGGTGAGCTGATCCACCCGTGTCCCCTCGTTGCCGCCGCGCTGCTCCTCCGAGAGCCGCACGCCCGGCGTCGCACCGTTGGTGAAGACGATGCCGCCCTGCATCAGGGCGCTGCGCAGGGCCTCGACCTGGCCGGAGGCGGGATCGCCCGTGCCGGCCTCGAAACTCTTCACGAAGCCTTCGTCCAGTCCCGAGCGCCGGGCCAGTTCCGCCTCCGACCAGCCGAGCAGGCCGCGGGCACCCCGGCTCTGGGCCGCCGTCATCGTGTTGGGCGAGGCGCCGCTCGACGCTCCTTCGTCCGATCCGGTCAAACCACTCTCCTCACTCTTCGCCACGCGCGTCCTCTTCGCCACGTGCGTCCTGGGCCCTTCCGCGCCATCGGTCACGGAAACGCTCTGTCGCCCCATCAACCGTCCGGAAGGCCGGTTCGTTTCGGCAAAGCTTGTGAGAAACGGGATTTCGCCTGTCCCCGCCGACTCGCTCGCCGAAGCGTCCTGGCGCACAAGGTCTTCGGCGCCTGGATCAGGCAGGATCGCCGCCGAACCGGATCCTGAACGGGTCTTGACCATAATTGTGCTTGAATCTGTGTCGATTCCCCCTAGCGCCCAGAACCAGATGCCAGGACCGGGTGCGCGGCCCGAACGTTTCGGTGCCTGCGCGCCGTAATGGGCGAAAGAGTCGAGAGCCGTGTCCGCGCCGCGTGCGGCCAGCCGGGCTCCGGGGTGAGGCAGCCGAGCAGAAAGGGGGCTGAACGATGAACAGGATGCTGACCGCCGCGCTGGCCTGCGCGGTTGCCGCGTTCGCGGCCGCGCCGGCCACGGCGCAGATGAGCATGGGCGGCAATCCGTCCGGCTTCGGCGCCGGCAAGCAGCCGGAGAAGAAGCCGCAATACGTCCCCGGGACCAAGCCGCAGGAGAAGATCTTTCCCCTCGGCTCGATGTGGACCGCGGTCAGCATGAACGGCAAGCCGTTCACCGGTGCCGACCGTCCGAGCTTCATCATCGACACGCAGTACCGCGCGCGCGGCTACGGCGGCTGCAATACCTTCACCGCCACGGCCTTCCCGCTGCGCGAGCAGCACCTCGCCGTCGGTCCCTTGGCGCTCACCAAGAAGACCTGCGAGAAGGGGCTGGCCGCGTCCGAGCAGGCCTTCCTCATCGCCCTGCGCACGGCGGGCAAATGGGATCTCGACGGATCGCAACTCGTGATCCGCAGCCCGAACGGCGAACTGCGCTTCGATCGCGCGCTGTAGGAGCGGCGTTTCCGAAACCGTGCCGGCTTCTCGGACGAGCCGGCACGACGCCGCTCTAAGCCCCGGTTTAAGACCCCGTTGACGACGTTTCGTGGAGAGCGGTCGGGATTCATGTTCCGTCAGGCCCCCGGGCCGCTTCCTCGTGCTCCTCGGTCGCGCCTTTCGCGGCCGGCCACGCGGAGAGACGGAATGCGGATCGACCGGGTTCACCAGCGCGTCGTCCCGAAGGTGCCGTCGGCGACCGCCGCGACGCGCTACGACTTCATCCGCGCCCACCACGAGGGAGCCGCGACCCTGGCGGTTCTCGCGACTAGTTCGGGGATTGCCGTCCTGATTCTCGCGACCCGCCTGCTCGCGGCCTGACGGTGCGGCGCCGGCTCGTAACCGCGCTGTCCAGTCAGCGCTTCGAAGATGACAATACTGTCGTTTGCGCGCGGAAAAATAAAATAAAATTCTCCGAATAAGCTCAGCCGTGCGCTCCCCGTGTAAAGGCTGGTATCCGCCGAGCGGGATGCTCGACGGAGCTTGCGAAATCGGCTACGCGTCGCCGCAGCGGCCACCGCTTCGGCGGGAGCGCTAAGTTTCTGGTTTCGCATCGGCTTTGCCGAGCCCCGTGCCGGTCATCCACCTTCGGACCGATGCCGAACCTCTCGTTTTGGCGCGCGCTCCTGCGCCGGGCCGTCGACCGCGTCGGCACGGGAGCGCTCAGGGAGCGGACAGACGATGACAGACACCTCAACCCCGGTTCGGAAACCCGGACACGGCCGCGTCTACGGCTCGATCACCGAGACCATCGGCAACACGCCGCTCGTGCGCCTCAACCGGCTCACCAAGGAGCGGGGCGTTGATGCCGAGATCCTGCTCAAGCTCGAATTCTTCAATCCGATCTCGAGCGTGAAGGACCGCATCGGCGTCAACATGATCGACGCGCTCGAAGCCTCCGGCCGGCTCAAGCCCGGCGGCACGCTGGTCGAGCCGACCTCGGGCAATACCGGCATCGCGCTGGCCTTCGTGGCCGCCGCACGCGGCTACCGCCTGATCCTGGTCATGCCGGAGACGATGTCGCTGGAGCGGCGCAAGATGCTCGCCTTCCTCGGCGCGCAGCTCGAGCTGACCCCCGGGCCGCAGGGCATGAAGGGCGCCATCGCCCGCGCCGAGGAGCTGCTGCGCGAGATCGACGGCGCGGTGATGCCGCAGCAATTCTCGAACCCGGCGAATCCCGAGATCCACCGCAAGACGACCGCGGAGGAGATTTGGAACGACACGCAGGGCCAGCTCGATGCCTTCGTGGCGGGTGTCGGCACCGGCGGCACGGTGACCGGCGTCGGCGAGGTGCTCAAGCCCCGTCTGCCCGGCCTCAAGGTGTTCGCGGTGGAGCCGGTGGACAGCCCCGTGATCTCCGGCGGCCAGCCCGGCCCGCACAAGATCCAGGGCATCGGCGCCGGCTTCATTCCCGAGAACCTGCACACCGACGTCCTCGACGGCGTGCTCAAGGTCTCGAACCAGCAGGCGATCGACACGGCGCGGGATCTCGCCAAGTTCGAGGGCATTCCCGGCGGCATCTCGACCGGCGGCAACGTCGCCGCGGCGCTGGAACTGGCGGGCCGTCCCGAGTTCCAGGGCAAGCGCATCGTCACCGTCGCCTGCTCGTTCGCCGAGCGCTACATCTCCTCGGTCCTGTTCGAGGGCATCGGCTAACATGTGAGAGGCGGTGCGGAGCTTTAACGGCCCCGCACCGCAACTCCTCCAGTCCCGGATTGTTGTCCCGGTCAGTTCTGGAGGATGATGATGATGGAGACGTCTCCCAATCGGCCGTCGCTCAAGGAGTTCGACGCCGACGCGGACCGCAACGGCCAGGATTTCGGCACCGATTCCCCGCTCGACCTGGGCGTGCCGTCGCGGATCCAGGCCGACCTGAAGGGCAATCCCGACGGCACGGCCGAGACCGCGCGCATCGCCTCCGGGACGGATCGCTCCGGCGCCTCTCAGGATGCGGTAGACCAGACCGAGGCCGAAACACCCGAAGAAAATCTACGCCGGATTTCCGATCCGTCGTCCCGGACCCGGCCCGACGCCGCGGCGCAGGAGGCGATCGAGCGCGCCACCGCCGCCGTCGGCCAGGAAGAGCCGCCGCGCCACGGCGATTCCGAGGGGGGGCACGATGGGAAATGAGAACCGACCCGACGAGGACCTGAGCAATACCGGTACCCGCAAGCCCGACGAGGCCGTCGGCTCGCGCGGCCCTCATCCGGCCGGCGGCGGCCATCAGACGGCCGAGCAGGCGGCCATTACCGGCCAGGGATCCGGGGGGCGCTCGGATGGCGAGCGGCACGGCGAGTGGAGCGGTGGTGGCGAGGCGGCGGGACGCACGCCACCCGCGCTCGGCGGCTCCTCCGGCGGCCATTCCGACCGAAAGGCCTCGGCCGGTCCCCGCGAGGGGGAGCCCGTCGCGGGCGAGCCCGATCGCGCCAAGCGATCCTGACCGGCTCCGACCTAAGCCAGATTCCTGAGGGAGCGTGACGATGAACGGGCAGAACGGGGACGACCGCGAGCGGGAGCGCCGTGACGGGGAAAAGCCCGCCAACAGCGCCCCCGACGCGGTCAAGGATCCGAGCGAGAAGACCGACGGCAAGCCGGGCGTGCCGTCTCAGGGCGACGAGACCGATCCGGGCGCAGGCTGAGCCTGCCCCCGAGAGCTGCCGCATCCGCGCCTCAGGCCGCCTGCTTCGGCGCCTCGTCCAGAAGCTCGTCGGCCGGGCCGAAGAACTCGAACCGGACCCGCTCCGCCGGTACGCCGGCGCGCGTCAGCCCGCTCGACAGCGCGGCCAGGAACGGCTTGGGGCCACACAGGTAGTAAGTCGCCCGCTCCGAGGGCGTGTTCGCCATCAGCCAATCCGTCGTGATCAGCCCCGCCTCGTCGTAGTGCTCGCCGGGCCGATCCTGAGGATCCGGCTCCGCGTAGAAGGTGCGGGCCGACAGGTTCTCCCGGTTCGCGACGAGACCGCGCACATGCGCTCCCATGGCGTGGACCCGCCCGTTCAGGGCGCCGTGGACGAACCAGGCCGGACGGGCGGGCGCTTCGGCCGCGATGCTCTCCAGCATGCTGACCATCGGGGTCAGGCCGACGCCGCCGCTGACGAGGACCACCGGCTCGGCACTTCGGCGGTCAAGGAAGAAGTCGCCCGCCGGGGCGGCGACCTTCAGCACCGTCCCGGGCCGTGCCTCCGCGTGGAGCCAGTTCGAGACGAGGCCGGCCGGTCGGTCCGCGTCATCCTCCCGCTTGACGGTGATGCGGTAGGCGCGCGCGTTCGGGGCGCAGGAGATCGAGTAATTCCGCTTCAGCACGCCCCGGCCCGGGAGGTCGACGAGAAAGCCGAGATACTGTCCCGGCTCGTGTCGCAGCACTTGGCCGCCATCGGCCGGGACCAGGACGAACGAGCGGATCGTCTCGCTCTCGGATTTGACGCTCTCGACGACGAAATCGCGCCATCCGTTCCAGCCGCCGGCCTTGGCCGCCTGATCCCGGTAGATGGTTGCCTCACGGCCGATCAGCAGTTCCGCGAGGAACCAGTAGGCCTCGCCCCAGGCTGCGAGGATCTCGGGCGTTGCCGCTTCGCCCAGCACGTCAAGGATCGCCGCGAGCAGGGCGTCGGCCACGAAGGGATAGTGCTCCGGCAGGATGTTGAGCGCGACATGCTTCTGGGCGATGCGCTCGACGGCGCCCGTCAGCACGCCGAGATTGTCGATGTTGCGGGCATAGGCCAGAACAGCGAGGGCGAGCGCTTTCGGCTGCGACCCGGTCTCGCCATGATGCGACTGATTGAAGAGGTCGCGGATGTCGGCGTTCTCGAACAGGCGCTCGTACATGCGCCGCGTGATGGCGAGCCCGTGGGTCTCAAGGGCCGGGACGGTGGCTTTGACGACGGCGACGGTTTGGGGCGAGAGCGATGCGGGCATGGGCGAATCCAAAGATCCATTCGACATGAACCTTTTGCCGCACCGCGCGATAAGATGCAAACGGAATGTACCTTAAAAGCCCTTCGGATCCGTCATGCGCCTGACCCGCTACACGGACTACGCTCTGCGGACGCTGATCTATATCGGCTTGCGCGAACCGCGGCAGAGTTCGATCGCCGAGATCGCCCGGGCCTACGGGATCTCCGAGAGCCATCTCACGAAGGTGGTGCATCAGCTCGGCCGGCTCGGCTTGATTCAGACGATCCGAGGGCGGGGCGGCGGCCTGCGCCTCGCCAAGCCGCCGGCCGAGATCGTGGTCGGCGCGGTGGTTCGGGCGACCGAGGACGACCTCGCGCTGGTCGAGTGCTTCGCCGCGGGCTCCTGTGCCATCACCGCGCCCTGCCGCCTGCGGCGGGTCCTGGGTGAGGCCCTGGCGGCTTTCCTGGCGGTGCTGGACGGCTACACCCTGGCCGACCTTCTCGGCGGGGCGGAGGGCGACGAGATCGCGCGGCTCCTCGGTCTCACTCCGCCGGCTGGCGCGACCGGAATGCCGCTTCCCGCGCGCGAAGGCGCCTGAGGACCCCCGGCTTCGCCGACCCGGAAGATTCGACCGGACCGCGCTAGGGATCTGTTTTTGCACCATCTTTTTCCGAAAGCCGCACACCACCTTTCGGGATGATGCTCTAGGCCGCTGCCGCCTCGACCCGGTTCCGGCCGGAGGACTTGGCGCGGTAGAGGGCGGTGTCGGCGCGCTTGAGCAGGTCGGCCGGGCTTGAATCGGTCGGGCGCCGCACCGAGACACCGACCGAGACGGTGACCCCGATATCGCGCGTCCCGCCCTCGATGGCGAAGGGCGTGGCCTCGATCCGCTCGCGGATGCGCTCGGCGATGGCGCGGGCATCGGGCAGTTCCGCGCCCGGCACGACCATCACGATCTCCTCGCCGCCGTAGCGGGCGAGAATGTCCATCGGCCGCACGTATTGGCGGATGCGGTCGGCGAAAGCGCGCAGCACCTCGTCCCCGGCCTCGTGTCCGTAGGTGTCGTTGATGGACTTGAAGCGGTCGATGTCGAGAAGCAGGCAGGCGAGACCCTTCTGCTGCAGCGCCGCCTCGCCGAAGACCGGGCCGAGATGCCGGTCGAGGTAGCGCCGGTTGTGCAGGCCGGTCAGGTCGTCGGTGATCGCGAGTTCCATCGAGGCCTGGAGCGCCCCGCGCAGGGTCTCCGAGAAGCGCAGCCGCCGCACCTGGGTGCGCACCCGCGCGATCAGCTCGTTGCGGTCGACCGGACGCAGCAGGTAGTCGTTGACGCCGAAATCGAGGCCGCGGGTGATGCGGGCCCGCTCGTGCATCTCGCCGATCATGATCAGCGCCATGTTGCGGGTCCGCTCCAGCGAGCGGATCTGGCTGCACAGGCGCAGGCCATCAAATCCTTCGAGGTCGAGGCTCACCAGGGCGAGGTCGAACCCGCCTTCCGGCGCCTGAACCAGGGCGCGGTGGGGATCGCACTCCACGGTGACCTGATGGTGCTGGGACAGGGCCATGCCGATGCGGTCGATGGCGCTCGGACGGTCCTCCACGAGGAGGATGCGCGCGCCCTCGCCGGTATCCGCGGCGGCGAGAATCAAGGGATCGGGACCACCGATTTCGCGTGTCGCTAGGGCGCGCGAGCGCAGCTCGTCGGTCACCGCCTTCAGCCGCACGAGGCTGCGCACCCGCGTCATCAGCGCGGTGTCGTCGATCGGCTTGGTCAGGAAGTCGTCGGCCCCCGCATCCAGCCCCCGCAGACGGTCGGCGGGCTGGTCGAGGGCGGTGACGATCACCACCGGCAGGTGGGCCGTGGCGGGGTTGGACTTGAGCCGCCGGCAGACCTCGAACCCGTCCATGCCCGGCATCATCACGTCGAGCAGCACGACGTCGCAGGCGCCCTTCTCGCAGATGGCGAGCGCGTCCGGCCCGTTCATCGCCACGACCACGTCGAAATACTCGAGCGACAGTTTTGTCTCGAGCAGCCGTACGTTGGGGTAGAGATCATCCACGATCAGGACGCGAGCGGACATCGTTCCTCCGATGCGCGGCCTTCACGACCGCGACGGCATTCAGTCCGGAGAGGTCTCAGGGAGTGCCGTCATCGCCAATGTACCGGCGGACCGTTGCCAAAAACTTGGCAACCGAGATCGGCTTGGACAAATAAGCCTCGCAACCCCCTTCACGAATGCGTTCCTCGTCGCCTTTCATTGCAAAAGCGGTGATAGCGATCACAGGAATGTTACGAAGGTCGTCGTCGTCCTTGAGCCATTTTGTCACTTCCAGGCCCGAGACTTCGGGAAGCTGGATGTCCATCAGAATCAAGTCTGGGTGGTGCGCACGCGCCAGCTCAATCGCCTCGATACCGTTGGCGGTCTTGAGGGTCGCGTAGCCGTGCGCTTCCAGCAGATCGTCGAAGAGCTTCATGTTCAGCTCGTTGTCTTCAACGATGAGAACGGTTTTCTTCATGACCTGCTCCGGCGCGGTCGCGATGGCGTTCCACCCCGTGGCCCGGCCCTCGTACTCTCTTAAACTGCCACTCGTTGATGAAACGCAAACTTGATCATAGTGATGGCGCGAGCGAACGTCTCGCGATCGATGTGCTCGGATGGCTCGCCGCCGACGAGGATCGGCTCTTCCGATTCGTCGCCGCGAGCGGCCTCGAGCCCGGAACGCTGCGCGAGAGCCTGCACGATCCCGGCTTCCTCGGCGCCGTTCTCGACCATGTGATGAGCGACGAACCGTCGCTGCTCGCCTGCGCCGAGGCGCTCGGCGTGAAGCCGGAACGGATCGCCTCGGCTTGGCAGCGCCTGCAGCCGCCGCCCTTCGACGAGGGCGGCTGAGGGGTCCGGGCGCTCCCTATCGCGCGAGTTCCCGCAGCCCGAGCCGGATCAGCGTCTTGGCCTCCACGGTCTCGGCCCCGTCGCCCAGGCCCTTCAGGGCGGCGGCGATGGCGGCCGAGGCCTGCACCTGGGGATAACCGAGATTGACCAGGGCCGAGATCGCGTCTGCGACCGGCTGCGGCGCGGTTCTGTCCTCGACCGCGCCGGTCAGGGCGACGAGCGCCGGATCGACCGGAGCGAAGGCGGGCGCCTTGTCCTTCAGTTCGGCGACGAGGCGGGCGGCCAGGCGCGGGCCGACACCGGGCGCGCGGGCGATGGCGCCCTTGTCGCCTGTGGCGATGGCGGTGGCGAGGTTGGCCGGCTCCAGCACCGACAATACGCCGAGCGCCACGCGGGTGCCGACGCCCTGCACCGTCTGGAGCAAGCGGAACCACTCCCGCTCGGCGTCCGAGCGGAAGCCGTAGAGTCGAATCATGTCCTCGCGCACATGCGTCTCGATGGCGAGATCCGTCGCCTCGCCGGGCTTGGGCAGGCGCTGCAGGGTGCGGGCGGAGCAGTGGACGACGTAGCCGACGCCGTTCACGTCGAGGATCACGAAATCCTCGCCGTAGGAATCGACGATCCCCTTGAGCTTGCCGATCATTTGAAACCGTCGATCCTCGAAGGGTCCGTTGCCGCGTTCGGCCTAAGGCCATATCCGTCTTGGCGGCACAACCGACAAGGTGACCGCATGAAGCGCACGCTCGCCCTCGCCGCCCTCCTGCTGGCGGGCTTCGCCCTGGCCGCGCCCGGCGCTGCCCCGGCCCAGGAGGCCGCCTCGGCCCTGACCAAGGATCCGAAACAGGTGAAGGCCGGGCGTTATCGCCTCGATCCCGCCCACGGCAAGATCACGTGGTCGATCAGCCATCTCGGCTTCTCGACCTATTACGGTCAGTTCACCGAGGTATCGGGCGACCTCGTCCTCGATCCTGCCGCGCCGGGCAAGAGCACCCTCTCGATCAAGATCGGCACCGGCAGCGCCAATGGTCTGAACGACAAGCTCAACGCCCATCTCAAGCAGCCCGACTTTCTCGATGTGGAGAAGTTCCCCGAGGCGACCTTCGTGAGCCAATCGGTCGAGCCGACGGGCCCGACCACGGCACGGGTCAACGGCACGCTGACCCTGCGCGGCGTGTCGAAGCCGGTCTCGTTCGACGCCACCTTCAACCAAGCGGGCGTCAACCCCGTCGACAAGATCTACTCCGTGGGCTTCGATGGCTGGACGGTGATCAAGCGCTCGGAATTCGGCGTGAATGCCTTCCTGCCGCTGCTCGGCGACGAGGTGGCGCTCCGTCTGGAGGGCGAGTTCAAACTCCAATAGGCGTCGGTAAGGCGCGGCGCGTGTTTGCGGCAAGGCTTCGTTCACGGTACGTACCGTATCGGTTCGATGCTTTGAAGGAGGCCGAGGCCATGACCACGGACGTCCGCATTCTCGGCATCGATCCCGGCCTGCGCCGCACCGGCTGGGGATTGATCGCGGCACGAGGCACCAAGCTGTCCTACCTCGCCTGCGGCGTCGTCACCTCGGACGGCGACCTGCCCCTGGCGCTGCGCCTGCGCGAGCTGCACGAGGGCCTCTCCCGCATCGTCACGACCCACACGCCCGACGAGGTCTCGGTCGAGGAGACCTTCGTCAATAAGGACGCGCAGGCGACGCTCAAGCTCGGCCATGCCAGGGCCGTGGCCCTGCTGGTGCCGGCCCTCGCCGGATTGCCGGTGTCGGAATACGCGGCCAACCTCGTGAAGAAGACGGTGGCCGGAAACGGCCACGCGGAGAAGGTTCAGATCCAGGCGATGGTGAAGTTTCTGCTGCCGAAGGCGGAGTTCAAGCTCGCCGACGCCGCCGACGCGCTCGCCATCGCCATCACCCATGCGAGCCACCGCGGCGCCATCGCCCTCGACCGCCGCCATGCGGTCGCCTCCGGCGGGGGGCCGGGTGCGGCCCGCATCGCCGCGGCGCTGGCGCGGCTCGACCGCTGACATCGGCGAGGAAGCGCGCGACCTCCTGCCGCCGCTGATCGGCCTGGGCCGACATGTCGGAGGCGGCCTGCAGGACGTGGTCGGCGGCGTAGCCCGTCCGTTCGGCGGGCTTCGTAACCTCGGCAACGTGACCGGTCACGGCGCGGGGGGCCTGCGCGGTCCGGCCGACCCGATGCACGATCTCGTTCGTGGCCGCGCCCTGCTCGCCGACGGCACCGGTGACCGAGACGGACACCGTATCGAGCTCGGCGATCCGCGCCGCGATGCCGCCGATCGCCGCCACGGCTTGACCGGCCCCCGTGGATCCGGGTGATCTCGTCGGTGACCCGCGTCGTCTGGGCGGCGAGCGCCTTCACCTCCGAGGCCACCACCGCGAAGCCTCGCCCCCGTTCGGTCGAGCGCGATTCTATCCTCTGAGATCGAGCAACACCTTGCCCACCGCCTCGCGGCGGACGAGAACCCCGAGCGCCTCCGCATAGGCCGCGAGCGGATAGGTGCCGTGCACCTTCACCGTCAGCTTGCCCTCCGCCGCCCAGGCCAGCAGCTGGGCTTGGTTCGCCCTGTGCGCCTCCGGTTCGCGCTCGACGAAGGCGCCCCAATGGACGCCCTGCACATCGATGCCCTTGAGCATGATGACGTTGAGGGGGAATTTCGGGATCTCGCCCGCGGCGAAGCCGATCACGAGGAAACGACCCTTCCAGCCGAGCGCGCGCATGGCGGGCTCGGCGAGGTCTCCGCCGACCGCGTCGTAGACGACGTCGACGCCCCGTTCGCCGGTGAGGCGCCGCAGTGCCTCGCGCAGGTTGTTCGCCTTGTAGTCGACGAGGTCGTCGGCGCCGTGGGCGCGGGCGGTCTCGAGCTTTTCCGGCGAGGAGGCGCAGGCGATGACGCGCGCCCCGAGAAGCTTGCCCAACTCGACCGCCGCGAGACCGACGCCCCCAGAGGCGCCGAGCACGACGAGGGTCTCGCCCGGCCGAATGTCGGCCCGGTCCCGGAGCGCGTGGAGCGTGGTGCCGTAGGTGATCGAGAGCCCGGCGGCGACTTCGTCGGACACGGCCTCGGGCACCCGCGCGAGGCGCTTCACCGGAACCGCGATCCGCTCGCGGGCGGTGCCGTGGCTCAGATGAACCATCACGCGGTCGCCGACGGAAAAGCCGTCCGCGCCGGGCCCCAGCGCCTCGATCACGCCGCAGGCCTCGCCGCCGGGAGAGAAGGGCAGGTCCGGCTTCACCTGATAGCGGCCGGCGATGATTAGCGTGTCGAAGAAGTTCAGCGCGGCGACCCGCACCCGCACCAGCGCCTCGCCCGGGCCCGGCACCGGATCGGGCAGTTCCTGAACCGCGAGATCCTCCGGCCCGCCGAGACGGCTGCACACCAGGGCCTTCATTCCGCACTGTCTCCCTGAAACCGCGTGACCGGTGACGCATCCCCCTCTCCCCGCATGCGGGGAGAGGGAAATCAATGGCACGCGATCGCATCGATGGACATGCCCGCTCGCGCGCAGTCTGCGCAAGTCGCTCATCCCAGCCGCTCACGTCCGCTCGTAGGTCCCCGTCAGCAGGCCCCTGGCGATCACGTTGCCTTGAAGCGCCTCGAGCAGGGCGCCGCGACCCGGTGAGGCGGGCAGCTCAGCCGGGCGGGCAAGCGCGAAAACCTGGAAGAGGTAGTGGTGCGGACCGTGACCGGTCGGCGGGTCCGGCGGCAGCCACCCCTCCCTCTGGAACGAGTTGCGGCCGAGATCGTGCCGGGCGCCGTCGCCCGCCGGGCCCGCGAACGCGCCCTCGGAAAAACTCTGGTCCTCGGGCCGCAGGTTCCAGGCGATGAGGTGGACGAAGGGGTGGGGCGAGGGCGCGTCCGGATCCTCCACGAACAGGACCAGGGCGGCGGCCCCGTCCGGCACGCCGGCGATGGCGAGCGGCGGCGAGATACCGTCGCCGTCCGCGGTGTACCGGGCCGGAATCGGCGCGGTGTCGGCGAAGGCCTCGCTCGTGATGCGCAGCGTCGCGGGGGCCTCCGCCGCGACGGTGTGGAACGCGGCCTTCTCCGCGCCGGCCCTGACGCCGGACAGGGCTTTCCCGAGGGCGTGCGGCAGCTTTTCGAGCATGGGTGCCAAGGTCTCCGCTCGTTCCGGGAGATTCCTCAACGAACACCGCTCGGCTTCGTTCAGGCGGAGCGGTGGGCCGCGATCATGTAGTTCACGCCCGTGTCGCGGCTCGCCCGCCAGGAGTCGGTGAGCGGATTGTAGACCACGCCGGTGGTGTCGGTGACGGTGAGGCCGCCCGCGGCGATGTCGGCGGACAGCTCCCGCGGCGTCACGAACTTGTCCCAGTCGTGGGTGCCCCGCGGCAGCCAGCGCAGGACGTACTCGGCCCCGACGATGGCGAGGGCGAAGGAGCGCATCGTCCGGTTGATGGTGGCGGCGAACAGCAGGCCGCCGGGCTTCACGGTGGTGCAGCAGGCGCGCAGGAAACCGGCGCGGTCGGAGACGTGCTCCACCACCTCCATGGCGAGCACGATGTCGAAGCGTTCACCGCGGGCGGCCACCGCCTCGATGGTTTCGTCGCGGTAATCGATGGTCAGGCCTTCGGCTTCCGCATGGGCACGGGCGGCCGCGATGTTGCCGGTCGCCGGGTCGAGCCCGGTCACCGTCGCGCCGAGCCGGGCGAGCGGCTCCGACAGCACGCCGCCGCCGCAGCCGATGTCGATGACGCTGAGCCCTTTGAGAGGGAAGGGCGCGGCCGGATCGCGGCCGAAGATGCGGCAGGCCTCGTCGCGGATGTAGCCGACCCGGACCGGATTGAACTTGTGCAGAACCGCCATCGGCCCGCGCTCGTCCCACCAGCGCGCGGCCAGGGCGTCGAAGCGCGCCACTTCGTCCCGGTCGATCGAGGCACCCGTCATCCGGCTCACTTTCGCATCGTTTGAACCTGCGGTCCGTCCGATTGACACGGCCGGGGGGCCCTTGTACCCGCCGGGCGCATCCCCGGTACAGCCGCGCCGTGTTGTTTTCCGTGTGACGCGGCGCGCCGGCCTCGCGGCCGGCACCGTAGGGACAAGATGAGCAGACCGGACGCGACATGCCCCGTTTGGTGATGAAATTCGGCGGCACCTCCGTCGCCAACGTCGACCGCATCCGCAACGTGGCGCGCCACGTCGCCCGCGAGGTCGCGGCCGGCTACGAGGTCGCGGTCGTGGTCTCGGCGATGTCGGGCAAGACCAACGAACTCGTCGGCTGGGTCAAGGATGCCGACCCGCTCTACGGCGCGGCGGAGTACGACACCGTCGTGGCCTCGGGCGAGCAGGTCACCTCGGGGCTTCTCGCGATCGCGCTCAACAAGGACGGCATCAAGGCCCGCTCCTGGCAGGGCTGGCAGATCCCGATCCACACCTCCGAGGCGCACGGTTCGGCCCGGATCGAGGGCATCGACCCGAAGAATCTCGACGCCGGCTTCGCGCGCGGCGAGGTTGCCGTCATCGCCGGCTTCCAGGGCGTCCATGCCGAGACCGGCCGGATCGCGACGCTCGGACGCGGCGGCTCGGACACCTCGGCGGTCGCCATCGCTGCCGCCATCGGCGCGGAGCGCTGCGACATCTACACCGACGTGGACGGGGTCTACACCACCGATCCCCGCGTGGTGCCCAAGGCCAAGCGCATGGAGCGCGTGACCTTCGAGGAGATGCTGGAGATGGCCTCGCTGGGCGCCAAGGTGCTGCAGGTGCGCTCCGTCGAGCTCGCCATGGTGCACCGGGTGCCGACCACGGTGCGCTCCTCCTTCGATCCCCCCGATGCCGCGCGGCCGGGCACCCTCATCTGCGACGAGGACCAAATCGTGGAACAGCAGATCATCACCGGCATCGCCTTCTCGAAGGACGAGGCGCAGATCACCCTGCGCGCCGTGAAGGACAGCCCCGGCATCGCCGCGGCGATCTTCGGCCCGCTGGCGGACGCCAACATCAACGTCGACATGATCATCCAGACTGTCTCGGGGGATCAGTCCACCACCGACATGACCTTCACCGTGCCGGCCGCCGATTACGAGCGTTCCCGCGCCATCCTCGACGCGCAGCGCGACACGATCCAGTTCGGCCAGATCGAGGGCGCCACCGATGTCGTGAAGGTCTCGGCGATCGGCGTCGGCATGCGCTCGCATGCGGGCGTTGCAGCCAAGGCCTTCCGGGCGCTGGCGCAGAAGGGTATCAACATCCGCGCGATCACCACCTCCGAGATCAAGTTCTCGGTCCTGATCGACGCCGCCTACACGGAGCTTGCCGTTCGCACGCTCCACTCGCTATACGGCCTCGACCAGGCCTGACCGTTCCCGTCGGCGCCGGCCCATCGGCTCACAAGCCAGGGTTGCGCCGGCCGACCCGGATTGACGACACGATGCCCGCTGCGCCCGGAGGCCCGCGCCTGCTGCTGCGCCGGCTCCGCGAAGCCATGGCGGAGCCGGTCAGCCCGCAGCAGCGCCTCGACCGGATCGTCGTCCTCATCGCGGCGAACGTGATCGCCGAGGTGTGCTCGGTCTATGTGGTGCGCGATGACAACACCCTCGAACTGTTTGCAACCGAGGGTCTGAACCGCGACGCGGTCCACATCACCCGTATGCGCGCCGACGAAGGCCTCGTCGGCCTGATCGCCAAGACCGCCGAGCCGCTGGCGCTCTCCGACGCGCAGTCCCACCCCTCGTTCTCGTATCGGCCGGAGACGGGCGAGGAGATCTACCACGCCTTCCTCGGCGTGCCGCTCCTGCGCGCCGGGAACACCCTCGGCGTGCTGGTGGTCCAGAACAAGACCTACCGCGTCTATTCCGAGGAGGAGATCGAGGCGCTCCAGACCACCGCCATGGTGCTGGCGGAGCTGATCGCCTCGGGCGAGCTTCAGGCGCTGTCGCCCGGCGCCGGCACCGCGGCGCGCCGCCCGGTGAGCCAGCGCGGCGTCGCCCTCGCCGACGGAATCGGCCTCGGCCACGTCGTGCTGCACGAGCCGCGCATCGTCGTGAAGACGCTGATCGCCGAGAACGTCGAGCGCGAGATGGAGCGGCTCGAAGAGGCGATCGAGGATGTGCGCTCGGCGATCGACGAGCTGGTCGAGCGCGGCGACGGCCTCAGTTCGGGCGAGTCCCGCGAGATACTCGAGACGGTCCGCATGTTCGCCCACGACAAGGGCTGGCTCCGGCGGATGCGCGAGGCGGTCCAGTCCGGCCTCACGGCGGAAGCCGCGGTGGAGCGGGTGCAGTCGGACAACCGCGCCCGGATGCTGCGCCAGAGCGACCCCTACCTGCGCGACCGCCTGCACGATCTCGACGATCTCGCCAACCGCCTGCTGCGCCGCCTCGTCGGCCAGGAGGGACGGAGCGGCGACGGCTTGCCGGAGAACGCGATCCTGGTCGCCCGCTCCATGGGGCCGGCCGCGCTCCTCGACTACGACCGCGCCCGCCTGCGTGGCGTGGTTCTGGAGGAGGGCGGGCCGACGAGCCACATTGCCATCGTCGCCCGCGCCCTCGGCATTCCCGCGGTCGGCGAGATCGCCAACGCCACCGGCCTGTGCGATTCGGGCGACGCGATCATCGTCGACGGCCTCTCCGGCGAGGTGCAGATCCGGCCGACGCCCGAGGTCGAGGCGTCCTATGCCGAGATGGTGCGCCTGCGCGCCCGGCGGCAGGAGCAGTACCGGGCGCTGCGCGACGTGCCCGCCGTCACCCGCGACGGCGTGAAGATCGGCCTGCACCTCAATGCCGGCCTGCTGGTCGATCTCACCCATCTGCACGAGACCGGGGCGGAGGGCGTCGGCCTGTTCCGGACCGAGCTGCAGTTCATGATCGCCGAGCGGATGCCCTCGGCGGCCGAGCAGCAGACGCTCTACGAGGCGGTCTATTCGGCGACCGGCGACCTGCCGGTCACGATCCGCACCCTCGACATCGGCGGCGACAAGATCCTCCCCTACATGCCGGCGCTCGAGGAGGAGAACCCGGCTCTGGGCTGGCGGGCGATCCGCATCGGCCTCGACCGGCCGGCGCTGCTGCGGGTGCAGCTGCGGGCGCTGCTCAAGGCGGCGGCGGGCCGTCCGATCAAGATCATGTTCCCGATGGTCGCCACCGTCGAGGAATTCACCCGCGCCCGCGATATCGTCGAGCGCGAGAAGGCGCATCTGCGCCGCCACGGCTACGTCCTGCCGAGCGATTGCCGCCTCGGCGCGATGGTCGAGGTACCTTCGCTGCTGTTCCAGATCGACGAGATCGCTCGCGAGGCGGACTTCCTGTCGGTCGGCTCCAACGATCTGATGCAGTTCCTGTTCGCGGTCGATCGCGAGAACCGGCGCGTGGCCAACCGCTTCGACCCCCTGTGCGGGGCGGCGATGCGCGCCTTCCGCCTGATCGCCGAGCGCGCGACCGCGCAGGGCTGCCCAGCCACCGTCTGCGGCGAGATCGGCGGGCGCCCGCTCGAAGCGCTGGCGCTGATCGGCCTGGGTTTTCGCGAATTCTCGATGTCCCCGGCGGCGATCGGCCCGGTCAAGGCGATGGTGCTCTCCGCCCATGCCGGCGAGGTCGCGCAGCTGATCGAGTCCGAGTTGACCCGGGTGACCGACGGCGCTTCGGTCCGGCCGGCGCTCACGGCGTATGCGAAGGCCAACGGCGTGCCTATCTGACACGCTGTCCGGCCGGGCCGGATCGTCCCAACCTTCCGTCAACTGTCAGATCCGTCGCGAGTATTTTCAGGGCGATGACCCCCATTCCTTCCGATCGCCTCGACGCCATTCTGGCCCGGCACGAGTTCGTCACGGCGCAACTCGCCGACGGCTCGGCCGATGCCGAGAGCATCGTGCAGCTTTCCCGAGAGTTGTCCGAGCTCGACGGCGTCGTCGCCGCGATCCACCATTACCGGGCAGCCGAGTCCAACCTCGCCGGCATCCGGGCTTTGATCGACGAGCCCGGCGGCGATCCCGAGATGCGCGCCCTCGCCGCCGAGGAGAAGCCGGAAGCCGAGGAGGCGCTGGAGCAGGCCCACCGCGCGCTGCAGCTGATGCTGCTGCCCAAGGACGCGGCCGACGAGAAAAGCGCGATCCTCGAAATTCGCGCCGGCACCGGCGGTGACGAGGCCGCTCTGTTCGCGGGCGACCTGTTCCGCATGTACGCCAAATACGCCGAGTCGAAGGGCTGGCGCGTCGAGGTGATCTCGGAGAGCGAGGGCACCGTCGGCGGCTATCGCGAGGTGGTCGCCGAAGTGAAGGGCCGCTCCGTGTTCTCGCGGCTCAAGTTCGAGAGCGGGGCCCACCGCGTCCAGCGCGTGCCCGACACCGAGACGCAGGGGCGCATCCACACCTCTGCCGCCACGGTGGCCGTGCTCCCCGAGGCGGAGGAAGTCGACGTCGTCGTCAACGAGGCCGACCTGAAGATCGACACCATGCGGGCGCAGGGCGCGGGTGGCCAGCACGTCAACAAGACGGAATCGGCGATTCGCATCACCCATATCCCGAGCGGCGTGGTCGTGTTCGTGCAGGAGGAGCGCTCGCAGCACAAGAACCGTGCCCGGGCGATGGCGCTGCTGCGGGCCAAGCTGTTCGATGCCGAGCGGTCCGCCAAGGATTCGGCCCGGGCCGCCGACCGCAAGGCGCAGGTGGGCTCCGGCGACCGCTCCGAGCGCATCCGCACCTACAACTTCCCGCAAGGCCGCGTCACGGATCACCGCATCAACCTCACCCTCTATAAGCTCGAAGAGGTCATGGCCGGCCCGGCGCTCGACGAGGTGATCGACGCGCTGGTGACCGAGCATCAGGCCGAGTTGCTGGCGGCCGAGGGGATGGCGTGAGGACAGGGTCCGGCCTTCGCATCCGCGCAGGCCTGCGGGGGAGGAAGGGCGGTCTGCGCGTATCGCCCCGACCGGCATGATCGTCGATCTGGTCCCGACCCTTCCCCGCGAGGCTGCGCTGCGGCGCCTCGTCCGGCTCTTCGAGGCGGCCGGGCTGCCGAACGCCCGCTCGGACGCCCGCTTCCTCGTCCTGCACGCCCTCGGCCTCTCACCCCTCGATCTGACCCTGCGCGGGCGCAAGCCTCTCGGCGAGGCCGGTGTGGGGGCCCTCCAGGACGCCGCCGTGCGGCGACTCGCGGGCGAGCCGGTGGCGCGGATCATCGGCGCCTGGGAGTTCTGGGGACTGCCCTTCGCCCTCGGACCGGACACGCTGGTGCCGCGGCCCGACACCGAGAGCGTGGTGGAGGCGGCACTCCGCCTGTTTCCCGAGCGGGATCGGCCGCTGCGCCTGATCGATCTCGGCACCGGCTCGGGCTGTATCCTCGTGGCGCTGCTCCACGAGCGCGTCAAAGCCTTCGGTATCGGTCTCGACCGGTCGCAGGGCGCCCTGGCAGTTGCCTGCCGGAACGCGGAGGCGAACGGCGTCGGGGACCGCGCCGCCTTCCTGTGCGGTTCCTGGCTCGATGCGCTGACGGGGCCGTTCGACCTGATCGTCTCGAACCCGCCCTATATCGCCGCCTCCGTCATCGCGACGCTGGATCCGGAGGTGCGCCTGCACGATCCGCGCGCCGCCCTCGATGGCGGAGAGGACGGCCTCGACGCCTACCGGGCGATTCTCTCGGGGATCGCCCGCCGGCCCGGCCTGCTCTGCGCGAGCGGCGCCCTCGTGCTGGAGATCGGCTACGACCAGGCGCCTGCCTTGGTCCGCCTCGCGCGAGAGACAGGATTCGCCGATGTGAGTGTCGGCCGGGATCTCGCCGGCAACGACCGCGTCGTCACGGTTCGGCCATCCTTGGCGGGCAGGTGACGGCTCGAAGAGGTGGATTCGGAGCCGGGGCACGGCGCGAATGGCCGCCGGACTCGCAGAATTCCGGCATAAGCCGACGCTGCTTCCGAAAAAATGCTTGTTGTCGAGGGCGTCAGTCACTAGCTTAGATATGCAGACCGCCAACGGCCCGTTGAGCGTCTCTCACAAAACTCCCGCTGCGCCGTCACGGCCAAAGGGAGCTCCCGAATTCCGGGAGTTTTGTGAGGCACTCTTTAAGACGGTATCGGCAGGATCGGTTTTGACCGTGTCCTCCGGCTTCGGACGGTCTTCCCACCATCGAGCGGACGCGCTCCGGCAGTCGCGGCTAGGCTCGGTGGGATCGAACCTGACAGTCGAGGGATGTC
Organism: Methylorubrum populi; assembly: GCF_002355515.1. NCBI lineage: Bacteria > Pseudomonadati > Pseudomonadota > Alphaproteobacteria > Hyphomicrobiales > Methylobacteriaceae > Methylorubrum > Methylorubrum populi. The sequence goes on along the minus strand of NZ_AP014809.1, from coordinate 1,038,655 downwards.
TCGCGGCGCGCCAAACGGAGCGCAGCCACCGGACGAGCGGCAAACATCGCGGGATGTACGCGCTCGGGCGCCCTGCGCCCGGCCCGTTTCGTCCGCGAGCAAGGCTCCGGCGCTGTCAGTCACGCTGAGCGACAGGTAACGAGGGTCAATCGAGGCCGATGAGACCAAACCAGAATCGACGGATGCGGGGTCGCAATCGGCCCAAGGGTCCGAATCCGCTGACGCGTTCCTACGAGTCGAACGGTCCCGACGTCAAAATCCGCGGCACCGCCCAGCACATCGCCGACAAGTACGCGCAGCTCGCCCGCGACGCCCTGGCGAGCGGCGATCCGATCGCCGCCGAAAACTACTTCCAGCACGGCGAGCACTACTTCCGCATCATCACCGGCGCCCAGGAGCCGGGCCGTCCCCAGGCCAGCCAGGGCTATGCCCGCAACGGCTTCGACGAGGACGAGGAGGGCGACGACGAGGCCGTGCAGGGCCAGCCCGCCGAGGGCGGCCGCCCCGGCTTCGGCTACGGCAGCGACGAGTACGGCGACCCGGCCCAGCAGCCGCAGCCGTTCGAGCGCCACGACTTCGACGGCCGGAACCAGGGCCGCGACCGCAACGAGCGCAACGACCGTAATCAGCGCTTCCAGAACCGCGATCGCAACGAGCGCGGGGACCGCAACGACCGCGGCCAGCGCTTCGAGGGCAACCGGCAGGATTACAATCGCGGCGAACCGCGTCAGGATTTCCGCCAGGACCGCCAAGATCGCCAGGACCGGTCCGAGCGCCAGGATCGCCAGGATTCCCGTCAGGACGGTCACCGCCAGGAGTATCGGCAGGACCGGCGCCAGGATTACCGGCAGGATTTCGGCCAGCCGCCTCAGGAGGGCCGTGACGGCCCGCGCGAGAACCGCCGCGATGCCGCGCGTTTCGAGAACGGCCGTTCCGAACTCTCCGAGGCGCCGCGTCAGGAGTCGCGTCAAGAGCCCCGCCAGGATGCGCGCCCGGACCCGCGCCACGAGGCTCGCCAAGAGCCGCGTGCGGTCGAGCCGCGTCAGGAGCCCCGCGCCGAGGCCGCCCCGCGCTCCGAGGGCCCGGTGCGTCCCGACAGTCCGGCGCCGCGGCGCGGGCGCGGCCGTGCGAGCGAGGCCAGCCGTGCCGCGGCGGCCGAGGTCGCCGATCCGTCGGCGCTGCCCGCCTTCCTGATGACGGCAACCCGTAACCCGGCACCGCCGCCGGCCGAGGCCGCGCCGCCGCGGTCCGCGCCGGAGCCGCGCGAGGCGGCGCCCGCCGCCGAGCTGCCCTCGGAAGACGAGGCCCCCGCGCCCAAGCCCCGGCGTCGCCGGACCCGCTACAAGGGCGCCGAGGGCGAGGCCGCCCCGGAGAAGGCCGATACGCCGGACGCGGCCGAGTAAGATCGGCACGCCCGCGCGGTGTTTCAGCAAAGCCCCGATCCACCATCCCGCAGGGATCGACCGGATCGGGGATGACGAACGGCCCGAGGGAAACCTCGGGCCGTTCTTGTTTCGGGGGGCCGGGGGAGCGGCGTGCCGGAAGGCGGCAGCCGGCCGACGAGGGTCTGCTTCAGCGCAGGTAGTTCACGAGGCTCATCTCGGAGAGGATCGAAGTCACCTTGTAGCTCGCCTGCAACTGCGTCTGCAGGCTGAGGAGCTTGGCCGCGACCTCTTCCGTCGACACCGTGTCGACTCCGTCGAGGGACGCCTCCAGAGTGGCCTTGGTGGTGTTCGCCACCGATTTCGCATTGGCCATGCTGCTGGCCGCGAGGCCGAAATCAGTGCCGAGCTGCTCCAGGCTCTGCTGGCCGTCGCTCGCGGTGAGCAGGTTGGCCGCCCGGCTGGATACCGCCTCGAACCGTGCGGTGTCGACCGTGCCCGCGGCCGTGGTGAAGCCTTCGGCCGCCATCGCGGCGATGCCGGCCAGCGTCCGGCGGATCGCCTCCTCGTTGGCCTGCGCGCCGATTTCCACCGTCCGGCTGGTTCCGGCCTGCACGGTCGCCGTGGCGCGCGGGTCGGCGGCGGTGTCGCCCTTGTACCAGATCACGGTCTTGGCGCTCGCGGTCTCGGCGTAGCCGTTGCCGTCGGCCGCGACGCGTCGTGGGCTCAGGCCCGCCACGGGCGATCCCTCGAAGAAGTTGAGCGAGGCGCGAGCCGTCGAACTCGCCGAGAGTTCGGTATTGGCGGCCGCCGTCAGGGCGTTCTGCAGCGTCCGTGACAGGTTCGCGGTGGTGTCCTCCGGCGTCGCGCCGATGGCGAAGGCCGCCGCGGAAGTGGGGTCGGCGGTCGTCGCGGCCGTCAGGGTGATCGTCTTGGTCGTGCCGTCATGCAGGCCGAGCTTGAGCGTGATGGTGTCGCCGGCGGCGACGCCGTTTCCGACCGAGAAGGATGTCGAGGCAGCCTGCCCGTTGGCGAAGGCGGCCGACACCCCGGGAGGGTTCGCGCTCTGCACGCTGGCGATGTCGGCCCCGCCGAGCGCCCGCTTCAGGTTCGCGGCGGTCTCGGCCGCGGTGTTGCCGATGGAGAAGGCCCCCGCCGCGTTCCCGGCCTCGCCCGCCCGCGCCGTCAGGTCGAGGGTCTTCTGACTGCCGTCGGCGAGCTGTACGACCACCCGCACCTGCGCGCCATCGACGGGCTGCTGCGCGAAATTCAGGGAGACGTCCGGCTTCGACCCCGCGATGAAGTTCGCGCCGAGGGCCGCGCTGTTCGAACTCGACGCGGCCATGAGGTTGAAGCCGAAATTTGCCCGCGCCTCCGGGTTCGAATCCTCGAACAGGCTGACCGTCCGGGTGCCGAGTCCCTGGAGCAGGCGTCCGTTCCCCGAGGGGCCGAGATCGGCCTTCTTCTGCTCGGCGATCAGGGCCGTGAGCCCGTCCAGGCCCTCCGCCGGGATGCCGTTCATGATGGCCTGCTGAGAGACGACCGGTTGGGTGTCGGTGGCCCGTCCCGAGAAGACGTAGACCCCGCCCGCCTGCTGGTTCAAGGCATCGATGGCCGCCGCGAGGTTGTTGGTGGCGAGCTGCACGGTGGTCGCAGGCAGCGTCTGGTTGCGGGAGGCGACGTTGCCGCTGAGGTTGGATCGGGTGCTGTCGGAGAGCGACTTGAGCTGGGTCAGGCTGGCGCTCGTGAGCTTTACCCGGGTCTCGGCCGAGGTGATCGCCGCGAGATAGCCGTCCTGGGCGCTGATCGCCGCGTGGGCGCTGAGGCTGGTGGTGCGCGCCACGCCGAGGCCGCCATAGGTCTCGGCGGTGCGCCCCGTCGACAGCTGCTGGGCCAGCCCGTCGAGCTGGTTCTTCATGCCGACGAGGCTCGCCGACTGGCGGTCGAAGCGGTACGTGCCGGCGGCGAAGGCGGAAATGGTCATCGGCGGCTCCGCAGCTAGATCCTGAGCAGGGTGTCGATCATGTCGCGGGCCGCGGTGAGCACGCGGGCATTGGCGGCGTAGGCCTGCTGGAGCGCGATCAGGTTCGACATCTCCTCGTCGATGTTGACGCCGGAGGCGGAGGCGAAGCGCCCCTGCGCCGTCGAGAGGGCGATGCTCTGCCCCTCGTCGAGATCCTGCGCCGCCGCCGCCGCCGCGCCCTGCACCGAGATGACGCCCTGGACGAAGTCCGCGACGCTCGAACGGGTCGGTGCGTCGATCCCGCTGATGCCGCTCGACGAGGAGAACAGGCGCTGCGTGCCCGTCAGCGCGGTGTAGAGGGCCTGAGGCCGGGTCCCGTCCCCGGTGCTCGATCCGGCGCCCGTCCCGGTGATCCCGACGAGGCTGCCGGCGCTGCCGACCACCGCGGGGTTCACGGCGATGCGCTGCGCGAAGCCGGTGAGCTGCGAGCCGCCGTCGAAGGAGCCGGTGTACAGCGCGGCGGACGCACCGTCGACGAAGAGCGGAATCTGCGTGGAGGAACCCTTGATGTCGCTCGACGAGGTCACCTGCGTCACGCTGGCGCTCGCGGCCAACAGGGTGGCGCCGCCGGTCGAGAGGATTCGCATCGCCCCCGCTGCGCCGCCCGGTGCACTCGACACCGTGTAGCCGCCCCCCAGGGCGGCGGCGATCGCATTGCGGACCGAGGCGGGGTCGCGGCCCGCACCGGGTTGCGGGATCGTGAACGGAATCACCGTGGCGTTGGCGTCGTCGGTGTTCCCCGCGGGGATCGCGGGCGGCGGCGACTGGTAGGACGGCACCAGGATGATGTTGCGTTGCGTCCCGCTCCCGTCCTGGACCGTCAGGGTGACGGCATTGCCGGCCGAGAGGCCGGTCAGGTCGATGTCGAGGCCGCCCGTCGTGCCGTCGGTGGGCACCGTGCCGGTGGCGGGACGGTCGGACATCGCCCGCGACAGGCCCGCCGCGAGGTCGTCGAGCTGGCGCTGGGCCTGCGGCAGCACCGTGTCGCGCAGTTCGATCGCGGCGGCGATGGAACCGGAACGGATCGCCCCGGAGGCGAGCAGGTCGATCTTCCCGCCGCCGGGCGTCGTCGCGACGATGGTGCCGACTCCGCTCTGCGACGGGTCGGAATCGTAGAGCGCATTGGCCGAGAGCGTGCCGCGCCCGTCGAAGCTGAGCGAGGCGGCGTCGGAGCGGTCGAGCAGGGTGACGCCGGAGCTTGTCAGCACGCTCACGCTGCCGTCGCTCTGCGCGACGGCGTTGATGTCGATGAGGCCCGAGAGGCTGGTGAGCGCTTGGTCGCGCTGGTCCTCAAGGTCCGGACGGCTCGGGTCGCCGGCCGAGGTCGCGACGATGCGGGTGTTGAGCTTGGCCAGTTGCGCGAGCAGGCTGTTCGCCTTCTCGGTGTCGATGCCGAGTTGCGTCTCCAGCCCCGAGCGCAGAGCCTGAACGCCGTTGGCGGCGCTGCCGATGCGCGTGGCGATGTCATTGGCCGCGCTGAGCACCGTCGCCCGCGCGGCCGTCGAGGTCGGATTGGCCGCCAGCGTCTGAAGCGAGAGGGTGAAGCTGTTGAACACGCCGTCGAGCGCCGAGCTGTCGCCGGGGCGTCCGTAGAGCGTGTCGAGCTGCGAGCGCGTCTTGGACATCAGCGAGGTGTAGGACGCGCCCGACGTTTCGGAGCGGAGCTGCTTGAGCGCCGCGGCGTCGAGGGCACGCCCGATCGTGCCGGTGGCGACGCCCGCGTTGCCGGTGCCCGAACTGACGGGCGAGAGCGTGCGCCGGACGTATCCCGCCGTGCCGACATTGGCGATGTTCTGCGAGACGACCCCGATCTGGGCCTGCGTGACCCGCAGGCCGGCGGTGGCCGTGCTGAACGCGTCGAGGGCCAAGGCGTCTCTCCTCGCTCAGGGATCGGTCAGCGGATGACGTTCAGGAGGTCGGAGATCATCGTCTGCGCCGTGGACATCACCCGGGTGTTGGCAGAGTAGGCCTGTTGGGTAACGATCATCTTCGAAAATTCCGCGGCAATGTCGGTATTCGACTGCTCGACGTTGGCTCCGACCACGGACGAGTCCTTGAGCCCGATGATCGCCTCGCCCGAGGCGACGGTCTGCTGGTAGTTGCCCAGCGAATCCGGCTTCAGCCCGTCCGGGTTGACGAACTGGGCCACCTCGATCCGGGCGAGCCCGATCACCGAACCGTTCGAGTACTTGCCGCTGATGATGCCGTTCTCGCCGACCTCGACGGAGTTCAGCGAACCGGAGGCGTAGCCGTTCTGCTTGAGGTCGTTGGTCGTCACCGTACCGGAGGCGGCGGCGTACTGCGTCAGGCCGCCGCTGATATCGAGGCCGACCGAACCGACATTGACGCCGTCGACCGTGAGGTTGTTGATCGAGACCGTGTTTCCGGTCGGAGCGGTCAGCTGCCCGCTGGGGCTGAAGGTGAAGGCTTGGCCGATATTGCTCCAGCTCGTCTGGTTGCCGGAGACGCTGGTCTTGTCGGCGATGAACAGGTTCCAGGTATCGCTCGTGCCGGCCGCCGAGTCGGCGGCGGCCACCTTCGCCCACCGGCTCTGGATGCTCACGGGCGAGCCGGAGGCGGTGTAGACGGTCAGCGCCGGGCCGGCGATGCTGTTGTCGATCAGGCTCTGCGCGTTGGTCTGGGACACGGTGCCCCCGGTCGCGCCGTTGGCCGGCGTCACCCGCGCGTCGGTGCCGTCGCTGAAGGCGGAGAGCAGGCCCTTCGACGAGGCGGCCGTCGTGGTGGCGGGGGATTTCGGCAGATTGGCCGAGTAGGTGATCGTCGTCGTCGGCTTGGCCGGGATGATCGCGTTGGAGATCTTGATCGCCCCGGTCCCGTTGGTCTGGCCCGTGACGGGGTCGAGGCTCGCGCCGACGAGGTAGGAGCCTGCTCCGTTGACGAGATAGCCGTCCTTGTCCGGAGCGAAGTCGCCGCGGCGGGTGTAGAGGTTGGCCGTGGAGAAGCTCTCGCTGCCGCCCGCGTCGGTGGTCTTCTTGCGCACCACGAAGAAGCCGTTGCCGTCGAGGGCCATGTTGGTCGAGACGCCGGTCGAGACCTTGTTGCCCTGGACCGAGTTGGTGAGCTCAGAGAAGGCTCCGACCGAACCCGCGGTCTGGTTCTTGGTGCTGCTGCTGTCGACGAGCATGTCGACGAAGCCGGTATCGATGCGCTTGTAGCCGGTCGTCTGCGAGTTCGCGATGTTGCCGGAAATGTTGCTCAGCGAGAAGGATTGCGCCTTCAGGCCCGAGACCGCGGTCTGAAGCGCGGAAAAGACGTCCATGGCGTTGGCTCGCTCCACAAGGCCGCACGAGGCGGTGGACACGTGAGCGCAATCGCCATGCCAGGACTAAGTCGCTGAGATTGTTGAGGTGACTCCGCGTCGTCTCGGCAGATTTGGATCATCCGGCGCGGCCGTGCGGCAGATTCTGCCGGGCGCGGCCGTGTTTACGACCCGTTATCGCTACGGCCGCTAGGGTGGATGCCGAGCTTTCGCGTCGGACGGCATCCATGAAGAACAAGAGGACGAGCCTCGTCCACCTGATCTACTTCTCGCGCCTGACCATCTCGAACGAGCCGGCCCTGCGCGCGAAGCAGATCGGCGACATCACGCGTCAGGCTCAGAAGAAGAACGAATTCGCGGTGATCACGAGCTTCCTGATCATCGACCAGAATTTCGCGATCCAGGTCGTCGAGGGCGAGCGGCAATCGGTCAACGAAACGTTCCAGCGGATCGCCGCCGATTCGCGGCACCGCGACGTTCAGATCGTCGAGTGGCGAGAGATCGCCAAGCGCGAGTTCGTGAGTTCGTTCACCACGGTGAGCCGGACGGCCGCCAACGAGCCGCACTTCGCCAAATCCGGCCTTCTGCCGATGCTGCAGCGGGGGACGCCGAAGGGCAGCGCCATCCATGGGCTGGCCGTGACCCTCCAAGCCGAATCGATGGCCAAGCAGGGCATCGACCATCTGTTCGTTTGAGCGGGCGGGCCGTCTGAGCCCGCCCTTCAGAGTTCCTGTTGAGACACGATCTCGGACGCCATGAGCGACACGCTTCCCATCCTCATCGTCGATGACCAGCCCAAGCTGCTGCGGCTGATCATCGAGTTGATGTCCCGCCTCGGCTTCCCCGACGTCGAGGGTGTGTCCGATGGCCCCGAGGCCCTCAAGCGCATGCGGGAGCGCCGCTACGCCCTGGTGATCTCCGATCTCGCCATGGAGCCGATGGACGGGCTTCAGCTCCTGCGGGAGATCCGGGCGGACGACAACCTGATGAACACGCCCTTCATCCTCACCGAGACCTCGTTCGATTTCGAGGACATCAACCACGCTCACGTCGCGGGGGCTGATGCGTTCATCCTCAAGCCGCTCGACATCAACCTCCTGAAGACGAAGCTGAAACAGGTGCTCAACCGCAAGCCGCGCCGCCGCGAGGCGCCGCTGCCGTCCGAGTCGACGCTGAGCCAGGAATTCCCGCTGCTCGGCAAGTTCTGACCCGCAAGTTGTGATCCGCAAGTTCTGATCGGCACGATCGTCGCGGGTAAAACGCGTCCGCCACCGCGAAACGACGGTGTCGGCCCGGTGACGTCCGACCGTGTCGTCGCACATCGGCCTGTGCGCACGCGGCACTTGAGCAAAGCCCGAATCCGCCGCTCCGGCCGGATCCGGTCCGCGACGCCTCGCGCACCCGACCGAAGGACCCGGCCGATGCGTCAACTCCCCGCAGACTTGGTGAAAAACGATCTGTGATCGGTCTACCGTGAGGCCCTCTTAACCGAAGCCGGTCATTCCTGCCGGGAACGGAGAAGAAGGCCGGGTTACCGATGCAGGCGCAGGCCATACATCCAGGGATCGCTCACCGGCAGCCGGTCGTGCGAAGCGGCCGGGCGACGATCCGCGCAACGGTTCTGCGGACCGGCCTGTGGCTGGGCCTGATCGTGATCGGGTCGGTCGTCGGCACGCTCGTGGCCTCGCTCACCGCCGATCCGGCCTCGCGCGCCCTGCTCGTTGCGGGCGTCGGAGCCACGGCGCTCGCCCTCGTGCTCCTCATCGTGCTCCGGCTCTTCCGACGCCTGGCCGGGGCGATGCGCCTGGCTGAGGAAGCGCTCGGGCGCACCGCCGCGGACCCGGTGCTGCCCGCCGCGAGGACGGGCTTCGCGGAACTCGACGCCCTCCTCGCCAAGGCGGGCGCGTTGCGGGCCGACCGCGACGCTGCCGACAGAACAGAGGCGGCCAGCCGCGCCGTCTTGGAGCGCCGCGAGGAGGAGTTGAGCGATCGCATCGCCCGGCTGAACGCGGCGCTCGACACCCTGTCCCTGGGCTTCCTGCTCTACGACCGCGATCACCGCCTGCTCGTGGTCAACCGTCGCTATCACGAGATCTATCAACTGCCTCCGGGCGCGGTGACACCCGGCATGCCGGCGTCAGAGGTGTTGCGCAGGAACGTCCTCTCCGGAAACCTGTCGGATCGGAATGAGTCCGGACAGCTCGCCGAGATCGGAGCGCTGATCCGGTCCGACGCGGTGCCGGCCCAGATCCAGCATCTCGCCGACGGCCGTGTCGTCGCCGTCGAGATCCGCCCGATCGACGGGGGCGGGTTCGTGGCGATCTACGAGGAGGCGACCGAGCGCTGGAACGCCGAGGCCCGCATCGCCCACATGGCCCGGCACGATGCGGTGACCGACCTTCCCAACCGCGTCCTGCTGCGCGAGCGGATCGACGGGGCGATCATGCAGGCCCGGCGCGACACCGGCTTCGCCGTGCTCTGCCTCGACCTCGACAACTTCAAGCAGGTCAACGACACCCTCGGCCACGCGGTGGGCGACGAGTTGCTGCGGGCGGTGGCTCACCGCCTCCGGGCCTGCCTGCGCGAGGTCGATACCGTCGCCCGCCTCGGCGGCGACGAGTTCGCGATCATCCAGACCGCGGTCGGGGAGCCGGCGGATGCCGCGACCCTGGCCCAGCGCATCCTCGACGTGGTGAGCGCACCCTACGCGCTCACCCACCATTCCGTCATCGTCGGCGTCAGCATCGGCATCGCGCTCGCGCCCGGAGACGGGCTGGAGGCCGAGCGCTTGATGCAATGCGCCGATGTCGCCCTCTACCGCGCCAAGGGCGACGGGCGCGGCGTGTTCCGGTTCTTCGAGGCGGAGATGGATGTCCGGCTTCAGGCCCGGCGCTCCCTGGAACTCGACCTGCGCGCCGCCTTCGAGGCGGAGGCGTTCGACCTGCACTACCAGCCGATCTACGACCTCGCGCAGGAGCGCATCTGCGGCTTCGAGGCGCTGCTGCGCTGGACCCATCCGACCCGCGGGCGGGTCTCGCCCGCCGAGTTCGTGCCGCTCGCCGAGGAGATCGGCCTCATCGTGCCGCTGGGCGAATGGGTGCTGCGGCGCGCCTGCCGCGAGGCCGTCGGCTGGCCCGAGGGCCTCAAGGTCGCGGTGAACGTCTCGGCGGCGCAGTTCACGTCGAGCGCGCTCATCGGAACGGTGAAGGCGGCCCTGGCCGAGAGCGGCCTGCCCGCCCGCCGCCTCGAACTGGAGATCACCGAGAGCGTGCTGCTCGTCAACGGAAGCGCCACCGTGGCGATCCTGCACGGGCTGCGCAACCTCGGCACCCGCATCGCCATGGACGATTTCGGCACCGGCTATTCCAGCCTGAGCTACCTGCGCAGCTTCCCCTTCGACAAGATGAAGGTCGATCAGTCCTTCACCCGCGACCTGACGGTGGAGCAGGGCTCGGGCTTCATCGCGCGGGCGGTGGTCAGCCTCGCCTCCAGCCTCGGCATGACGACGACCGCGGAAGGCGTCGAGACGCCGGAGCAGCTCGCTTGGCTGCGCGAGGAGGGATGCGACGAGGTGCAGGGTTACCTGTTCAGCCCGCCGGTGCCGGCGAGCGCACTTCCGGCCCTGCTCGACCAGTGGAACGGGCGCGAGCGCCGCGCTGCCTGAGGCACCACCGAAGGATCGGCCGACGCTCCCCCGCGAAGACGGGCTTCGGCAAGACCGATCTCACGCCGCCACGGTGGCCGGCGGTCGCTCGCGCGATACCTTCGCCGCCGCCTCGCGCAGCGTGCCGAGACCGGCCTCCGCGGCCATGCCGGCGGTGGCCAGGTGCCGGCGGTAGGCCCGCGCTCCGGGGCGCCCGTTGAACAGGCCGAGCATGTGGCGGGTAAAGGCATGGAGCCGAAGGCCCCGTTCGAGTCCCTCGGCGATGACCGGCTCGAACGCCTCGACCGCCGCGAAGGCATCGGCGACGGGAGCCGGCTCGCCGAACAGCTCGGGATCGACATCGAGCAGCAGCGCCGGCTCGGTATAGGCAGCCCGGCCGATCATCGCCCCGTCGACCTCGGCGAGCCTGGCCTTGGCGGCGGCGATGTCGCCGATCCCGCCGTTGATCGCGATCGGCAGTTCGGGACGGGCGCGCTTCAGCCGGGCGACACGGCCGTAATCGAGGGGCGGTACGTCCCGGTTCTCGCGGGGCGAGAGACCCTTCAGCCACGCCTTGCGGGCATGCACAATGAGCCCGTCGACCCCCGCCGCGACGACGACCGCGGCCAAGGCGTCGAGCGCTTCCTCGGTGTCCTGATCATCGACGCCCAGACGACATTTCACGGTGACGGGCACGGACACCGCCGCCTTCATGGCCGCCACGCACGCGCCCACGAGATCCGGTTCGCGCATCAGGCAGGCACCGAAACGTCCCTCCTGCACCCGGTCGGAGGGGCAGCCGACATTGAGGTTGATCTCGGCGTACCCGAAATCGGCCGCGATCCGCGCCGCCGCCGCGAGGTCGTCCGGATCGGACCCTCCGAGCTGAACCGCGACCGGATGTTCGCGGGCATCGAAGCCGAGCAGCCGGTCGCGGTCGCCGTGCAGGACGGCGCCGGTCGTCACCATCTCGGTGTAGAGGCGGGTCCGGCGCGAAAGGGTGCGGTGGAACGCGCGGCACTGCCGGTCGGTCCAATCCATCATCGGTGCGACGCTCAGGCGCCACCCGCTGAGAGCGTCCAGTTCTTCGGCCGGCGTCGACACGTGTGCCCCGTTCGTTGCGATGCGGGTTCGCGCCGGACCATCCAGCAGGACCGAGGCGAGGCGGCTTGATCGGACGCACATCCCGACCCGAGACGCCGGCGACCGAATGCCAAAACGCCGACGGAGCCGGGTTCCGACGCGCTGCGAGCCGGAAGCCGTCTGTCGGGACATTGTGCGCGATGAGCGTCCCGATATCACGCCTCGCCGAGGCTCGGAAGAGGATGCGGCGAGAGCCAAGGCGCCGCGACGGTTTTGAGGGCGCGCGTCCGGTCGCTGACACGCCGATCCCCGAACACCGCAAGTTCCGTTGACCTGCGGGAAGCGGCCGGATCGGGCATGAGAGCGATCCGGCCCATCCCACTTCGAGATCGGGCGCGCAGCGGGGCGTGGCTACGCCGCCGAGGGCGGCGCCTCGTGAAGTCGAAGGTAGGCCGCCGCGAAGGCTTCCGCGCTCTCCTTGGTCAGGTCGGTGACGACGAGACCTTGCGCGGTGACGGCCCAAAGGCCGTCCTCGTTCTGGAAGACACTGATCGCCGTCACGGCTGGTCCCCCCGGATGGACTCGCCCGATCAACGATCCCGCAGCGCGGCATGTTCCACATTGGCGCGGCGCGACTCGAGCCGCGCCGCTTCCACAGCCTCACCGATCCTTGAGCTTCGCCGGTCCTCGGCGGAGCCGGGGAGGCTCAGTGCTTGTGGGCGTGCCCATGCCCATGCCCATGCCCATGCTCATGGTCGTGACCGTGGCCGTGCTCATGGTTGTGCTCATGGTTGTGCTCATGGGCATGCTTGTGGCCGTGGTCATGCTCGTGGCTATGATCGTGACCGCAGCTTCCGTGAGCGTGGTCGTGACCATGCCCATGATCATGACTGTGGACGGGCCCGTGCCCGTGATCGTGATGCGCGTGGGCTTCGTGATCGTCGTGGTGATGGTGGTCATGGCCGCACTGGCTGTGGTCGTGGGCCGCCTTCTCCGGCTTGAACGGGCGGTTCACCGGACTCGCCGCACAGCCGGCGCCGCGGACCAGTTCGGCGGCGCGGGCCGGTACGTAGAGAACCTCCGCGCCAACCTCGGCGGGAACGTGCTCGCCGCCGAGTTGCCAGGCGAGGCGCAGCAGACGGGCCGGATTGCCGGCGCGGACTTCCAGCAGCGCTTCCTCGGCGGCGCGCACGCCCACGAGGCGCCCATCCTCGAGCTTCAACGCGTCGCCGTCTTCCAGGCCCGCGGCGCGGTCCAGGGCGAGGTCGACGGACAATCCGCCCGCCGTGGTCAGGTGCGCGTGCGCCCGGTTCCGGGCGGCGTGGTCGAGGGTCACCGTATCGACGACGAGATCGGGCCGGACGGCGGCCTTGCGGACGATCAGGCTGGCTTTGGGCATGGTGATCCTCGGTCGTGAGCCCGTCGGCAACAGGCCGGATCCGGGCGATTTTGCAACAGACGCGATCTCAGATGGCAGGCGCAGGGCGAAATGTCATGCGCCGATGCAACCTGCCCCAATCTTGGCCGTTTCATGTGCCGTCGATGGCAGCCGGTGACAAACCAAGGCCAAACGGTGCCCCGCGCCGGCAGAAGGCCCGATCGCCGATGCACAAGGGAGTTCGGACCACGATGAAGAGACTCATTGCCGCCGCCCTCGCGGGCAGCCTCGCGCTCTCGCTCGGTGCCTGCAACACGCCTCAGGATCGGGCGCTGGGCGGTGCTGCTCTCGGCGCGGGCCTCGGCGCCGCGGTCGGCGGCCTCGCCACGGGCCGCGCCGGCGGCGCGCTCGCCGGTGCCGCGATCGGCGGCGCGGGTGGGGCCATCGCCGGTGCCGCCACGGCGCCGCGCTGCCCCTACGGCACGTTCCGCGACGAGTACGGCAACGTCTACTGCCGCTGATCGCGACGCACGCGTTGCGGGGAGGGCCGGGGCGGAGAGCTCCGGCCCTTTCCTTTTGCGGTCGATTAAAGCACGGGGCTTGCGCTGCGCTACGGTTTGCCGCGTTTAGCCGTCACGAACACCCTCGCCGCATGACCTCGGAACCGTCCTTGCCCGTCCCGAACGCCTCGCGCTCCCGTCTTCGTCCTGCCGGTCGCACCCAATGAGCACCGGGCTGTGGGGCAAGATCGGCGGAGCCGGGATCGGCGTGCTGGTCGGCGGGCCGATCGGGGCGCTGGTGGGAAGCGTCGCCGGCCATTTTCTCATCGATCGCGAGGGCGCTCCCTTCGGGCCGACACCCCGGGACGTGGTGTTCACGACCGGGCTCGTGGCGCTCGCGGCCAAGATGGCGAAATCCGACGGCGTGGTGACCGATTCCGAGATTCAGGCGTTCGGCCGCGTGGTGCAGGTCGAGCCCGAGGCACGTGCGGGCGTCCAGCGCCTGTTCGATCTCGCCAAGGCGACGACCGACGGCTTCGAAGCCTATGCCGGGCAGCTCGCCTCGACTTTCGGCGAGGAGCCCGCCCTGCTGGAGGACGTGCTCGACGGCCTGTTCCACATCGCCACTGCCGACGGGGCGATCCACGAGGGTGAGGAGCGCTACCTACGCTCCGTCGCCGGCATCTTCGGCCTCGACGAGGCGGCCTTCCGCCGGATCGCCGCGCGGCATGTGCGGCTGGCCGACGACCCCTACCTCGTGCTCGGCCTCGAACGGTCCGCCGACCCCGCCTCGCTCAAGGCGCAGTATCGGCGGCTGGTGGCCGAGAACCATCCCGACCGGGCGCTGGCCCGCGGCCTGCCGCCGGAGGCGGTGGCGATCGCCACCCACCGGCTCGCCGCCATCAACGCCGCCTGGGACCGGATCGCGGCCGAGCGGGGATTGGCGTGAGCTTCTCCGCCGACAGCGCGCTCGTACAGGCGGTGGTCGCCTCGCCCAATCGCGGCGCGCGCGTCGGCGACGCCCTCGACATGCTGATCCTGCACTACACCGGCATGCCGACGGCGCAGGGGGCGCTGGAGCGCCTGTGCGACCCGGCGGCGGAAGTCTCGGCCCATTACTTCGTGTTCGAGGACGGGCGCATCGTGCAGATGGTGGCCGAGGCCGACCGGGCCTGGCACGCGGGAGCCGGAGCCTGGGCCGGCGGGCGCGACATCAACTCGCGCTCGATCGGCATCGAGATCGCCCATCCCGGCCATGCCGGCGGCCTTCCGCCCTATCCGGAGGCGCAGATCGCGGCGGTGATCCGGCTCGCCCGCGACATCGTGGTCCGGCGCGCGATCCCCGCACCCCGCGTTCTCGCCCATTCCGACGTGGCACCGGCCCGCAAGGAGGATCCGGGCGAGACCTTTCCCTGGGAGCGGCTGGCGCGCGACGGCGTCGGGCACTGGGTGACGCCTGCTCCCATTCGCGACGGGCGTTTCCTCGCCATGGGCGATACCGGCCAGCCCGTCGAGGCGCTGCAGGCGATGCTCGCCCTCTACGGCTACGCGCAGCCGGTCACCGGGCATTTCGACGAGGCGATGCACGCCGTGGTGGCCGCCTTCCAGCGTCATTTCCGTCCGGTCCGCGTCGATGGCGTCGCGGACGCCTCTACCATCACGACCCTGCGCGACCTGATCGCCGCGCAACCGATTTGATCTGATCTGACCGCCGCCCGACCGCGGACCGCCGGGAAATTCGGAAAGATTTTCGGCCGCCCGGCGTTTGGTCGCCACAGTCTTCGGCACGGCCGGGCATCGGATCCCGCAAATCTTCATGTTCGTGTTCCACTGGATCGTCGGCGTCCTTGTCGGCGCGGTTCTGCTCGCCGGCTTGGCGCGGCGTCTGCGCGCGCCTTACCCAGCCTTCCTGGCGCTGGGCGGTGTCGCTCTCGCCTTCATCCCCGGCGTGCCGAGTCTCAGCCTCGATCCGGAGCTGGCGCTCGCCCTGTTCCTCGCGCCGGTGCTGATGGATGCGGGCTACAGCACCTCGCTGCGCGACCTCGTGCGCAACGCCCGCCCCATTGCCGGGCTCGCCGTCGGGGCGGTGGCGGCGACGACGGCTGCGGTCGCGGCGGTCGTGCTCTGGCTCGTCCCGGACATGCCGCTCGCGGCCGCCATCGTCCTCGGCGCGATCGTCGCCCCACCCGACGCGGTGGCCGCGCTCTCGGTGCTCGGCCACGTCTCGCTGCCGCACCGCCTCGCCACGATCCTGCGCGGCGAGAGCCTCCTGAACGATGCCGCCTCCCTGCTGATCTACCGGCTCGGCGTGGCCGCAGCCGTGACCGGCCACTTCTCCGTCTCCGAGGTGGCGCCGGCCTTCGCGATCGGCGTCGTCGGCAGCCTCGTGGCCGGACCGCTCGCCGCGCTCGTCTATCTCCGGATCCTGCGTCGGGTCGAGGAGCCGATGAGCGTGATCGTGCTGCAGTTCGCGGCCGCCTTCGGCCTCTGGATCGCTGCCGAGGCGCTGGAACTGTCCGGCGTGCTGACCGTAGTGAGCTTCGCGATCACCGTGGCCCGCCGCGCCCCCGGCCAGACGTCGCCGCGCCTGCGGGTGATCTCGAACGCGGTTTGGGAAACGGCGATCTTCGTGCTCAACGTTCTCGCCTTCGTGCTGATCGGTGAGCAGATCGGGCCGATCCTGGCGCGGATGACGCCCGAGCAGGAATTCGCCTACGCCTCCGTCGCCGGGGCCGTGGTTGTGACCGTGATTCTCGTTCGCATCGCCTGGGTGCTGCCGGCCACCGCCATCCGCCACGTCGGGTTCGGTACCAGCCCGCGGCATCCGGACGACCTGCGCCAGGACCGCGATCTCGGCCTCGGCGCCGGCTTTGCCGTCTCGTGGTCGGGGATGCGCGGCCTCGTCACCATCGCCACCGCCCTGGCGCTGCCCGAGGGGGGCTCCGGCGGGGCTGGGTTCCCCTACCGCGACCTGATCGTGCTCACCGCCTTCTGCGTGGTGATCGGAACGCTCGTGGTCCAGGGCTTGACCCTGCGCCCGATCCTGGCGCGCCTCGGGCTGGAGGATTCCGATCCCGTCGGTCGCGAGGTGGGCCGGGCCCGGGCCGAGGCCTATGGGGCGGCGGTCGAGGCCCTCAGCGGTGACCGCTCGGAGGCGACGGATGCCCTGCGCCGGGAGTTCCATGCCGCCCTGGCCCAGGCGGAGGCGCATGAGGAAGGTCTCGCGCCCGAGGGATTGCCGACCGACGAGCCCCGCCGCCGCGCGATCCGCGCCGCCCGCGACCGGCTTCTCACGCTGCGCCGGAACAGCCGGATCGGCGACGACGCCTATTTCGTGCTGGAGGAGGAGCTCGACTGGGCAGAGCTCAACGCAACTCCGCGAGGTGAGGCGTGATCGACACGCTCAGTCCGACCACGAGATTTGGCTGGCATTATTTGGCGGCATCAATATCGACGTTTTGCAGATTACAAAACGGATATATGATTCTTTATATTTGCCATTAAAGCAAAATGAAATAAATATTCACAATAGAATTTCGGAATGAAGTTCCAATTTTGGCTGATATTTCAAGTTTATATAATCTTGTCATTCTTTTCATATTGGGGTTCAAAATTATGAGACTGATTTCCAATGCCGCGCACCGGCCGGAAACTAGAAATTGCAATAAAGAACTGTGCATGATTGGTGAACCGAGCTGTAAATTCCGGACGAATTTCCTGTAGACGCGTTAAAGCTCGCGAACTCGGAACGGCAATGACGGGGAACGACTGTCGGAAGCGGGCCGAGCCAATCGCTTCCCCGCGTGTCACGCTCCGGTCCATGTCCGGCGGCATGTTCGCGATCCTTCACGTCGTCCCGTTGCCCGCTCGCGCGCACGGGCCGGGGCCAGATCCGATGCCGAAAGCCATGTTCACGTCGTCAGCACGATGCCCGCCGTCGCGGACGCGATCCGACGCGGTGAATGCCGGCCTCGTCGGTCGACTCCTCCGGAAGCGGCCGTGCTGATGGTCGCGAGCGCGCTCTGCCTTGTCACCGGAGTCGGGCTGGCGGCCCAGGCACACCACTTCGGCGCACGCTCGTCGCACGCCGAATCCCTGGCCGGTGTCCTTCTGATCCTCGGTCTCGTCCTGATCGGCTTCGGGCTGCCGGTGTTTCGATAGCGGCTTGTCGTGAGGACCGGCCGGCCCGAGGCGGGGCCCCTCCTCACGGGACGTCTCGTCCCCGATCCGCTCAATCCCTCGGGACCAGAGGATTTGGGCTTCGCTCACGCCCCTCGCGGGTTCACCGCTACGGTGCGGTTCGACCGGGCGGAGCTCTGCCGAGTGGTCACCGGCCGCCGCGGGCGGCGAGCCGCGCCTCGATCGCATCCCACACCGAAACCGCGAGATCGGGGCCGCCGAGCCGCTTGATGGTGCGGATGCCGGTGGGCGAGGTGACGTTGATCTCGGTGAGGTGCCCGTCGATCACGTCGATGCCGACGAGGATGAGGCCGCGGCGGCGCAGCTCCGGGCCGATGGTCGCGCAGATCTCGCGCTCGCGCTCGGTCAGGTCCGAGGCGCCGGCCGCACCGCCGCGGACCATGTTGGAGCGGATGTCGCCCTTGGCCGGCACGCGGTTGATCGCGCCCATCGGCTCGCCGTCGACGAGGATGATGCGCTTGTCGCCCTCGGTGATCTTTTCCAGAAAGCGCTGCACCACCCACTGTTCGCGGAAGGTGACGGAGAACAGGTCGAACATCGACCCGAAATTCGGATCCTCCTCCGAGACCCGGAACACCGCAGCGCCGCCATGCCCGTGCAGCGGCTTCATCGCGACGGTGCCGTGCTCCTTGCGGAACGCCTCGATCTCGGCGCGGTCGCGGGAGATCAGGGTCGGCGGCATCAATTCGGGGAAATCGAGGACGAACAGCTTTTCCGGCGCGTTGCGAACCTCGGCCGGATCGTTGACCACCAGGGTGCGCCCGGCGATCTTCTCCAGCATGTGGGTGGCCGTGACGTAGGCCATGTCGAACGGTGGATCCTGGCGCATCAGCACCACGTCGACCTGCGCGAGGTCGATGCGCTCCGGGCTCCCGAGATTCGCATGCGCGCCCTCGACATCCTGGACCGTCACCGGCTGAGCGTAGGCCGTCACCAGCCGACCCTGCATCGAGAGGCGGTCCGGCGTGTAGGTGTAGAGCGAGTGGCCCCGGGCCTGTGCCTCCAGCATCAGGCCGAAGGTGGTGTCGCCCGCGATGCGGATCGACTGGATCGGGTCCATCTGGACCGCGACGGTCAACGCCATGCTCGTCCCCGGATTGCTGCGCGTTCCGCCGAAAAAGCGGGCTCCCGGGGAGCCCGCATCGTTCCGACCGCTGATCCTCGAATGTCCCCTGCCTCAGCGCTGCCTCAGCGCTGGCCGCGGGGCTGCGAGGCGCTCCCGGTGCGGCGATCGTAGTCGCTGATCGCGGCCTTGCACTCGGGCGAGAGGCGGGGGCGGTTGCGGGTCATGCAGGCATCGGCATCGGGGCTGTTGGGATCGACGCCGGCGCAGAGCCGGAAATAATCGTTGGCGCAGCCGAGTTGCAGCCCCTGATCGTCGCGCTGAGCCTGGGCCGGGCTCGCGGCCACCAGGGCCAGCAGCGCCAGGGGAGCCAGTCTCAGAGCCGCGGACACGCCGCGCACCGGGCTGCCAAATCGTGAGAAGTCCGGACGCATTCTGCCTTGTCCTTCGCTCGATCAAAAGTGGGTTTGCACCGCATATCGGGCATCCGCCCTCGTTAGCAAGCGCAGCATGCCGCCGCTGCCGCGCGTCTCTCATGCCCGTTTCCGGCGCGTGGACAGGATGCGCGGAGACGCACGGAAACGCACAAGCCCTCGTTCCGGCATGCGGACCGACCGGCCCGTAAAGAAAGGCCCCGCAACGGGATCCGCGCGGGGCCGAAGTCAAGGGAGGAAACGCCCGCCATGGGCGAATCCGGCGTCGCAAGGACCGTGCCGGTAACGTCACAGGTCCGGAGGAGACCGCCCTCAGGCGGAGGAGAGACGGGCGAGAGACGTGAATGCGGCGTGCGCTGAAACACTCCGTTAACCACGTCGTGCTGAGCTTTCCCCTAGATCGCCCGGCCGGGGCGGGCCCGTCCCGCTCACGAGGAGCGCCCGCCCGACCCCGCCGACCCGTTCGGGAAGGCGACGGGCGGGAGCCGGCCGCCACACGCATCGACGGGACAGGCCCATGCCCCCTTCAACCACGTCCTCGTCCGCTCGGACCGCGGAACCCGCCCGCCGCGAGCGCGGTGCCACGGCCGCGGTCGTTCCCTTCATCCCTGACGCCACCCGACGCTTCCGCCGCGAGGCGGACGATGCGCCGCGCGGTCAGATCCTGCTGTTCACCGGGGTGCGCTACGAGCGGATGCCGGAGGCCGAGACCGCGCCGGTTCCGCGTCGCCGCCGCTCGTGACATCCGCCGGCTCGCGATCGTTCGGCCCGTTTCGCGCCGGCCTGCTCGCGGCGCCGCTGCTGCTGGCCGCCTGCGCGCAGGAGGGTGATTTCGGCCGCCCGGCGCCCAGCGCCTGGAACCGGCTGATCGACACAACGGGAACCCTCGCCGCCCGCGAGCGCGGCGCGCCGGCCTCGGTCTTCCCGCTCAACGACGACGAGGTGGCGCTGCGCGACCGTGCCTGGCGGTTCCTGATGCCCGCCGACAGCCGGGCCGCCTTTGAGGATGCGCTCGCCAATCTGACCCGGGCCCGTGTCCTGCCACCGCGCTGGCGGCATGACGACATTCCCGCCTATCACGGTGATTTGATCTCGGAAGCGTTTCGCTCTTCCTATTCCCGCTACCGCAGGTTGTCGGACGACGCCGTCGCCGATGGCCGGCTGATCCCGCCCTTCGTGGCCGTTGCCGGACGCGTGTTCGAGGCCGACGCGGTGCGCCTGCGCGCCTTGCCGTTTTCCGAAAGTCTCGACGGATGGGACGTGCGGCAGGCCGCCATGCGCGTCGCGGAGAATCGCTGCCTCGTCGCCTGGACACGTCTGGAGACATCCCTGCGGATCGCCCGCTACCGCTACGCCCTTGAGCATTTTCTGGTCGAGATGCCCGGCCGCGAGGCCGCTCCGGCGGAGCAGGCGGTGGCGTTCCTCGAAGGACGGCGGGCGCTTCTCGACCCGCTGCTGCCGCCGGACGCCGCGGCCCGCTGCGGCCTCGTCGAGCCGCCGATGCTGGCCGCGCCGGCCGTGGCCAAGCCGGTCGTGGCCAAGTATTAGCCTCGCTTCGAATTCGGCAGGCCCATCAGTTCGGAGTGAAGGGGATCGATGCGAACCATCGTCTACGCGGATGGCGGTTGCGACCCGAATCCCGGTCCCGGCGGCTGGGGTGTGGTGATCCAGGACCCCGCCGGCACCGTCGAGCTGCATGGCGGCGAGCGCGCCACCACCAACAACCGCATGGAACTGACCGCCGCGATCCGCGCTCTGGAGCATTTCCCTGAAGGAGCGCAGATCGAGATGCGCTGCGACAGCCAGTACGTGGTCAAATCCGTCACCGAATGGATGCGCGGTTGGAAGGCTCGGGGCTGGCGCACCGCCACGGGGCCGGTGAAGAACATCGACCTGATGCAGCGCCTCGACACGCTGGCCGCCGCCCGCGACGTGCGCTGGACCTGGGTGCGCGGCCATGCCGGTGAGGCCGGAAACGAGCGCGCCGACCGGCTCGCCGCTCTCGGCCGGCGCGAAGCCCTGAGCGGAAAGGCCTCGGGCGAGACGGTTCTGCCGACCGCTGACCCCGCGCCTGCGCCTGCCCCGACACCCGCGCCGCCGGAGACGACGCAGGTGGCGCTGAGCACCGACCTCGCCCGGGCGGTGTCGCGGGCCGCGGCCCGTGCCGGCATCAGCCCGCAGGCCTATCTCGAGGACGCCGTGCGGCTCGCGCTGGAGCTCAAGCCGCCGGGCGTCGCCCGCGTCCGCGCCGAGCTGCAGAAGGCGTCCTGACACGGCCCGGTGCGGCGCGATGGACCCGACCTTCTTCGATCGTCCCGCCGCGACCGTCGCCGCCGCGCTGATCGGTCACGGGCTGCTCGTGGACGGCGTCGGCGGCATCATCGTCGAGACCGAGGCCTACGACCGAACCGATCCGGCCTCTCACAGCTTCGCCGGGCCGACGCGGCGCAATGCCAGCATGTTCGGGCCGCCCGGCCGCGCCTACGTCTACCGCTCCTACGGCCTGCACTGGTGCCTCAACCTCGTCTGCGAGACCGGCAGCGCCGTGTTGCTGCGCGCGGTCGAACCGACCATGGGGCTGGCGACGATGCGCGCCCGGCGCGGACTCGATGCCCCGCGCCTGCTCTGCGCGGGGCCCGGCCGGCTCGCCCAGGCGCTGGGCATCGACCTCTCGCATGACGGCCTTCCGCTCGACCGGGCACCCTTCGCCTGGCTGGCGCCGCAGGGACCGGTGGCGGTCGCCGCCACGACCCGCATCGGCATCAGCCGCGGCGTCGAAGCGCCCTGGCGCTTCCTCGTGCCCGGCTCGCCCTATCTCAGCCGGCCGCTGCCGAGAGCACGATCCGGCACCGGTCCGGCGGCGTAGGGATCAGGTCTCGGCGAGGCCGGCGCTCGATTGCGAGGGAGCCCGCCCGTGCGGCGTGCCGAGATATTCCTCCGAGCGCATCTCGATCAGGCGGGACGCGGTGCGCTCGAACTCGAAGGCCTCACGACCTTCCGTGGCGGTGTAGAGGCCGGTCGGCTCGGCCTCGGCCGAGGCGACGAGCTTCACATGCGCGTCGTAGAGCGTGTCGATCAGCGTGATGAAGCGCTTGGCCTCGTTGCGGTCCGCCTCGCCCATCACCGGAATCCGCGAGACGATCAGGGTGTGGAAGCTGTCGGCGAGCGCCATGTAGTCGGAGGCCCCGAGCGGGGTCCGGCACAGATCGTCGAAATGGAAGCGGGCGACGCCGCCGGCTTCCTCCGGCACCGGCACCGCACGGCCCTTCACCGCAACCGTGCTCGGCTTGCCCCTCGCGCGGCCCGTGAGCGCCTTGAAGGCGGCGTCCAGCGCGGCATCGGCCGCCGCATCCGCCGGAACATGGTAGACCGAGCTGCCGCCGAGCTTCTCCAGCCGGAAATCGGTGCGGGAATCGAGGCGCAGCACCTCGACCCGCTCCTTCAGCTCCGCCACGAAGGGCAGGAACAGCGCGCGGTTGAGACCGCCCTCGTAGAGCCGGTCGGGCTCGACGTTCGAGGTCGCCACCACCGTCACGCCGCGCTTGAACAAGGCCCCGAACAGGCGCCCCAAAATCATCGCGTCGGCGATGTCGGTCACCGTGAATTCGTCGAAGCAGAGAAGCGTCGCTTCCGACGCGAGCGCGTCGGCCACCGGTGGGATCGGGTCGTCGCCCGTCACTTCACCCCGCTTGAGGGCCTGCCGGTGGGCGTGGATGCGCTCGTGCGCGTCGGCGAGAAAGCCGTGGAAGTGAACCCGGCGCTTCGGCCCCGGTGCGGCCTCGTGGAACAGGTCCATCAGCATCGTCTTGCCGCGGCCGACCGAACCCCAGATGTACAGCCCCTTCGGCGGACCGGCGTCGTCGTCCTTGCGCCCGAACAGCCAACCCAGCGCGCTGCCCTTCTTCGCCCGTCGGCGGCGTTCCAAATTCTGCGCCAGACGGTCGAGGGCCTGGACGAGGCGGATCTGCGATGGATCGCGCTCGATCGCGCCCGAACTCACCAGGGAATCGTAGCGCTCGCGCACCGGGCCGGGCGGGACCGCGCCCGCACGGGCATGGTCGGAAGGAGCGTGACTTTCGGGCATCCCGGCCGATCGTTCGCGTGAGGAGGCGCCTCGTTCGGCGGGCGGGCCGGCGGAGACGGGAGATGTGGCTCGCCCGCTCTGCCGCGCCGCGACACGGCGATCAAGCCGGCACGGGTCAACCGTGCAAACATGCGCTCCGATCCGAAGCGCCTCGCCGGCGCAGCCGCGGCCGCGCCGCGATCCCCGTACGGCGAGGGGGCGACGCTACTGGGTGATGCGGGCCACTTTGAGGGCCTGGTCGAACATCGCGCCGAGCGAGGCCGTGATGTCGGCCGCGCTGTTGGCCGTGAAGAAGAGGCCCGGCGAGGCACATTGCCGGAGTGGATCGGCGAGGGTCGGGCTGAATCCGTTGACCCGGCCATTCTCCCAAATGATGTAGCTGTCCTTGCTGTAGTTCTGGACATACCTGTAAGGGATGTACAGGACAGAGATGATTGCACCTGCGTCCTTCAGGGTCTTGCAATTCGCCGGATCGATTTGAGCCGGTTGAGACCCATTCCAATCTGCATTGGGGTAATTCTTGAACTTCGAAGGGTTGCCGGAGAACGTTTTTCCGTCTTTCCAAGCTGAGTAAGATTGGCTGTTCTGCATGCCGTCGGTGATGAGGAAGACGAACGGCTTCGGGTTGGTTGTGCTGGACCCGTTGCCGTAGGTCTGGATGGTCGACTTCATCTGCGGCAACGCCGTCTCGAAATGGGTGCCGCCGCTCCCGGTGCCGGTCTTCGGATCGTTGTTGGTGAAGAGCTGTGTGCTGCCGGTATCGAGCAGGTTGGTGAAGGCCAGCGGCCATTTCTGGCTGCACTGGGCCGCCGTCTTAAGCGAGGTCAGCGAGGTGGTGGTGTCACTGAGCGGGGCGAGCGTCGCCAGCCGGTTGATGAACGGGTAGATGCCGATCCGGTACTGGTTTGGAACGACCGGTGTCGAGGCCCGGTCGAGGAGGGCGCAGACGGCGTTGTTCACCGCGTCGGACCGCAACTGGATCTTTCCGGCTGCCAGGTTCCAGCCCTTTGCAGTTGGAAAATGGCACGCGAACTGGCAGTTGCCCTGACTCTCGATGCTCTGGCTGGCGAGCTTCGCCGCGTCGGCGTCGGTGGTCGGCAGACCCATCGAGCCCGACACGTCGACCATCAGGTAGAAGTCGGAGTAGCCCGCCAGGTCGGCCGAGGCGGTCACGGTGTTGCTGAAGGTCGTCGCCGAGACTCCCAAGATTTTCCCGAAGATGCTTTGAACCGTCGCCGTATAGGTGATCGTCGCGGTGAGCACGTTGCCGTTCCGTGTCACCTGCGGCGACGATAGATCGACCGTCGCGAATGACACGCTTCCGGCATTGATGTTGAAGGCCTTCAGAGCCTGGTTCTGACCCGCGGTGAGGCCGGCCGTCGTCACATCGCTCTGCTTCGCGTTGGCGGCGATGTACTCCTTGGCCGTCACGACACCGGCAAGCGCCGCATTGTCCGCCGCATTGTCGAGCCGCGTCTTGCCGGTGATCGCTACCCCGTAATCGACCCCGAGGCCAACGAGGCCGATGGTCGGAAGCACCGCCAGGGCAAACATGACGTTGATGCTGCCACCGTGATCGGAGGCCAGAGCGTTCGCCCGGCCCTTGAGCCGGCTTGCGCGGGTCAAAAGCCGGTACATTTGGTCGCAATCCCGTCGTTGTTGGCCGTATCGAAGTTCACCAGCGAGGCGTAGCGCGGCAGCACATAGGCCGATCGCGCAATCCGTATCGGCGGAACGAAGCCCGAACCGAAGGTCGGCTCGAAGTCGAACACGACGTCGATCGCCACCAGTGATCCGGGGCCGTAGGAGGAGCGCGGTAGGGTGGCCCGGCTCGGCGGTGCATCGTCGTTGGCCGGCATTTGCGCGGTGTCACAGGGCCGGTAATTGTCGCCGCTGGCCGGCTGTTGTGTGCCGGTGGTGGTCCAGACGACGTTGGCATCGTAGCAGCTGCTCAGGTCACCGCTGGTGCTGGTGCTGTTCTGACAGGCCGCGTTCCTCGCCCTGAACTGAATGGCGGCGTAGTTGATCGAGATGGTCTGCCACCACGCGACGCCGCGGCGCTTGGCATCCTTCATCACATAAGGAAATAGGACGAGCGTCGAATCGTAGCTGAAGTGCAGGTCGGCGGCGTTGACCGCCGCGACCGTCGTGTTCGGCGGCGGCGTGGCCTGCGAGATCATCTGGCTGATCGAGTGGGCGACCAGTTCGACCTTCCGGGTCGCATCGATGTACGCGACGATCTGGATGCTGGCGAACATGATCAGCAGCAGGGTGGGCAGGATCAGCGCGAACTCGACGGCGGCCATGGCGCCCTCCGCCGCGCGAAAGCCCGCGATACGTGCCGCGAGAGGAGCCTGAACGGCCCGAAGCCGCACCGCGCTACGGCGGCACGGGGAGGGCTCCGCCGCCGGATCGGTCTGCGCCGCGGGCGCGAGGGTGGGAGGGGCCACCATCAGTACTGCTCGTTGCGGAAGGCCGCGGCCGAGATCGCGAGATAGGCCGGCTTGCCCTTGAAGGTCGCTCCGCCACTCAACCAGGACGCGATCGGCGCGGGCAGGAAGGTGACCGGATAGACGACCTGCAGGTACTGGTAGTCGCCGCGGCTGCCCAGATTGAGCACGCCGGTCCCGGTCGCCAGATTGGAGACGATGAGGCCGTTCAGGTCGGGCGAGACGAAGGAGTAGTAGCCGCTGGGTTGCGACGATTTCGGCACCACGTAGAGATTCACGACGATGTCGTTGCAGGAGAACGTGGCGGGCAGATAGGCACAGACGCTCTGCTTGAAATTCTCCAGCGTCGCCGCCGTGGATTGTGATTGGAGGCCGCCGGTCAGGATCTTGCGGGAGGCCCGCACCGTGGCGTTGTCGACCATCTGGTTGATATACAAGACCAGTGCGGTCGCCAGCATGAAAAACAAGGTCAAAATGAAGGCTGTGCCGACCAGGGCGAATTCTACCGCCGCCGCACCCTCTTCATTTTGAATGTAATTCAATTTCCGCCGCATGAAGGCAGTCTATCGGCGAGGATTTAAATAAAAGATAACATGATGTTAGAAATCCGGGGCTTTGCTGCTTATGCGGTGACACGATCCCGTGCCAGGCCCGCCGACGGGCGGCTCGACGGTCAAGCTGGCTCCGGCAGACCAGCCATGCGCTCGGGCGCGACGATCAGGCACTTTGATGCATTGCGGTCTGGGCCATGCCGGACCAGATCCCTGCTGACCGCGCTGTGAGGGGGCAGCACGGCCGATTGCCGATCCGGCACGCCGTAAGAGTTCCGTAGCGTCCCCGATGTCCCGCCCCGATTCCGTCCCGCCCACTCCCCAGGCCGACCCCTCCCGTTCCGCCGCGCGCCGCGACCGGACGAGCCTGCGCCGTCTCTGGCCCAGCGACGGACCGGCGGTGCGCGCCTTCTTCCTGCGCCTCGACGCCGAGACCCGTGCGAACCGGTTCATGGCCGCGGTCGGGGACCGGATGGCGGCGGATTACGCGAAGCGGGTGACGGTGATGTCCGGCATGGTCGTCGGCGTCTTCGTGGGCGACACCCTGCGGGCGCTCGGCGAGTTGCGCCCGCTCGGCTCCGGGCCTTCCGGGGTGCGGCGCGCGGAGGTCGCGCTCACGGTCGAACAGGGGTTTCGGCGGGCGGGCCTCGGCTCCCTGCTGCTGCGGCGTCTCGCCGAGGCGGCGCGCAACCGCGGCATCGCCGAGCTTCGCCTGCGCTGCCTGCCCCACAACGTCGCGATGCGACGGCTGATCACGAGATTCGGTGCGCAGATGCGCCTGGAAGAGGGCGAGGGCGAGGGAACGATCCGGCTCGCCCAGGCGACGCCGTTCTCGCTGTGGCAGGAGGGCGTCGAGGCGGCCCTCGACTTTCAGCTCGCCGTGGCCGCTCTGCCCCTTTCCCTCTCCCTGCCCCGCGCGGCCTGAGCCGCCAGCCTCAGGCCGCCTCGCCCGGCCAGGCCACGATGCGCTCGATCAGCTCGTCCTCGGCAAACTCCTCCTCGTTGCCGGCGACGCGCCCGCGCACCGAGATGCCCGCCTCGTGGACGCTTGCCCGGCGGCCGGTCTTCAGCGGGTGCCAGGCCGGCAGGTCGCGGCCCTCGCGCACGAGGCGGTAGGCGCAGGTCGGAGGTAGCCACGGAATCGTGCGCACCGCCTCCGGGGTCAGGCGCACGCAGTCCGGCACGCGCTTGGCGCGGTTGCGGTAGTCGCGGCAGCGGCAGGCATGGGTGTCGAGCAGCGTGCAGCCGACATCGGTGTGGTGGATCTCGCCGGTGTCGTCGTCCTCCAGCTTCAGCAGGCAGCAGCGGCCGCAGCCGTCGCACAGGCTCTCCCACTCCGCCGGGCTCATCGCCTCGAGGCTCTTCACGCGCCAGAACGGCCCATCGCTGCGCTCGGCCATATCTGGCGCCTCGCTCGCCTTGTTCGTCTCGTTTCGGGACAGGGCGCCCCTCCTGCCGCAAGGCGTCGCCGGGAGCAAGCATGGCCGCGCGATCCGTAGGAGCGATCGCCCGGCGCGGATCCGCCATCCGACGGCCGGATTCGGCTGTCAGGATCCTCTTAAGGTTAACGCACGGTTGACGGGGCGAGGAGGGGGCGCCGGCCCGTCCTTCGCGTTCCTTAACGGAAGCGAAAGCTCGCGGGCGGGCGCGTGTCCTGATACAGAACGTATCGGGATATCGTTGTCCGGAGCGCCGCTCCCCGCCGACCCGGCCAACGTCGAGAGAAACCGGAATCCGCCTTGCGCCTGCCCAGCCTCAAGACGCTGACGACGCGGATCAGCCGCGCGGCCCTGGCCTTCGACGCCTGGGTCAACGCGAGCCTCTACGAGGGCGGCCATTCGACGACGGAGGCCTACGAGCGCTTCCAGGCGCGGATGCAGGTCTTCTCCGTCCGCGGCTGGAAGCGCTACGTCCTCGATCTCACCAGCGAGGGCGTCACCATCGGCACGGCCGGCGCCCTGCTGCTGCTGTTCCTGGCCCAGCCCGCCTTCAATCTCACCAGCGACAACTGGCTGAAGGCCCAGGACCTCGCGGTCACCTTCCTCGACCGCTACGGCACCGAGGTCGGGCGCCGCGGCATCAAGCACGACGACTCCTTGAAGTTCGATGATTTTCCCGAACTGATGATCAAGGCGCTGCTCTCGACCGAGGACCGGCGCTTCTACGAGCATTGGGGCATCGACCCGATCGGCACGGCCCGGGCGCTGGTCTCGAACTCCTCCGGCAAGGGCAACATGCAGGGGGGCTCGACGCTGACCCAGCAGCTCGCCAAGAACCTGTTCCTGTCGAACGAGCGCTCGCTGGAGCGCAAGATCAACGAGGCGTTCCTGTCCTTCTGGCTCGAGACGCACCTGACCAAGAACCAGATCCTCAAGCTCTATCTCGACCGCGCCTATATGGGCGGCGGCACCTTCGGCGCGGTGGCGGCGGCGGATTACTATTTCGGCAAGCGGCTGCAGGACATCACCCTGGCGGAAGCCGCGATGCTCGCCGGACTGTTCAAGGCGCCGACGAAGTACTCGCCCAACGTCAACCTGCCGGCCGCCCGCAGCCGGGCGGTGGACGTGCTGCACAACATGGTCGAAGCCGGCTTCGTCACGGAGGGCCAGATCCAGACGGCGCTCCGTAATCCCGCGACGCCGGTGACCCGCACCAAAGACATCACCGCCGACTACTACCTCGACTGGGCCTTCAACGAGGTGAAGCGGATGGCCGATGCGGGCAAGCTGCGCAACGACCGCGTGCTGACCGTCAAGACGCCGCTCGACCTCTCGATCCAGCGCTCCGCCGACCAGGCGGTCGAGAACATGCTGCGGCGGCTGGGCGACCAGTACGACGTGGACGAGGCCGGCGTGGTGATCCTCGATCCCGACGGGGCGCTCCGCGCCATGGTCGGCGGCGCCGATTACGGCGAGAGCCAGTTCAACCGCGCCACCGATGCGCTGCGCCAGCCGGGCTCCTCGTTCAAGCCCTACGTCTACGCGGCGGCGCTCGCCTCGGGATTGTTCAAGCCGGACACGCCGGTGGTGGACTCGCCGGTCTGCGTCGGCAACTGGTGCCCGCAGAACTACGGTCGCTCCTATTCCGGTCGCCAGCCGATGTGGCTCGCGGTCGCGAAATCGGTCAACACCATCCCGATCAAGGTCACCACCGCCATCGGCAAGGGGATGGGCATCACCCACGAGTGGAACGCGGCCAAAGCCGGACGGGCCAAGATCATCCAGCTCGCCAAGGCCATGGGCGTGACGACCCCGCTCACCGACACGCCCTCGCTGCCGATCGGCGCCACCGAGGTGACGGTGATGGATCAGGCGGCGGGCTTCGCGGTCTTCGCCAATGGCGGACGGGTCGCCAAGCCCTACGTCGCCACCGAGGTGCGCAATTCCAGCGGCGAGGTGATCTACCGCCACGCCGACGAGAAGCCGGTGCAGGTGCTCTCGTCCCAGGTCACGGCGGACATGAACTACATGCTCAACAAGGTCGTCGAGGAGGGCACCGCGCGCAAAGCCCAGATCGAGGGCGTGAAGGTCGCGGGCAAGACCGGCACCACCAACGGCTACCGCGATGCGTGGTTCGTGGGCTACACCGGCAATTACGTCGGCGCCGTCTGGTACGGCAACGACGACCACAGCCCGACCAACAAGATGACCGGCGGTTCGCTTCCCGCGATGACGTGGCACGAGATCATGGCGCCCGCCCACCAGGGCATCGAGCTGAAGCCGCTGCCGGGCCTGAACGACCGCAAGGGCGCGCCGCAGGCGGCCCAGGCGCAGGCCGACGGCGCGGCGGCGGCCGCTAGCTCCAGCGGCCGGCTCTCGCGCCGCTCCTTCGAGGTGCTGTCGAACCTGAACGGCCTGTTCCGCAACGTCGAGGCCAGCCGATCCGCCGCCAAGACCGAGCCGGCGCGCTCGGGCGCCGTTGCCCCGGAGCGGATGCGGGCGCCCGGTCTCGCACCCGTCGACGTCGCCGAGGGCGCGCGCGCCTCCGGCGGCTTCGGGACGCCCTGAGTTCGTCGCATGGCCCTGTCGAGTGGAGTCGGCCCGGCGACCGGAGCCCCCGGGCGCGAGGATGTCCTCCGGAGTCCGCGTGAGGATCAACGCTCGCGCCTGCGCCGCCTCGCGCGCGGCGCCGCCTCGCGCAGTTCACGGGTCGGGCTGTTCGTCTACGCGCTGACCCTCGGCGGCCTTCTGGGTCTCGCCAGCGCCGACTACGCCACCAGCGGCGGCTATCCCTTCGGCGGAACGGCGATCGGAAGCTGGACGGCGTGGCCGCGGGCGGGCTCGCTCGACACCGACCCCTATGCCCGCGCCGTGAACGCGCGCCGCGGCGACATCCCCCTCGCGGTCGGCGAGGGCATGTTGCTGACGGCGGCCAGCGACGACGACGGGCGCATCCTCGACGCCACCTGCACCTACCGCCTCGCGGGCGTCACGCCGCCGGCTCGCGCCTGGACGATCACCGTGACCGGGCGCGGCGCGCCCGCGCCGGGCCAGGAGCCGGTGCGCACGGGTTTCACCTCGACCGAGATCCTGCGCGAGGCCGACGGCCGCTTCGCGATTCTGCTCAGTCCCGAGGTTCAGGCGGGCAACTGGCTGCCGATGCCGCGGCCCAGCGGCCCGGTGCGGCTGGCGCTTCGCCTCTACGACACGCCGGTCGCCGCGAGCGTCGGCTCGCTCGACCGCGACAGCCTGCCCGCGATCGAGCGGACGGGATGCGCTTCATGAGCCGGAGCGCCTTCCTTCTCGCCACCGCCTGCGGTCTCGTCATCGCCGGCATCGTCCACATCGCGACGGTGCTGGCGATTCCGCGCTTCTCGGAGGGCGACGCCTTCACCCGTGCCCGAGCGAGCGAGATCCTCGACCATCCCCTGCGAATTCACGGCCTCGCGGGCGGGCCGCCCGCCGCGGGCGGGGCCTGGCTGCCCAACCCCGACCCTGCGGTCTCGGTCGGCGTGTGTTCCTACGATCTCGACGACGGGCCGATGCGGGTCTCGGCCCAGGCCGGCTCGCTGATGCTCTCGGTCTCGATGCACAGCCGCCGGGGCGCCTTCTACGCGGTGACCGATCAGGCCGCGGTGCGCGGCGGGCTCGATCTCGTGGTGATGACCCGGGCGCAGTACGACGAGGCGCTGGCCAACGACGTGGCCGGCGAGGTGACGCGCGACGTGCGCATCATCGCCCCCGCCCGGCGCGGCTTCGCTGTGGTGCGGGTCATCGCCGCCCTGCCGAGCGAGCGCGCCGCGGCCGACGCGGCGGTCCAGGCGGTTTCCTGCACCATCGACAGCCCGGCCGAGCCGACCGGGGACGAAGCGGGAGGCGGCAAGAGCTAAGGCCACGGAGCGCCGCGCGGATGCGCCGCGGCACGCCTTCAGCGGCGCACGGCGCCCGTGACGCGGTCTTTCGCTTCGATCGGGCGGAAACCGGTTCATGCGGGCGACCGGAAAAGCCATGCGCGTGGTTCGATTGTACCCACGGCGTTTTTTCTTTAGGGTCCGGACCTTAGGTCTGTCGCAGGGATTTCATCGCGCGGCGGCTATCGGCCGGGACGCCTGTCGCGGAAGATCGCGGAGCCGAGAGGCTGCTGCCTTCCGTGCAGAGGTCTTGTAGGTCGGCGGATCGCGAGGCGGTCGACGATTCGCGGTGGCGGCTTGCCGCCCCATATCTGCCGGTGTCGAACGCCCCGCGGGTTCGAAACGCCAGTGCGCCGGGTGCGCACCGAGGAAGAGTGTCATGAGTCAAACGGGCCGCGATGACCCGCAATCTTTAGACAACCAACTCTGCTTCGCCGTCTACGCGGCGGCGCACGCCTTCGGACGCGCCTATCGCAGCCTGCTGGCCCACCACGAACTGACCTACCCGCAATATCTCGTGCTGCTGGTGCTGTGGGAGGAAGAGGGCCTGTCGGTGAAGGAGATCGGCAGTCGTCTCTTCCTCGATTCGGGCACCCTCACGCCACTCCTCAAGCGCCTCGAAGCGTCCGGCCACGTTCGCCGCGCCCGCGACCGGCCGGACGAGCGTCAGGTCAGCATCTTCCTCACCGAGAAGGGGCGCGGCCTCAAGGGCAAGATGGACTGCCTGCCCCACACGGTGGGCGGCATGACCGGGATGACCCTCGACGAAAGGCGCGCCTTGCTCGAAAGCCTCGCCTTGATGCGCGACGAACTGCATGCCCGTGCCGGCAGCACCGATCCGGCGGCGGCCACCATGCCCGCCTGACGGGCCGACCGCCGCTTGCAGGCCGGAGACGAGAAAGCCGCCCCGAGGGGCGGCTTTCCGTTTGTCGAAGGGCAGCTCGCGGAGCCGCCCGGGACTCAGGACTTGGTCTTGAGGTAGGCGATGATGTCGTCGACCTTCTTCGGGTCCTTGACGCCGGGGAAGACCATCTTGGTGCCGGGCACCTTCTTCTTCGGGTCGACGAGCCACTCCTTGAGGTTGGCCTCGTCCCAGGTGATGCCGGACTTCTTCAGCGCGTCGGAGAAGGCGTAGCCGTCGGCACCCTCACCGGCCTTCGCACCGACGACGCCCTTCAGGGTCGGGCCGACGCCGTTCTTCTCGAAGTTGTGGCAGGCCTTGCAGGGGGCGAACGCCTTCTCGCCGGCGGCGGCATCGCCCTCGGCATGGGCGGCAACCGGGAGCAGCAGCGCGAAGGCGGCGCCGAGGATGAGATGACGCATCGTTTTTTTCCTCCTTGGAACGGCCGAAGCCGGCTTGCTTATGGCAGAGCTTGTAGCCTTAGAACAGATATAGACTAAGCCGGGCGGTCGTCCAGCCGAGGCTGCTTCACGAAGACGCTCACGTTCCTTTCGGCGGCTGCATGGGTCGAGGGGAACCACTCGTGCGTCTCGAACGTGTTTCGGCTAGATCGAGCCTCCGGCCTCGTCCGGATGAGACTGGCGCGTGGCGGCTGAAGCGGGGCTGAAGGTCGCGGGCGCCCCCTGTGGATGGCTGGACGTCGGAGGCTTACCGTCGAAGTGAGCCAGGTCCATGAGCCCGGTCAACGAAGGCGTCCGAGCAAGGGCGCCGAACAAGATTCTGGAGGAGATGCCGGCCATGTCGATCGCCTTCCCCGCACCGGATGCGGATGTCGTCGCCCGCCGTGAGGCGATCATCGAGGGGTTGTCCGCGCTGGTGGCGCCGGAGGCCCTGGTGACGACGGAGGACGAGCGTCGCGCCTTCGAGACCGACGGGCTCACCGCCTACCGCAAGATGCCGCTTGCCGTCGTGCTGCCCTCGACGACGCAGGAGGTCTCGGCGGTGATGGCCTTCTGCCATGCCAACGGCGTGCGGGTCGTGCCCCGCGGTGCCGGCACGTCGCTCGCCGGCGGCGCCATCGCCCAGGAGGACGCGATCATCCTCGGGGTGGGCAAGATGACCCGCATCCTCGACCTCGACTTCACCAACCGCACCGCCCGGGTCGAGGCCGGCATCACCAATCTCGCGATTTCCGGAGCGGTCGCGCACGAGGGCTTCTTCTACGCCCCCGATCCGTCGAGCCAGCTCGCCTGCACCATCGCCGGCAACATCGCCATGAATTCCGGCGGGGCGCACTGCCTGAAATACGGCGTGACGACCAACAACCTCATGGGCGTGACCCTGGTGACCAACGACGGCACCGTGGTGGAGATCGGCGGCGAGCACCTCGATTCCGGCGGCTACGACCTGCTCGGCCTGATCTGCGGCTCGGAGGGCCAGCTCGGCATCGTCACCGAGGCCACCGTGCGCATCCTGCGCGCGGCGGAAGGCGCCCGCCCGGCGCTCGTCGGCTTCTCCTCGGTCGAGGATGCCGGCGCCTGCACCGCGGCGATCATCGCCGCCGGCATCATTCCCGTCGCCATCGAGTACATGGACCGCGAGGCGATCCTCATCACCGACGATTTTTCGGGCGCCGGCTACCCGCGTGACGCCGCCGCGATGCTGATCATCGAGGTCGAGGGATCGGACGAGGAATGCACCGACATGCTGGCCCGGATCGAGGCCATCGCGGCGCGCTTCAACCCCACCAGCATCCGCGTCTCGAAGTCCGAGGCCGAGTCCGCCGCGATCTGGAAGGGCCGCAAATCCGCCTTCGGCGCCACGGGCCGCATCTCCGACTACATGTGCATGGACGGCACGATCCCCACCGGCCAGCTCGGCCACGTGCTGGAGCGGATCGAGGCGATCTGCGCCGAGAAGGGCCTGCGCGTCGCCAACGTGTTCCATGCCGGCGACGGCAACCTGCACCCGCTGATCCTGTTCGACATCAACACGCCGGGCGAGTTGCAGAAGGCGGAGGCCGCGGGCGACGCGATCCTCAAGCTCTGCGTCGAGGTCGGCGGCTGCCTCACGGGCGAGCACGGCGTCGGTATCGAGAAGCGTGAGCTGATGCGCTTCCAGTACGCGCAGGAAGATCTCGAACAGCAGATGCGCGTGCGCAACGTGTTCGATCCGGCTTGGCTGATGAATCCGGCCAAGGTGTTCCCGCTCGAGGGCCGTGTCACGTCCTGACCGGGCACGGAACGGATGCGGTCGCGATCGGTTGGCGTCTCACCCGATTGCATCGGCCCGGAGCACGATCTTCGGGCGATGCTCCAACGAGAGGTTCACGCGATGAAGCATCCGATTCTGACCGCGGCCGCCCTCGCTCTCGGCGTCGCGGCCCTCGCTGGGCCCGTCGAGGCCAAGGGCTGCCTCAAGGGCGCCGTCGTTGGCGGCGCGGCCGGCAGCATGGCGGGCCACGGCAAGGCCGGCGCCGCCGCGGGCTGCGCCATCGGCCACCACGAGGCCAACAAGAAGGACAAGTCCGGCGGACAAGACCCGCAGCAGGGCCAGTCCCAATCCAAGTAGGCCAAGCCGAAGCAGGCCCGGTCCAGGCAAGTCCAGCCCCAGTCAGCGAAGCGTTTCCTCGTGCCGCGCTACTTCTTCCACACCCGTATCGGCGCCGACACGCTCACCGACGAGGAGGGCGTGGAACTGCGCGATCCCGATCAGGCGTGGCGGGTGGCGCGGGCGACGATTCGGGCGAGCCTGGAGGACGAGGGAAGCGATCCGCGTCTGGTCGCGGCCATCCTCGTCGTCACCGACGCGTCGGGCGAGATCGTCCTGGAATTTCCCTTCGCCGAGGCGATCGACGAGATGGACGCTCCGCCCGAGCCGGGGCAGGAGACGCTGCATTGAAAGGGCGGGGGCCTCTTCACGCCTCCCGCCCCAGCCGCTCGCAGCGGAACGCCCCGTAGCCGCTGCGCGCCAGCCGCTCGGCCAGGGCCGGCAGGAACATTTCCGCCTCCTCCGCCAGCGTCCAGGGCGGATTGACGACGACGAGACCGGTGCCGGTGAGGCGGGTGGGATCGTCGGGCCGTTCGATCATCAGGTCGAGGCGGAGTGCCGGCCGCTCCAGTCCCGCATCGAGTGCGGTCGCCATGCGGTCGACGCCTGAGACGTCCTTGATCGGATACCAGCCGAGATAGATCCCGGTTGGCCATTTCCTGGCGGCCTTCAGAAGCTGCATGCCCAGCCGGTCGATCTCACCGCGCTCCTCGTAGGGCGGATCGATCAGCACGAGTCCGCGACGCTCCGGCGGCGGGATCAGGGCGTTGAGCGCGGTCCAGCCGTCGAGATGCAGGGTCTTGGTGCGGGAATCGCTGGCGTAGCGCTGCGCCAGCGTCTGCGCGTCGACCGGGTGCAGCTCCACGAACACGCCCTTGTCGCCCGCGCGCAGGTTCTCGCGGATGATCGCGGGCGAGCCGGGATAGGTGGTCGCGCCGTGGCGCGCCCGCACCGCCGCGACCGCGGCACGGTAGGGCGCGAGCAGAGCCTCCACCTCGGGGGCGAACGGGAGGTCGAGCCGGCCGAAGCCGTCATGCCATTCTCCCGTGCGCCCGGCCTCGTCCGCTTCGAGATCGTAGACGCCGAGGCCCGCATGGGTGTCGATGGCCCGAAACGGCTTGTCCTTGGCGCGGAGATGCGCGAGCACGCGGGTCAGCACGAGGTGCTTGAGCACATCCGCGAAATTGCCGGCGTGGAAGGCGTGACGGTAGTTCAGGGCGCGTTCCTCACTGTGTAAGGCCCGCGCTTATCAGGAAAGTCGTTCGCGCGTCAGCGCGCCGCTTCGACCGAGACCTCGCCCGCGCGGCAGTTCTGGCGCGCGACCTCGGGGCAGGGGGTGAAACCGCGCAGATCCTTCGAGAAGCAGATCCGCACCTCCTGCAACTGTCCGCGGCGGCAGGTCACCGACATCATGTCGGGGCGTAGTCCCTTGTTGGCCATCACGAACTGCCGGGCGATCTCGATCGGGGCGGCGCGCATGTCGCCCTGCGGCTTCACGAAGGCCTCGGGGATCGTCACGGCCTCACGGGCCGTCTTCACCGACTTGAAATAGGCGACGGGATCAAGCCCGGAGCAGGTGCCGTGGGCGCGCCATTCGTGGCGGGCGAGGCCCTCGCTCGGCATGACCTCGCCCGCGGCCTCGACCGCGTTGCGGGTGAGGGGGCGCTCCACCGCCGAGCAATTGGAGGGGTAGCCGCGCTCGTATTGCGGCCACAGTCCGTGCACCACGAAGCCGAGCCCGCGGCCCGGCGCGCATTGCCCGTTGCGGTCGCGGCGTGCACCCTCGCCGTCGCAATAGGTCGGCGACCACGACAGCGCCAGCACGTAGAAGTCGAAGCTGCCGGGCTCGCCGCCGCGTCGAAAGCCGCCGAAATCCTGCGCCTGAGCGCCGGAGGCCAGGGTGAGGCCGAGGGTCAGGGCGACGAGGCGGGACAGGCGCGGCATGGACGGGACTCGGGATCGGGACGTCTCAGGACGATGCCGGGCGCAGGGTACAAGTCAAGCGTGTGCCCGGCGCGCCCGCGCCTTTCCCGCTCGGATCAGGGCCGGGCCATCCGGCAGGCGGTGGCGTAGGCGTAGGCGTTGTTGCGGTCGAGGCCGTGAACGCAGAAATCGACGCCCCAGGTCGAGCCGATGATGCCGAGGCTCTCGCGCACCGAGTAATCGACCTTGCGCCGCACCCCGTCCGAGGTGGTGGCGAGCGCCGAGCAATAGCGGCGCGGGATGAAGTCGACGCCGTAGGGCCGCCACGCCGTGCGCTCGATCCGCTCGTAGGAGACGATCGTCAGCGACGAGTTCCAGAACTTCGCCTCCTTCTCGGCGAACTGGGTCGAGACCTTCTCCAGAACGTCGGTGTCCTGGCAGCCGGGAATGTCGGCGTCGTAGGGGAAGGTCTGCTCCTCGGCCGGCGAGATCTCCTCGCGGCCGGAGCGGGCGAGCGCCGGCAGCACGGAGGACGCCGTGAAGAGGCCGAGCGCTAGGACGGCGAGGGGAAGGTTCGGGCGCATGCCGCTCAAAAATCCGCCTGTTGAGGGTGTCGTGGCGCGACG
Organism: Methylorubrum populi; assembly: GCF_002355515.1. Lineage (NCBI taxonomy): Bacteria > Pseudomonadati > Pseudomonadota > Alphaproteobacteria > Hyphomicrobiales > Methylobacteriaceae > Methylorubrum > Methylorubrum populi. Next base: position 1,001,234 of record NZ_AP014809.1, on the reverse strand, counting down.
CTCGCCTCGAGGCGTGTCGCGCGGGGCACCGGATGGCGAGAGACGATGCGCCGCCCCCGGCCCAAGTCAAGCTTGGACCGGGCGGGAGCGCCGCTTTTGACCGACCCTGGGGTGCGCCGGGCACACCTCCAAGGGATTAATAGATCGGCTCGTCTGAGGCGTGGGGCGCGGCGAGCGACAGCGGTTCATAGGCCGCATCGTGCGCCGGAACCGGAGCGCGCGGCCGGCCGGGTGCCGGCGCGGCGGCGTAGGCCGTCGGCGCCGGGGCGGCCGGTGCGCGGGCGACCCGCGTGCCGGTGGTGCGCGAGGAGGTCGGCGCGACGCCGTAGGGGTCGTCCTCCTCCACGTCGATCGGCGCCTGGGTCGGGATCGTCTGGCGCGCGGGCGGGCGGGGCGAGGCCAGCGGCCGGGGCGAGCCGTCGGCGGCGGTGAGCTGCGACTCGAACTTGAGCAGCGGCTTGCAGATGCGCTTCAGGCCGCGCGGGTCGTGCATCGCCAGATCGACGTGGATGTGGTCGTAGTGGAACACGTTGGAGCCCGGCGCCAGCACCGTCGAGAACCGGGCGCAGGCCCCCACGAACACCTCGCGCAAGAAGGCCTGCTCGGCCTCGGTGCCGCGCCAGCCGCCCTTGACGGTGATGACGTGGCCGTCGGCGAGCGTGAAGGACATGATGTCGAGCGCGTTGCCGAAGGAATGCTCGGAGAGCTTGGCGCCGGCCTGGTTGTTGCGGCCGCGGCAGGAATAGGAGCCCGCGTTGATCTCGGCCACCGGCACGCCGAAATACAGGTTGGCGGCGGGCTGGATCGTGTCGGCGAGCCACGCCTCGGCCTCGGCGAGGGCTGGGCAGGCCAGCGTCATGCGCTGCTTGAGCGCCACCGAGCCGCCGCCGAGTTTCGTCACCCGGAAGGGCTGCTGCATGCCGCAGGGGCCGGGGCCGTCGATCTCCTTCGCCAGCGAGACATAGGCTGTCGGCTGCACCAGCTTGCGGGCGATGCACATCTGTTCGGCCTGGTCGCGCCATGCCTCCCGGCGTTCGAACCGGTTGATTGCACAGCCCGTGAGCCCCGCGCCGAACAGCACCAGGGCCGAGAACGCTAACGCTTTACGCCACATGGCCGGAACGATGCGCACCGTCCCGTAAACGAGCCGCTAACGATGCCGCGTCGCATTCCGCCCATGTGGAGGGCTGTTGACAGATTCGATACGGAGCGGGACTCGGGTGCGCATGATCTCGCTTCTCGATCTCCGTGCCCGCATCGCGGACGGCACCCTCTCCGCCGCGGACGCGGTTCGCGCGGCACGCGAGCGGATCGCCGGACGCGACCCTGCCATCGGTGCCGTCCTGCGCACCGCGCCTGAGGCGGCAGTGCCCACGAACGGGCCGCTTGCCGGCATCGCGGTCGGCATCAAGGACATCATCGACACCGCCGACATGGCGACCGAATTCGGCTCGGACATCTATGCCGGCTGGCGGCCGAGGGCCGATGCGGCGATCGTGTCGCGGCTGCGGGCCCTCGGCGCGGTGCCGCTCGCCAAGACCGCGACCACGGCCTTCGCCGGCCTCGACCCGGCGGCGACGGTCAATCCGCGCGATCCCGGCCACACGCCGGGCGGCTCCTCCTCGGGCTCGGCCGCCGCGGTCGCTGCCGGGATGCTGCCGCTGGCGCTCGGCACCCAGACCGGCGGCTCGGTGATCCGCCCGGCGGCCTTCTGCGGCCTGGCGGCGATCAAGCCCTCGTTCCGGCTGCTGCCGACGGTGGGCGTGAAGACCTTCTCCTGGGCGCTCGACACGGTGGGCCTGTTCGGCGCCTCGGTCGCCGACATCGCCCACGCGCTGGCCCTGATCGCCGAGCGGCCGGCGATCGAGGCCCCGGCGCCGGAGCGCCCGCGCCTCGCCCTCTGCCTCCAGGACTTCGCCGGAAGTCCCGACGCGGATGCCCTCGCGGCCCTTGAGCGCGCGGCCAGCGCCGCCGAGCGGGCCGGGGCGGTGGTCCACGACCTCGTCTTGCCCGAACCCTTCGCGCGGGCCTGGGCCGCGCATCCGACCGTGCAGGATTTCGAGGCGCGCCAGGCGCTCGCCTGGGAATATGCCGAGCATCGCGACGCCCTGCCGCCGGTGCTGCGCGGGCAGCTCGACCGGGCGCAGGACCTCACGGCCCCCGACTACGACGCCGCCCGCCGCGAGGCGCACCGGGCGCGGCGGCAGCTCAAGGAGCTGTTCTCGGATTTCGATGCGATCCTGACGGTCTCCAGCGTCGGCCGCGCCCCTCAGGGTCTCGGCTCGACGGGGGATGCGCGCTTCAACCGGCTCTGGACCCTGATGGGCGTGCCCTGCGTCAATGTTCCGGTGCCGGGCGACGGCCTGCCGCTCGGCGTGCAGATCATCGCCCGCTTCGGCGACGACGGGCGCGCGCTGTCCGTCGCGCGGGCGATCGAAGCGGTGCTGGCGCGGGATTAGGATTCTAGCGCATCGTGCTGGATATCGGATCCAGCACGATGCGCTAGGGATCTGTTTTTGCATCATCTTTTTCCGAAAGCCGCAAACCACCTTTCGGGATGATGCTCTAGGGCTGCTGCCTCCGCTCCACGAGCGGCAGGTCGATGGCGCAATGCAGGGTGGTCTCGCCCAGTTCGTAGCGCGTGCGCGCGTCGAGGGTGTAGGGCAGTGCCTTCTCGATCAGCTCCCGCCCATAGCCGCGCCGGTCCGACGCCGGCTCCTCGCGGGGTCGATCGATCCCTCTCTCGCTCCAGTACAGGGCGAGCCGCATCCGGCCGTTCTCGGTGTAGGTCCGCCACGTCACGCTCAGCCGTCCCGCGCTTCCGGCGAGCGCCCCATATTTGCGGGCGTTGGTGGCGAGTTCGTGCAGGGCCAGCGCGAAGGTCTGCACCGTCGCCTTGCGCAGCCGGACGGGGGGACCGTTGAGATCGATGCGGCCGGCCGCCTCCCAGGCGCCGAGGGCGTCGAGTTCGGTCGAGATGAGCGTGTGCAGGGTGATCGGCTCGATGCTGGAGCGGGAGAGCAGCCCCTGCACCCGTGAGAGCACTGCGAGACGATCGTAGAAGCGCCCGCGGAACACATCCATGGAGGCGCTGCGGCTCATCGTCTGTTCGGCCAGCGAGCGCACGACGGTGATGAGGTTGCGGGTGCGGTGCTGCAGCTCGGCCACCATCACGTTCTGCTGTTCCTGAAGGTGCCGCAGGTCGTCGATGTCGGTCGAGGTGCCGAGCCATTCGACGATGTCGCTTCCCTCACGCAGCGGCAGGGCGCGTGTCTGGAACCACCGGTAGCGGGCCTCGCAGGCGTGATAGATGCGGTACTCGACGGTCAGCCGCTCGGCCGTGGCCGCGTCGCCCCAGGCGTCCCGGGCCCGCTCGCGATCCTCGGGATAGACCGCTTCGAGCCAGCCGAAATCCCGGCTCTCGGCCTCGGTCTGGCCGGTATAGCCGCACCATTGCCGGCTCGCCCAGGTCCAGGCGCCGCCATGTCCCGCCCGCCAGAGGAGCTGGGGGATCCCTTCGACCAGAACGCGCTGTCGCGCTTCGCTCGCGCGCAGCTCCGCTTCGGCCTGGGCCCGCTCCGCCGCTTCCCAGGTCCGCGCGGCGACCTCCTCGATCAGCGTCGTTTCCGAGCGCGTCCATGTTCGGGGTTGATGATGGGTGATGTAGAGGACGGTGCGCACTTGGCCGTCGCGGACCAGCGGGACCGCCACGAAGCTGCCGACGCCCCCCTCTCTCCAGACGATGGGGGCCGCGACGCTCGAGGCATCGTCCACGACGACCGTCTCGCCGTTGCGGAACCGGGTGTGGATCGTCGCGCCGAAGAACCGGAGCGGCATCGGCCCGAGGCGGGGCTCGGCCTCGCCGGTGTAGCCGACTTGCCGCTCGACCCGCTCGCCGTCGGCGGAGATGCGGGCATAGCCGACCCGGCTGACCCCGAGATGGCGTCCGAGCGCCTCGACGATGCTGTGAAGGGCCGCCTTCGGATCGGTCAGCCCCTGCAGCCGGTCGGCGAGGTCGAGGAGAAAGGCTTGACGTGCCTCCTCCGCCCGCAGGTTCTCGGAGGCAATATGCTGGTCGTGGATATCCGTGGCGGCGCCGAACCAGCGCAGGATCCGTCCTTCCGCGTCCCGTGCCGGCGCATGGCGGACCAGGAACCAGCGATAGGTCCCGTCGCGGCGGCGGATGCGCTGCTGCCGCTCCAGGGGCTGGCCGGTGGCGAAAGCCTCGACGGCGATGCGTTCGACCTCTTGCCTCTCGGCGGGGTGGATCGTCGCCAGCCAGCCGCCGTCCTGAGCCTCCTGCGCGGTCTGGCCGGTATACTTGCTCCATTGCTGGTTCAGCACGATGACCTTGCCCTCGGGATCGCAGTTCCAGAGCAGGCTCGGCACGAGTTCGGCCAGGGTGCGGAAGCGCTCCTCGCTCTGGCGCAGGGTGTCGGCCGTCCGCTTGCTCAGAAGCGCCTGAAAGATCGCCGGAGCGAGGGCCTCCGCCGCCTCCCGGTCCTCCGCCCGATACCCGCCCTCGCGATTGCCGAGCCCGACCATGCCCACCGTCTGCCCGTCGCGCTTGAGCGGCACACCGAGAAAGGACCTGAGCGGCGGGTGGCCGCGCGGCGTGCCGATACGATCCGGATGCGCGTCCGGGTCGTTGACGATGAGGCTCTGCCCGTCCTTCAGGACACGGCCGTAGATGCCGTGAATCTTGAGTCCCTTGGGTGGCACGCCCTTCGGAAAGGCGGGATCGTCCATGGCGAAGTGCTGCCAGCCGCGATCGCTGATGGAGAGCTCGTCGAACTGGCAGCGCTCGTGGTTGACCTCACCCATGAAGCTGAAGGCGCTCTGGGTCACATCCTCGGCAACCGCGAGGCAGAAGCGGCCGAGCTCCTCCTCCGTGCGTGCGGTCAGCGCCTCGCGGAAGATGCGGTTGATCCCTTCGAGCACCGCGTTCTTGCGCCGGATATCTGCCTCGGCCCGTCCGCGCTGGACCGCCGACCAGATCCGCTCGGCGACGTCGCGCAGCAGCGCGACGTCGGTCTCCGTCCAGTCCCGCGGAACCGATTGCGTGACGCAGAGCGCGCCGACGAGACGGCCGTTCTTGATGAGCGGCGCGCCCAGGCAGGCCGCGATCCGCAGAGCTGTCAGGGAGGGACGGTCCGCCTCAGGGACCGCGGCCGACGTCTGCGTGTCGGTCACGACATGGCACCGGCCGCGACGGAGAATGTCCACCGACCATGGAAAGTCCGCGACCCGGTGCTCGCCGGCCAATGAGGGAACGTCGCCGCGAAGGTAGTCCCACGCAACCCGCGCGGTGCCCGCAGTCTCGTCGATGGCGACGTAGTAGGTGCGGTCGACCTGCAGCCGCTCGCCGAGCAGCCGGCATGCCTTTTCCTGGATCGCCATCGGGTCGATCAGCGTGCGCACCGCATCGCTCAGCGCCAGGAGAAAGGCCTGCCGCTTCTCGCGTTCCTGCAGGGCCGTCTCAGCCGCTTCGGGCCCGGTGACGCCGTCGTAGAGGATCAGCAGCCTGTCCCCTGCCTGCGGATAGGCGCAGACCTCGAACCGGCCCCCCATCGGCCCGTCCGCACGGTCCAACCATGCCGGCACGCCCGAGGCGGCGATCCGCGCGCAGGCCTGCACCCAGCCGGAATCGAGATCCGGCACCACTTCGCGCGCCGTCCGCCCGTGCAGCTGCGCTGCCGACAGGCCGGTCATCCGCTCGAAGGCGGGATTGAGCGCGATATAACGGAGATCGACGGCGCGGCCCTGTTCGTCGCGCACGAATTCGAGCTCGCACCACCCCTGGCCAGCCGCTTGGAACAGGGTGCTGTACTTCTCCTCGCAAACCCGCCGTGCCGTCTCGCACTCGGCGTCGCCGAGCGTTGCCCCGGTTCCGGTCACGAGCGCCAGAACCCCCGCCACGGCGCCATCGGATCCGCGCACCGGACTGAGGCAGAGCATCACCGGGGGACGGGACGCGCCCGTTCCGAGGGGAAGGCCGGCGGCGGTGACCGTTTCGCCGGATCGGGCGCGGCGCAGAAGACGCGTCAGCGCCTCCGCGTCATGCCCGTTTCGCGCGAGGGCGGAGAAGGCGAGCCCGGTCGGAACGGGGCCGAGAAGCGCGGTGAAGGCATCGTTGCACAGGACGGTCAGCGCCGAACCCCATGCCAGGGCCGCCGGCGCGCCCAGACCGGTCACGAGCCCGAGGGCGGATCGCAGCGCATCCGCCTCCATCTCGATCGAGCCGAGCGGTGGCCCCGCCCGATCGTCCGCACCGATCCCGCGGTCCGCCGTGCCCGGATTCGACGGCCGGTCGGACGGATCCGTCTTCGCGCCCATCCCACACCCCGTTGTGGCTCGATGGGCTCAACCTAAGAGACAGTCCGATACGCTTGTAAAGCACGCTCCGGTTGGATCGGGCGTGTCCGGTGCTCGAGCCAACCGAGCCCCGCCGAACCCGATTTCGGGCCAGCGGGGCAATCGGATCGACTACGCTCCGCGCAGGGACGAGAGATCGAGCGGCAGCGAGCGCAGGCGCTGACCCGTCGCGGCGAAGACCGCGTTGGCGATGGCCGGCGCCAGCACCGGCACGCCGGGTTCGCCGATGCCGGTGGGCGCGACGTCGGAGGGCACGATGTGAACCTCCACCCGCGGCATCTCGGAGATGCGCGTCGGCTGATAGCTGTCGAAGTTCCGCTCCTGCACCACGCCGTCCTTGAGGGTGATGCGGTTGCGCAGCACCGCCGAGAGGGCAAAACCCACCGCACCCTCGACCTGGGCGCGGACGACGTCCGGGTTCACCGCCACGCCGACATCGACCGCCGCGACGATGCGATTGACCCGAACGTTCGAGTCCGCCGCCGTCACGTCCGCCACCATCGCAACGTAGGAGCCGAAGGATTCGTGCACCGCGACGCCGAGGCCGCGGCCCTTCTCGGAGGACTTCTGGCTCCACCCGGCCCGCTCGGCGGCGAGCCGCAGCACGCCGGACAGGCGCGGGGCGCGGGTCAGCAGCGAGAGGCGGTAGGCGACCGGGTCGGCACCCGCCGCATGCGCGAGCTCGTCGATGACCACCTCCATGACGTGGGCGGTGTGGGTGTGGCCGACCGAGCGCCACCACAGCACCGGCACGCCCTCGCGGGCATTGTGCACCTCGAAGCGGTAGGCGGGCAGGGCGTAGGGCGTGTCGGAGGCGCCCTCGACGGTGGTGGAATCGATGCCGTTCTTGACCAGCATCGCCTCGAAGGGCGAGCCGATCATGATCGACTTGCCGACCATGGCATGGCGCCAGCCGGTGATCTGGCCCTTCTCGTTCAGGCCCGCCTTGACCGTGTGATAGACCTGCGGGCGGTAATAGCCGGCGGTCATGTCGTCCTCGCGGGTCCAGACGAGGTGAACCGGGGCCTTGCCGTCCCAGGCCTTCACGATCGCGGCGGCCTCGGCGAAGTAGTCGGCGCCCGGGGTCGCGCGCCGGCCGAACGAGCCGCCGGCCCATTGCGTGTGCAGCCGGACCTTGTCCGTCGTCACGCCCAGCGTCGCCGCTACCACCGCCTGCTCGATCGTCTGGATCTGGCAGCCGGCATAGACGTCGTAGCTGCCGTCCGCCGCCCGCTCGATCGTCGCGTTGAGGGGCTCCATCGCCGCGTGGGCGAGGTAGGGGAAGGAGAACTCCGCCTCCAGCACCTTGGCCGCGCCCTTGATGCCGGCATCGGCGTCGCCCGCCTGCGAGGCGACGAGACCGGAGGCCTTGGCGGTCTCGCGGTACTCGGCGAGGATCGCGTCCGACGAGCGGGTCTCGGCGGCGGATTCGTCCCAGGTGACCTTGAGGGCCTCGCGGGCCTTCATCGCGCTCCAGGTGTCGCGGGCGATCACCGCCACGCCTGTCGGGATCGTGACGATGCCCACCACGCCCGGCATGCCCTGCGCGGCCTCCGAATCCACCGACTTCACCGTGGCGCCGAAGCGCGGCGGGTGAGCCACGAGGGCCGTGACCTGGCCGGGGCGGCGGATGTCAAGGGAGTAGATTGCGGTGCCGTCGGTCTTCGCGACCGAGTCGATGCGCGGCACGCGCTTCCCGATCAGCGTCCACTCCGCCGGGGTCTTGAGGCGCGGCTCCTGCGGCACCGGCTTGGCGGCGGCGGCCTCGGCGAATTCACCGAAGCGGGCCTGCTTGCCCGACTTGTGGCCGATGACGCCCTTGGCGACGGTGATCTCGCCCGCCGGCACGCCCCATTTCTCGGCCGCGGCGGCGACCAGCATGGCGCGGGCGGCCGCACCCGCCTTGCGGAGCTGGAACCAGGAATTGGCGATCGCCGTCGAGCCGCCGGTGCCCTGGACCGGGCCCATCAGCAGGTTGGCGTAGAGCTTCGCGTCGGCCGGGGCGAAGGCGACGCGCATCTGGCTCCAATCCGCGTCGAGTTCGTCGGCGAGGATGGTGGCGAGGCCGGTCGTGTTGCCCTGGCCCATGTCGAGGTGCTTGATCATCACCGTGACGGTGTCGTCGGCGGCGATCCGCACGAAGGCGTTGGGCTGGGGCGGAGCCTTGGACAGCGCGTCGGAGGCCTCCGCCGCGCGGGCGCCCTTCAGGTCGACGCGGAAGGCGAGCAGAACGGCGCCCGCCGCCGCGCCGGTGAGGAAAGCGCGCCGGGACGGGGCGGGCGCATCGGTGAGATCGAGCTTGAGCATGCCGGGCTCCTTGTTCCGATAGGCTGCGAGGCGGCTCAGGCGAGCGAGCGGGCGGCTTCGTGGATGGCGGCGCGGATGCGCTGATAGGTGCCGCAGCGGCAGACATTGCCGTCCATGGCACCGTCGATATCGGCGTCGCTCGGCTTCGGGTTGTCGGTGAGCAGGCCGATGGCCGACATGATCTGGCCGGACTGGCAGTAGCCGCACTGCACCACGTCGAGGCCGCGCCACGCCGCCTTCACCGCATCGGCCACCTTGCCCTCGACGCCCTCGATCGTCGTGATCTTGGCCTCCCCCACATCACCGATGCGGGTCTGGCAGGAGCGCACCGGCTGGCCGTCCATGTGCACGGTGCAGGCGCCGCACTGGGCGATGCCGCAGCCATACTTGGTGCCGGTCATGTCGAGCCGGTCGCGGATCACCCAGAGCAGGGGCATGTCGGGGTCGGCATCGACCTCCCGGACCACGCCGTTCAGGTTGAGGGTCAGCATCGGCGCACTCCGTAATCGACGTGCCGCGCGAGGCGCCGGGGACCACCGCCGCCGTCCCACGTCGGGGAAGGCGCTACGGCGCGTCGCTTCGAGGGCACTTGAGGTCGCGGCTTGGAATCGTTCCGATTCTGATCCTCGATCGCCATTCCTGATGTGCGGCAACGCACCTGAATACGAAATGGGCTTGTCCCGCCCGAGATCGGCGCAATTCGCCGGAGTGTCGAAGCCGCTTCTTAACGGTTCGAGGGCACGCTGCCGGCTCTCCACCTTGCCCCGTGCGCCGCAAGACCACGATCAGGCCCCGCACCGCTTCCGATTGGCGATCTCGACTGTTATGGCCGACCTCACAGCGGAGATGGTTCAGCGCGGGCGGGGGCCCTCTTCGCAGGAGGTGGCCAAGCGCCGCGGCATCGCGCGCGACATGCGCTCGGCCCGGGAGCGGCTGACCTCGACGAGCGGCCTGGAGCGGGCCTTCGACACCGAATTGCTGCGGCTCTACGCCCAGTACAGGGTCGGGGCGGGCATCCCGCTCCTCGTGCTGGCGCTGGCCGTGGCGGCGGCCTCCTCGATCTGGGTGCCGGCCGTGACCGTCTCGGTCTGGGCGGCCGTGGCGCTCGCCGCCACCGCGATGATGCTGATCCTCAGCCGCCGCTTCCTGCGGCAGGCGCCGGAAAGCCTGCCGCTCAAGCGTTGGGGCCGCCTCTTCGTCGCTGCCGAGTTCGGCCAGAGCCTCGCCTGGGCGATGCTGCTGCTGGTCGGCATTCCCGGAGCCCAGACCTTCGCTCTGTTCGGCCTCGTCATCGTCGCGGCGGTGACGACGATGCTCGCCGCGACCGTGCCGGTGGCCGCCCTGTCCGGCCTCGTGCCGCTGATGCTGGCGGCGCTGTCGCTGCTGCTGTTCTCCCGCGACATGGACACGATGCTCCTCGTCGCGATGACGGTGGCGAGCCAGATCTTCTTCGCCGGCTTGGCGCGCCGCCTCTACGCCTCCGCCGTCGGCACCCTGCAATCGCGGGCGGAGAAGGACGCGATCTTCGCCGAGCTCGAACAGGCCAAGGCCAATTCCGACGAGGCGCGGCGGCGGGCGGAGGAGGCGAACCTCGCCAAGTCCCGCTTCCTCGCCACCATGAGCCACGAGCTGCGCACGCCGCTCAACGCCATCCTCGGCTTCTCGGAGGTGATGAAGAACGAGGTGTTCGGCGCCCACACCGCCCCGGCCTACCGGGAATATGCCACCGACATCCACGACAGCGGGATGCACCTGCTCAATCTCATCAACGAGATCCTCGACCTCTCGCGCATCGAGGCCGGCCGCTACGACCTGAGCGAGGAGGCGGTGCAGCTCGCCCACACGGTCGAGGAATGCCGCCACATGATGACCCTGCGCGCCCGCAGCAAGGGCCAGACCTTCGCCAGCCTGATCGACGATTCCCTGCCCCGCCTCTGGGCCGACGAGCGGGCCCTGCGCCAGATCGTGCTCAACCTCCTGTCGAACGCGGTGAAGTTCACGCCGCCCGGCGGCGAGATCACGATCAAGGTCGGCTGGACCTCGTCGGGCGGGCAGTATGTCAGCGTCAAGGATTCCGGGCCCGGCATCCCCGAGGACGAACTCGGCACGGTGATGTCCTCGTTCGGACGCGGCTCGCTGGCGATCAAGACCGCCGAGCAGGGTTCCGGCCTGGGGCTCCCGATCGTGAAGGGCCTGATCGACCTCCACGGCGGCGGCTTCCAGCTCAAGTCGAAGCCGCGCGAGGGCACCGAGGTGATCGTCACCTTCCCGGCAAGCCGCGGCATGGACGCCCTCGCCGCCGTGAACCTCGGCGACGGCAAGGCCGCGGCCGAGGCCGAGTCATCCCAGTCCCGGCGGGCGCGGGCGGCCTGATCCGTTCGAGGCGAGTCCGACCGCTTCCGAAAAACATCCCCGGCCCGACAGGTTCTCGTCAGCTTGCACGTTCTACGTGTGTCCATCGGCAGCGAGGGGCATGCATGACCGGCGGTATCTCGAACTTCGCACAGGGACCCGGCGGCGCGCCCGGCTCGTCCGGGCCGCTTCAGATCCGGATCCGCCCGCAGGGTGCTGCACCGCTTGGCGGGGGCGGCGGTGCCCTGCCGGGGGACGGAAGCTACGGTGACCCGATCCAGGGTTTCAATCAGATCAACCGGCAGATGGCGGAGACGCAGCGCGCCTTCTCGGCGACGCTGAACGCCAGCAACACGATCAATGCCGGGTTCGAGGCGGCCAACACGGCCCGCAACGCCGCGCAGCGGTCGCAACTCGGGCTGGGCTTCGACGCCGCGCAGGCCGCGCGCGCGGCGGCCTTCCCTGCGCCGCCCGTCACGGGACCGCTGCTGCCGCCGAACTTCGCCGCGACGGCGCAGGTGCCTGTCCAAGTGCCTGCATCGCCTCAGGTTCCGGCGCCGGCACCGCAACCTACGCCAGTGCCCCCGCAACTGCCCCCGCAGCCCTCGCCGCCGCAACCCCCGCCAGTGGCCGCGCCTCCGCAAGCGCCCGCACCGGTGACCCCGCAGCCGGTCCCGGTTCCGGGGGCCGCCGCTTCGCCACCGACCCCCGCGGCCGCGCCGCCACCCGTGGCCACCGCGACGGCATCGGCCATCACGGTGCCCCCGTCGCCGGGCCTGTTGGCCGGGGCCGCGCGCGTGGCGACGGCGGCGCGGGTGCCGCTGCCCGGCCCGGCGCTCCTCCCAGCCCTGCTCAGCGGACTTGTCGCCTCCGGCCTGGCCATCCTGACGGGCCGATCCCAGGGGACGACGCCGACGAGCGGGTCGCTGGCGCCGGGCCTCGACTACCACTTCGATCCGGCGGCGCCGGGCGGCGCCCGGGTCACGCTCACCCGGCCCGACCCGACCACCGGGGTGCCGCAACCCGATGCCGCGCTGACCGCGAACGCGCAGGGCGCGCTGACGACGGCCGGCGGCGCCGTGGTCGGGCGCCTTCGGGAGGGCGGCAGCTTCGAGATCGACGTGAACGCCCTGCTGGCGGCCCATCCGCCGGCCCCCGCCGCGCCGCTCAGGATGACGCCGGCCCCTGGCGGGGCGGGGCGTCGAAAGGAGCAGTCCGGCGGCCTCGGGGTTCGATCGACCAGAATTACTCCGCGCTCTTGCCCGAAACCCCCGCCTGCTCGAACGTCGCCATGTCGCGGTGGCAGGCGAGCGCGCCTTTCAGGAGGCCCAGCGCCAGGGCCGCGCCCGAGGCTTCGCCCAGCCGCATGTCGAGCGACAGAACGGGCTTGAGGCCGAGCCGCTCCAGCACCTCGCCATGCGCCCCTTCCGCCGAGCGGTGGCCGGCGAGGCAATGGTCGAGGGCGTTCGGGGCGGCGGCGTGCAGCACGGCCGCCGCGGCGGTCGCGACGTAGCCGTCGAGCACCACCGGCACACGCTGCAGCCGCGCGGCGAGGATGGCCCCGGCCATCGCCGCGATCTCCCGGCCGCCGAGCCGTGCCAGCACCGCCAGCGGGTCGCTCATGTGATCCTTGTGGGTCTCGACCGCCAACCGCACCGCCTCGGCCTTGCGGGCGAGGCCGGCGGCGTCGAGCCCGGTGCCGCGCCCGACCCAGTGCTCGGCCTCGCCGCCGTAGAGCGCGGCGTAGATCGCCGCCGCGACGGTGGTGTTGCCGATCCCCATCTCGCCGACGGCGAGGCAGTCGGTGCCCGCCGCCACCGCCTCCATGCCGAAGGCCATGGTGGCGACGCACCCCTTCTCGTCCAGCGCCGGGCCGGAGCAGATGTCGCCGGTCGGCAGGTCGACGGCGAGATCGAACACCCGGAAGCCGAGGCCATAGGCGGCGCAGAGCTGGTTGATTGCCGCGCCGCCGGCGGCGAAATTGTCCAGCATCTGCCGGTTGACCGCGGCCGGGAAGGCGGAGACGCCGCGCTCCACCACGCCGTGGCTGCCCGCGAAGACGCACACCATCGGCCGGTCGAGGGTGGGCTTGGCCTTGCCCTGCCACGCGCCGAGCCATTCCACGAAGGCTTCGAGCCGCCCGAGCGCCCCCGGCGGCTTGGTCAGCTGTGCGTCCCGCGCCCGGATCCCGGCGACCGCATCCCCGTCGGGGCCGGGCATCTCGGTCAGCAGGCGGCGGATATCGGCGAAGGGGGAGGCGGCCGGGTCTGAGGTCATGGAAGGGACTCGTGCGCGTCGAAAGGCGGGGGCACCGCGAAAGGAGATCGCCCGATCGGCGCGGGATTTGCCACCGGATAGACGGCGGCGCCGCGTAGCAGGCAGGAGGCTCCCGGCGCTATAGAAGCGGATGGGCCTGCGGGTCCAGGCGGCGAGGCGAAGGGGGGCGGAATGATCGAGCGCAGCGGTCGCGATCTCGGGCCGCCCTTTCCCGGGGCGGAATGGGTCTACGACCTCGCCGCCTGCCTCCGCTTCTTCACCCGCCTGCCGGTCCCGCCCCTGCCGGACGAGCCCGCACCCCACGCCGCGCCGGATTTCCGCACCGTGCCGCGGGTGCTGCCGCTGGCCGGACTGCTGATCGCGCTGCCGGCTGCCCTCGTGCTGGTGCTCGCCTGGGAGATCCGGCTCGGGCCGTTCGTGGCCGCCGCGCTCGCCCTCGTCGCGCTGGCGCTGATCACCGGCGCCATGCACGAGGACGGTCTGGCCGACGTCGCCGACGGGTTCGGCGGCGGGGGGAGCCGCGAGCGAACCCTGGAGATCATGCGCGACAGCCGGATCGGCGCCTATGGCGGCACCGCTCTGTTCCTCGGGCTGGCGCTGCGCGCGGCGATGCTCGCGACCCTGCTCGACCGCTCCGGCTCGCTCGCTGCCGTCGCGCTGCTCTTCGCCGCCGCCCTGTCGCGGACGGTGGCGCTGATCCCGCTCGCGATCCTCGACCCCGCCCGTCCCGGCGGCGCGGGCGCCGCCGTCGGCCGGCCGACCCGCGCGACGCTCGCGGTTGCGGGGCTGATCTGTCTGGTCCTCGCCGGGATCGCCGCCGCCCTCGGCCTGCCGCCGCTCGGCCTCGTCCTCGCGCTGATCCTGGCGCCGCTCGCGGCCTTCGGCCTGAGCGCGCTCGCCGAGCGGAAGATCGGCGGCCAGACCGGCGACGTCGTCGGCGCCTGCCAGCAGATCGGCGAGATCGCGGTGCTGCTGGCGCTGGTGGCGGCGACGGCGTAGGCGGGGGACGCGTGATGCTGAGGATCCTCCGCCGGCTCTTGGCCGGCCGACGGGCGGAGGGGCGGACCTCTCAGCCCGCCGACACACCCGCGGAAACGATCGACCGCACCGACACCGCCGAGCGGATCGAGGTTCTGGCGCGCGGCGGCTTCGAGAGCGAGGCCTCGACGCTCGAGTCGATCCGGGACGAGTACCTGAACCCCGACGCGATCGATCCCGACGATCGCCGCTGGGTCGAGGCGGAGGTCGCCCGTGCCTTCGCGCGCAAGCGGGCCGACGAGGCGACGTGGCCGCTGGAGACGGATTTCGATCGCCTCGCCATCGCCTTCGACACGCTCGACGCCCGCGGCATCATCGCGCTGCATTGTGCCGGCTACACCCGCTCGGACGGGATTTCGGACGCGGCTGAAGTCTATCACCAGCGTCGGGAGCGCGGGCGCCCCTCGCGCGGGTTCGTGTTCTACCACGGGCAGGACGTCGAGGCGGTCGTCGTCGACCAGGGCCTCTACCTCGCCTTCGGCTCGTTCGACGACCGCGACGAGTCCATGGCCGCCATCGCCGCCGAGATCGTGGCGGCCGTGGAGGCACAGGGCCTGCGGACGCAGTGGAAGGGCGATGTCGGCACACGCATCCTCGTTCACCCGATCCGCTGGTTGAAGCGCAGCCCGGCCGACGACCCCCGGGACGGATAAGGTTTCCCGCCAGACCTTGATTCACGGCCCCGCTCGGTCCCATCTGCACGGGCGATGCTGGCGACTCCTTCGAGAAAACCCTCCTCACCCTGCACCAAGGTCTGCGTGCTCGATGCCGTGACGGGCCTGTGCGAGGGCTGCGGGCGCACGCGCGAAGAGATCGGGCTGTGGGGCTCGCTGTCCGAGCCGCAGCGCCTGGCGGTCATGGCGGTGCTGCCCGAGCGGCTGCGCCGGGCCTATCCCGAGCGGGACCCGCGCGCGCGATGATGTGGGCTGGCCTCGCCATCCTCGGGATCGGCCTCGTCGTCTTGGTTGCCAACCACGACGGCGGCCCGGTGATGGGACTCGATTCGGATCAGCTCGCCGGCCTCGTCTCGATGACGGCGCTGCTGCTCCTCCTCACCGCCGGGCGCTGGCGGCAGGCGCTCGCCATGCCGGGCAAGACCCTTGGCTCGATCCTGATCTGGCTCGCCATCGGCGCGGTGATCATCATCGGCTACACCTACCGCGACGACGCGCAGCGCGTCGGCGCCAATGTCGTCGGAGCCCTGCGCCCCGGCACCGCCGTGGTCGGCCCCGGCGGCGAGGTGACGATCACCCGCCGCTCCGACGGCGACTTCTCGGTCCTGGCGGAGGTGAACGGCGGCTCCGAGGAGCGCTTCGTCTTCGACACGGGGGCGAGCAGCGTCGTGCTCACCGCCGCGACCGCCGAGCGGCTCGGCATCCGCCCGCCGGAGAGCGCCTTCACCCAGCGAGTCTCCACCGCCAACGGCACCGCGCTCACCGCGCCGATCCGGCTCGACTCGATCACCGTCGGGCCGATCACCGAGCGCAATGTCAACGCGATGGTGAGCCGGCCCGGCGTGCTGACGACCAACCTGCTCGGCCAGAGCTTCCTCGACCGGCTGCCCTCGTACGAGGTGCGCGGCGACCGGCTGATCCTGCGCAGCCGCTGACGGCGGCCATCAGCGGCGCCCGCCGCCGCCGGGGCCTCCGCCGAAGCCGCCGCTACCGCCGAAGCCGCCACCGCCGGGGCCGCCGCCACCGAACCCGCCCGGTCCCCCGCCGCCGGGGCGATCGAACCCGCCGCCAGGGCCGCCGAAACCACCGCCCGTTCCGATACCGGGCCCGGGGCGCGTGTCGATCGGATAGCCGCCGGGCTTCGCGCCTCCCGCACCTGCGCCGCCCCGGCCCGGTTCGAAGCCGCCGGCTCCGCCGCCGGGACGGGAGACCGGCGCATCGCCGCCCCCTCCGGGGCGCCCCGGTCCACCGGGTCCCTGGCCGCCGTCGCGGCCGCTGCCCGGGCCTCGCCCGCTGCCGGGGCCTTGGCCGGCGGAATCGAGCCCGCCCCGCCCCGAGGCGTCGCCTCGGACCGATTCCACCGTCATCCGTCCGCCCCGGCCGATCGCGGTCTCGATCACGGCGGGGCGAGCCGGTCCAGGCAGGGCCGAGGGTGCAACCCGTCCGGACACGGCGAGGCCGGAGCCGAGCCGCAAACCGCCGCCGCCCGGTGCGACGTAAGCCTCGATCGAGGCCCGGGCGAGCCCCGCCGGGAAGGGGCGGCTGACGTCCCGGGCCGACGCGACGGTCATCCCCGTCGGGCCGGCCTCGCCCTCCACCAGTGCCCGCCGCCCGACGAGCCCCGATTCGAGGCCCGGGAGGCGCAGGCCGCCGATGCGCAGCGCACCGTCGGCGCCGCGCCGCACCGGCCCGGCGACGCGGGCGCTTCCCGTTGCGCGCGGTTCGATCAGGCTCGCGACGACGGTGCCGTCGGGCCGGCGCAGGCCGCTCACCGCCACGCGCTCGCCCACCGCGAGCGTCGTCAGGTGTCTCAGGCCCGCCGTGGATACGGTCTGGCCGAGCACCTTCAGGCGGCCGCGGGCGACAGCCTCGACCGGACCGACGACCTCACTCGTCACGTCGATGGCACCCGTCGAGAGGTCTCCCTCCGGCCCCCGCGCCACCACGCGCACGACGTGGCCGATCCTGAGGTCAGCGACGCGCGCGGGGGCACCGTCGATGCGCACCCGCACGTCCGGCGGATAGGTGATGCGCAGGTCGTTGACGACGATCGAGCCGAACCGGCGGATCGTGCCGATCACGCCCGTGCCGCCGATGCCGCGATCGCTGCCGGGCGTCTCATCCTCGGCGGGACGCGCGCCGGTGCCGCCGATGCCGCGGTCCTGGATGGGGTCGGCGAGGGGGGCTGCCGGTGTCTGAGGCCATGCGGGGCTCGGCCGCGACAGAAGAGTACCGGCCAGGAGCGCCAGCAGGCCGCGTCGGGTCGGGGCGATGCGGCTCACGGCGCGCGGCCTTCCGTTCCTGTCGATTCCGGCTCCGGACCGGGATCGGCGGTGGGCACCTCCTCCCGATAGATGTAGATGCCGAAATTCCAGCGATGGCGTCCGCCCTCGTCGTCGGCGCAGGCGGCGTGAGCCTCGGCATTGGCCTGCTTGAGCGCCGCCATGGCGATCTCGCGGGCCCGGGCCTCCAGCCGTGCGGCGAGCGCGTCGGAGAGGCCGTCGTAATGAACGGCGCGCTCGAAGAAGCGCGGGGCAGGCGCGGAAACGTTCCCGGCGGCGGCCGCGATGTGGTCGTGCAGGTTCCGCCCGAAATAGTAGAGCTGCGGCTCGGCTCCGCCCTTGGGCAGATAGGCGGATTCCAGCAGGCGGACCCGGCCCTCGGCGTCGAGGATGGCGAGACCTCGGTCGAGCCACTCGTCGAGCACGGCGCGGGGCCGAACGTCCTTGGTCACGCCCGCGACCAGGCTCTCGAAGGAGGGAGCCGCATCGTCGGCCGAGCGCGGCAGCGGCAGCGGCCGGCCCTGACCGTCGGTGAATTCGGGCGCGGCGATCCAGCGGGCGATGATCCGGCTCGTGCGCGACACCGTCGCCGGCACTCGGCTCACCGGCGCGCCCGCCCCGCGCAGGCGCCGCACCTCCTTGCGGTGGATGCCCGTCAGCAGGCTGACCCGGCTGTCGGTCTGCTCCTTGCCGGATAGGGCGAAATCGTACTCGGCGACGTTCACGTAGAGTTCGCGCAGCAGGTTGGTGAGCGCCGGGAAGGTGATGCCGCGCTGAACCAGCAGGCGCACCAGCGGCCGCAGCAGACGCGCCACGGGCCCGTGCAGGGCGGCGCCGTCCGGAGACGGGGCGGGTTCGATCGGCTGAGACATGGCCCGAGCTTAGAGGCAACTGCGTGGGACGCAATCCCACGATGTGCGTTCGAGCACCCGCGTCCGACGGATTCTCGTTGACGTGTGAATTTTTCACACGCAAGTTTTGTGGGTAAAATTCCCACTATATCCCTTGGCTTCGGTAAGGCATCGCGATGATCGAACTGAGACCTCTCCTCGTTCGGAGCGAAGCGCCGCTCCTGCTTGCCGCTCACCCGGGCAGAGTGCTCGGTGCGTCGCCTCGGCCTCTGATCCGCGGCGTGATTCTGGCCGCGATCCTGTCCGCGGTGCTCGGACTTCCCGTCCTCCGGACCTCGGCTGATGGCGAGCGGCCAGCCTTTCGTGGTCCCGCGGCGCAAGCCGTCGACCTCAACGCTCCGCGGCCTGGCGTGACGCGGGTCGTGCGGGAGGCTCTTCGATGAGGGCTGCCAGCCAGACCGCCTTTCCCACGGCGGGCCTTGCCGCGAGCCGGCTGTGGCCGACCGGTCGGCACCGCGTCCGAGCGCCGGCCCGGCACACCGAGCCTGAACCCAAGTCCTGCGGCGGCGAGAGCGTCATCAATTTCGCCCTCTGCCTGATCCTGGCCGTCGCAGTCGTCGGCCTGCTGGTGCTCGCGCTCTGACCTCGCCTCAGGGGCGCGCCAAAACTGAATCCGAACCCGAACCGAGAGACAACGATGATCCGACGCCCGATACGGCCGGCCCTCGCCGGCCTTCTGAGCAGCCTTCTCGCAGGCGGCGCGTCCAGCGCCGACCTTCCGCGCCGGGCCGCACCTCCGCCGCCGCCGGTTCTGCCGGTCTTCAGCTGGACCGGCTTCTATGTCGGCGTGAATGCCGGCTATGGCATCCGCGGCGGGGCTTCGAGCCACACGGATGCGACTTACGGCACCGTCACGGAGAGCGGAGGCCGGGGCGGTTTCGTCGGCGGCGGCCAGTTCGGCTACAATTACCAGCTGACGCCGGGCGCGGGCTGGGTGCTCGGGGCCGAGGCGGATTTCCAGGGCACCGGGTTCGGGCGCCGCGGCGACGGCACCGTCGGTACCACGCCCTATTACGGTATCGCCCCGAGCCTCGACTGGTTCGGCACGGTGCGCGGCCGACTCGGCTACGCCTTCGACCGCTGGCTCATCTACGGCACCGGCGGTTTCGCCTATGGCGGGGGCAGCAAGTCTCCCTACGCCTCCGCTTATCCCTACAGCCTGCCGGACACCACGCGGCTCGGCTACGCTGCCGGAGCGGGCATCGAATACGCCCTTACCGACCGTATTTCGGTGAAAGTCGAGGGGCTCTATGTCGATCTCGGCAAGCAGAACGTCGGAGCGACCGTCTACGACGCGACCGTCCCTGCCTACTACGGCACCGGTCGATCAGAATCCGGTTTCGGCGTCGTGCGCGGAGGCTTGAACTATAAGTTCTGAAATCAGGACCCTGGCTTGTGTCTTGCGTGAAAGAGTGAACCGCGACCACGGAAAAATCGTTTGAACGGCTCAGCCTTCCCCGGGCGGGTGATGAACCCGGCCGGCGAAGGCTGTGAGGGGAGCGTGTCGAACGGAGACTTTGAACGTGGCCACTCCTGCCTATCCCGCCGCCCGGCGCCGTCCCCTGGTCGCCGGGCTCTCGGCCGTCCTGCTCGGGCTCGCCCCGCTGGCGGCTTTCGCTCAATCCGTCGCCCCACCGGTGGTCGAGGCCCCCACCCTCGAGGCACCGGCCGCGCCCGACCTCGGCAACGGATTGCCGCAGGGCGCGCTCGTCTTCCATGGCAATTATTGCGGTCCGGGCAGCCGCGGTGCCGGCCTTCCTCCGACCGACGCCCTCGACCGGGCCTGTATGCACCACGATGCCTGCTCGCCGCCCGTGGGGCAGGGGCTGCCCACCTGCTCCTGCAACGACCGGCTGGCGCGCGAGGCCACCGTAGTGGCCCGCACGCCGCGCATTAGCGACGAATTGCGGACGGCGGCGCAGTTCGTGGCCATCGGTGCGAAGGCGCTGGCCTGCGAACCCTGACCGTTCTCGGCTGAGGCCGGAATCGGCCCGGGAAGCGGGTCCCGCCCCGCGCATCGGCCCGGTCATCAGGTTGCGGACCTGATCCGGGACGACGCGCGGGGTTGTCGCTCTTGCAGGCCTTGTTCCCGAAAGCCGCGATTCACCTTTCGGGTGGAGGCTTTAGGGCGCCTCGGGCGTCTCCATGGGAATGCCCAGCGCGTCGAGACCTTCCTCGAGCAGGGAGGCCGCGTCCGGGGTGCCGAGCAGCTCGCGCATCACCGTGTCGCCGGCCGCCTCGCGCTCCTTGGCGAAGGCGACCGCATTGTGCCACTCCGCCGCCTCGTAGTCGCCGCGGCCGATATAGAGGAGCGCTCCGAGATCGGCGCGCTCATCCTCGTTGAGCCCGGCGATCATGCTGCGGACCTCCTGCTCGGTGGCGTCGTCGGTGCCGCTGGCCAGGATGTCGATCGAGCCGTCGTCAGTCGGGTTGGAACCCGAATCCGGATCGGTCACGCCTTCCTTCACCTCGACCGCCCGCAGCCGAAGGATGATCTCGGTGACCTTGTCGAGGGCGATGTCCATACGTCACTCCAGCTTCGACGGGCCCTGCGGAGAGGGCAGCGCGTCGGGTTCGAACGGAACGCGCGGGATCCGTCGCGGTCGTCCGGACCAGCCGGTGACATCGGGCCGCAACGGGGGCGCAGAGCCTCGACAACCCGTGGCGTGGCCATTGGTTCGGCGCGACCGGGGGGCCGGCCCGGCGGGGATGACGCAGGGGCGGCAGGCGGGGCGTTTCGCGAAGGCTGGAGCGCGTCAGGCGCGCGGCGGATACCCGCCCGGCTCGGCGGGCACGGTCCGCGCCGGGCGCTCCTCTTCCCGCCGGTGCCACATCAGGAGGAGGGCGGAAACCACGAGCCAGGGGCCGGCGATCCCGATGAAGAACGACATGGGCGCATCTCCCGCGCGGTGGCCTCCGTTTGGTGAGGGAGATCCGTTCCGCGTCGAAGGATGATAGGCGCTGCCGCCCGGCCCGCAAGCCGGCGGTCAGGCGAACAGCTCGGGACGGCGCAGGCGCAAGGCGAGCAGAAGCACCAGCGTCTTCATGTCGGTGATCTCGCCGGCCTCGCTCATCGCCGCGAGGGAGGCGAGCGGCATCTCGACCACGGTGATGGCCTCGTGCTCCTCGGCCAGGCCGCCGCCCTGTCCCTCCCGGTCGCTCTCCGCGTAGGGGGCGAGGAACAGGTGCATCCGCTCCGTGGAGATCCCCGGCAGACTCCACACCGTCGAGACCGGCTCGAGCCGCGACAGTCGCAGGCCGGTCTCCTCGAAGGCTTCCCGGCGTACGCCCTCTGCCGGATCCGCCTCGTCGAGCAGGCCCGCGGGCACTTCGAGCAGATCGGTCACGCCCGCGGTGAAGAAGGGCGGCGCGCGGAATTGGCGAATCAGCACGGCGACCCGACGCTCCGGGTCGTAGGGCAGCACGCAGACCGCCTCGCCGTGATCCTCGATCTCGCGGGTCACCTCGGCGCCCTCGGGCGTCGTCACCTCGGCGACGACGAAGCTGGCCCAGCCGTCGTGGACGGTGCGGGTGCCGCGGATCTCGGGGGGCATGGCGTCTCCAGGGAGGGCGTGGGGCAGGGCGCGTTCGGGATCAGGCTGGTTCGGGCGCACGGTCGGCGCCGCGGCGGATCAGGAAGCGCGAGGCCGGACCGTTCCGTTCCTGCGCCTCCAGAGCGGCTCCTTCCTCGCGGACGACGTTGGGGATGTCGATCCCAGCCAGCGGATCGGTCGCGGTCACGGCAAGACGCGCTCCGGGCGCGAGGGCGCGCAGGGCTTTGCGCGTGCGCAGCGCCGGAAGGGGGCATTTGAGGCCGCTGAGGTCGAGTTCGACCGCGCCGTCCTGCGAAAAATCGAGCATGGGCACGGCGCATAGCATGAAAAAGCCCCGCCGGCTGAACCCTGCCGGCGGGGCGACCGTCTCACGAGATGGGGTGGCTACCAGCCGTAGGGGCCGTAGCCGTAATAGCCGCCATAGGCCGGATAGCCGTAGCCATAGCCGCCGTAATAGCCGACGGGGCGGGCATAGCCGTAATCGTAGTAGCCGTAGCCGCCGTAATAGCGCGGAGCGGCGCTGGCGGCGATCGCGCCGCCGATCAGGCCGAGCGCCGCGCCGGCGAAGAGCGCGCCGCCGATGTTGCGGCGGCGATAACCGTAGCCGTAACCGTAGCGGGGGCCGTAATAGCCGCCGTAGTAGCCGCGCCGCCAGCCGACGGTGTCGACGGTGGTGTTGCCGCCCCCGACCTGCGCGGCGTTCATCGCGGGGAGCGGCGCGGCCTGGGCAGTCGGAACGGCCGTCACGGTCAGACTCGCTGCGGTGAGGCCGGCCAGCGTCAGGGTCGTGATGCGGGACATGGATGCGGACTCCTTAGGCATAAGGAACACGCAGAGGAACAACGAAGCGCCGAACGCGTTCCAACGGCAAAGCTTGCCCGCACACGAAAATCCGCCGCGGGCGAGGCTGCCGCTGCAACCCGTCCTGCGGCAGGCCGTTCGTGCCGGCCCGGCCCTTCATCGGGTGGTAAGGCCGGCATGATGGAATCGCGAGCGACCACGCGCGATCCCGATGACCGTCTCACCCGCAACCGCGTCTGCGCCGCTGGCGCGGACCCCGCTCGACCGGCGCGTTGAACCCGACCTTCGCGTCGCGCTTTGCGCCGCAATCTGTGTCGGCCTGGCGCTGCTGTGGTGGGTGCGCGGCGGCTGGATCTTTCCCCTCGACGACGCCTACATCACGCTCCACAACGCCCGCGTCCTGATCGAGGGGCACGACCCGAACTACGGCGTCCCGGCGCTCGTCGGCGCGAGCAGTCTGATTCACCTCAGCCTCGTGACGGCATTCAGTCTCGTGCTGCCGGGCGAGGCCGCTGCCTATCTCGTCGCCGGCATCGGCCCGGTTCTGTTCCTCGCCGGGCTGCTGACGCTGGCGCAAAGGCTGAGCCTGCCCTGGCCGGAGGGCATCGCGCTGGCTCTCGCGGGACTCGCCTCGGGCACCGGCCAGTTCCTCAACGGTCTGGAGACCGGCCTCGTCATGGCCGCCGTGACCTGGACGCTGGTGCTCGCCCTCGATCGCCCGTCACGGCTCCTCGCGCTGATCTGCGGGCTCCTGCCGTTCCTGCGGCCCGAGCTCGGCCTGCTCTCGCTCATCCTGATGACACGGCAGACTTGGTCGCGACTCGCGGCCGGGTCCGACCGCGCGGCGGCCTTGCGCGCCGTCGCGGCGGACGCGGCGCTCGCGCTGGCGGCGGCGAGCCCCTGGCTGCTCTGGAACCTCGCCGCGACCGGTGCCCTGCTGCCGCGGACGATGGCGGCCAAGCAGGCGTTCTTCGGCCATCCCCCCGGCAGTCTGCCCGCGAGCGTCGTCTACGCCGCCGCAATGACCGCGGGCGGGATCGGACCGGCGGCGGCTGCACTGCTCTTCCTCGGCCGTGATGGTCCCGGCCCGGCGCTCCTATGGTTCGTGAGCCTGTTCATCCTCGGCTTCGCGCTGACCAACCGGGAGGTGCTCGCGCATAACGGCTACCGCTACACCTTCGCGCTGCTGCCGATTGCGCTGTTTGCGGTCATGCGCCTCGGCGCCGCGCGGGGCCCGAGCGTGTTGCGCCTTCTCATCCTCGCCCAGTGGGCTGTCGCCCTCGCCGTCGCCGTCGCAGCGCCGACCGAGATCGCGGCGCAGCAGGAGCGCGTGGCGCAGTACCGGGCTGTCGCGCATTGGGCGCAGGCGAACCTGCCGCAGGCGCGCCTGCTGATTCATGATGCCGGCGTGATCGCGACGGCGAGCGACCTGCCGCTCACCGATCTCGTCGGTCTGAAATCACCCGACAGCATCGCCGATCATCGCCGCTGGACAGCGCCGAGCAACGGGGCGGAGCGGTTTCGAGCACTCGACGCGATCGCCCGGCGCAGCGGGGTGACCCACGCGATCATCCTCGACGACGCGCCCGACCACTTCTGGGCGTCTCTCGCGGACGATCTGCGCCGCGGCGGCTGGAGCCTTGATCCGATCGAGACGGGGAGCGCACGCGGTCCCTACATCCTCTACCGACTCGCGCCGCCCACGGACCCCGCAGCGAAATAAGAAACTGCGGAAAAAAGGTCCGCCCGACCTCAGAAGGTGCAGGCGGTGAAGGCCGGATCCACCGACTTCTCCCAGGCACCCTCGTAATCGGCGAGCCGCTCCTCCGCATGGCTGCGGCCGGCGGCGATGATCGCCTCCAGCGGCTGGAGGTACACCGCCTCGTCGCGCCCGTTCCCGTCGCGGCGCGCCCGCGCCTGCAGGCCGGTGCGGGCGATGGCGAGCGCCTCCGCCGCGACTGCGCCGAGGCAGCGCCCGCCGATGCTGGCATGGAGCCCGAGCCGCGGCACGGCGGCGCGGATCGATTCGCGCTCGCTGGTGGACCAGCCGCGCACGAGATCCCAGGCGGCGGAGAGCGCGGTCTCGTCGTAGAGCAGCCCGACCCAGAAGGCCGATTGCGCGGCGATCATCGCCGGCCCGCCGACATCGGCGCCGCGCATCTCGAGGAATCGCTTGAGCCGCACTTCCGGGAAGACGGTGGAGGCGTGATTGGCCCAGTCCGACACCGTCGCCCGCTCGCCCGGCAGCTGTGCGAGGCGCCCCGCCAGCAGATCGCGGAACGATGCCCCGGCCACGTCGTGGTAGGTCTCGCCGCGCTTGACGAAGTACATCGGCACGTCGAGCAGCCAGTCGACATAGGCCTCGTAGCCGAAGCCCTCGTCGAAGACGAAGGGGAGCATGCCGGTGCGATCGGCATCGGTGTCGCGCCAGATCTCGGAGCGGCGCGACAGGAACCCGTTGGGCCGCCCGTCGGTGAAGGGGGAATTGGCGAAGAGCGCCGTGGCGATGGGCTGGAGGGCGAGGCTGACGCGCATCTTGCGCACCATGTCGGCCTCGGAGGCGAAATCGACATTCACCTGCACGGTCGCGGTGCGCAGCATCATGTCGAGGCCGAGCCTGCCCACCTTGGGCATGTAGTTGCGCATGATGCGGTAGCGGCTCTTCGGCATCTGCGGCGTCGCCTCGCGGGTCCATTTCGGACTCATGCCGAGGTCGAGGAAGCCGATGCCCAGCGGTTCGGCCGCGCGCCTCGCCGCCGCGAGGTGCTCGTCGAGTTCGCCCACCGTCGCGTGGATGTCGGGCAGCGGAGCGCCGGAGAGTTCGAACTGGCCGCCGGGCTCGATCGAGATCGCGCCCCCGCCCTCGTTGTTGGCCAGCCCGATGATGTTGCCGGCGTCGAGAATCGGCTCCCAGCCGGTCTCGCGGCCGAGGTTTTCGAGAAGCGCCCGGATGCCGCGCTCGCCCTCGTACGGCACCGGGGTATGGTCGGCCGTGTAGAAGGGAATTTTTTCGTGCTCGGTGCCGATGGCGAAGCGTTCGCGCGGCTTCTCGCCCGCGGAAAACCACGCGATCAGTTCATCCCGCGTGGTCAGCGGGGTGGTGTCGGACGTGTCGCGCGCCATGCGCTGCCTCGAAGGTGACGTCGGTCGAAGGGGATCAGCGGCGCGCCGAAGGTCCGCCACCGGACGGGGCCGGCAGCGGCCTCACCGGATGTCGTGTCCTTAGAGGACGTCGCAAGACTGAACAACGCGCCCGCCGACCGCATGGCAGACATGCTTCAAGCTTCCGTTTACGGCCTCGAACCCCGCGATCACGGATCCGCGAAGTACGGGGCGTAGGCCGCCCGGTCGATCCCCGCCCGAAGGAGAAGCTGGAGCAGCAGCCGCGCCTTCAGGCCTGACAGGAGACCGGCCGAGAGCGCGCCGCGGGACAGCAGGTCGATTTCGCCGCCGGGATACCCGTATGTGCGCGAGAACACAGGACCCGTTTCCGCGCGGGAGGCGAGGACCACCGGTATCCGCGCGACCAGAGCGGAGACGGTGTCGGCGAGCGCCTCCGGCACGTGGCCCGCGCCCATCCCCTCGATCACGACGCCGCGGAAGCCGAGGTCCGGCAGGGCAGCGAGCAGGCGCCCGTCGTCGCCGATGCCCATCTTCAGGAGCGCGACCGGGACCGGTTCGTCGGCCAGCGGGCCGGTCAGGACGGGCGGGCGGCGGGATCGCAAGACGATCCGGGCATCGCCCTCGATCACGAGGCCGACCGGGCCGGCGAGCGGGGAGCGGAAGGCCGAGGGCAGGGCGGTGTGGGCCTTCTGCACGAGGCGCGCGGCGTGGATCTCGTCGTTAAGCACGGCGACCACGCCGAGGCCCCGTGCCGCCGGGCTGCCCGCGACGATCGCGGCGGCCAGCAGGTTGCCGGGCCCGTCGGCCCCGGCGCTCTCCGGCCCGCGCATCGCCCCGGTGACGACGACGGTCTTGTCGCCGTCGACCAGAGTGTCGAGGACGAAGGCGGTTTCCTCGATCGTGTCGGTGCCCTGGATCACCACCGCGCCGTCGAGATCATCCGCGAGACGGTCGTTCAGCGTGCGCGCCACCCCGATCAGGTCGTCGAGGGTCAGCCCGGCGCTCGGCCGGCGCAGGGGTGAGAGCGTCTCGATCGCCGCCACCGCGGCAAGCCCCGGCACCGAAGCCGCGAGGTCGGCCGCCGTCAGCGTCGGCACGATCCCGCCCCCAGCGCTCCGGGTCATGGTGATCGTCCCGCCCAGCGACAGGAGGAGGATGCGGGGGAGGGGCATGTCTCAACACATCCTTGTGGCGGGCCGCTTCACCGTGCGTCGCCCAGCACCGCCTGCACCAGCGCCAGCACCGCGACCGCCGCAGTGTCCGCTCGCAGGATGCGGGGCCCGAGCGACAGGGCGACCGTGTTGGGGCGGGCGGCGATCAGGGCGCGCTCCTCCGGGTGGAACCCGCCCTCGGGGCCGACCAGCACGGCGAGCGGCGGCGGGGCCGCCGGATCGGCCGCGCCGCGAAGCGCGGCTACCGGATCGGTGACCGTCGCGTCCTCGTCGCAGAACACGAGCAGCCGCTCGGCTTCGAGGGCATCGAGGCAGGCGGGCAGGCGGGCCGGCTCGCCGATTTCGGGGATCGAAAGGATGCCGCACTGCTCGGCCGCCTCGATCGTGTTGGCCTGGAGCCGGTCGAGCTTGATCCGCTCGCCTTGGGTGAAGCGGGTGAAGACCGGCTGGAGGCGCCCGGCGCCCATCTCGACCGCCTTCTGCGCCATGTAGTCGAGCCGACCCGTCTTCAGGGGGGCGAACAGGTAGTGCAGACCGCTCGGCGCCGGCTGCGGCCGAGTCCGCGCCACCACGCGCAGATCCGCGCTCTTGCGGCCCTGCGGCACGATCTCGGCGCTCCACTCGCCGTCGCGCCCGTTGAACAGCAGGACCGGTTCGCCCTCGGCTCGGCGCAGCACGGTCAGCAGGTAATTCGCCTGCGCCCGCTCCAGCGGCAGGACGCGTCCTTCCGCCAGATCCGCTTCGACGAAGAGGCGCGGGGCGGTGAAATCGTAGGCGGCCATGGTCTCTCGCAGGCAGGCCGGTCTCGTCGCGTGGCGGCCGCCGCCTGTCAATCGGCTCCCGGTGAGCGGCTGATGCGGAAATGTCACGTGCCGCCGGTTTCGAAGTGTTTCCCACGCCCGCGGCCTCGAGGCGGCGGACCGCACCATTGGCGCCACAATCCCGTGCGCAGAAGACTGCCGCATCGAAACACGTTCAAGCCTCTCAGCCGGACCCGCCGTGCAAGCGTCGAGGGATCGTGCCGGGCGGGCGCTGCGGGATCGGGGGCAAACCCGTCGCGGCATGCGGGGAGAAGGACCGGGCCGAATGTCTGCCAGGATGACTGCACCGACGAAGACCGCCGCCGCTCTGCTCGGCCTTGTCCTGCTGACCGGGCCAGCTCTGGCCCAGGGCATGGGCGGCATGGGCGGGATGCCGCTGCCGTCGATGGACACGCCGGCCGAGCCCGCCCCCTCGGCCGGGGTGCCGATGAGCATTCCCGCGCCGATGGCCCCGGCCGCTCCTGCCCAGTCCGTGCCGCAGCAGGCGGGCACCGATTGCGGCGCGATCCAGAAGACCCTGATCGAGCGCAAGAACCTCGTGGCCAAGGCCAATGCCGCCTCGAACTCCAAGAAGAAGATGACGCCGCAGGAAGCCTGCTCGCTGTTCGGCCAGCTTCAGGCCAACGGCACCACCGGCATCAAGTGGATCACCGCCAACAAGGAATGGTGCTCGATCCCCGATTCGTTCTCGGAAGGCTTCAAGGCCGACCACAGCAAGGTCGCGGCGATCCGTACCAAGGTCTGCGGCATCGCCGCCCAGGCCTCGAAGATGGAAGCCCAGGCCAAGACCCAGGCGCAGAACGGCGGCGGCGGCGGTCTGCTCGGCGGTCCCGGCCTGTCCGGTGCCTTCCGCATGCCGCAGGGCGCGCTCTAAGAGGCGCGCTCCAAACCTTCCCCGCCTCCTCACCGTTGCCCTCTCCGTCCGAGCCCGGCTCCGGCCGCGTCGCCGACGCGGTCGCCGGCCACTGGGCCGACCGGCTCGCGCCGGCCGCGGCGCGGCCCTACCTGCGGCTCGCCCGAATCGAGCGGCCGATCGGCTGGTGGCTGCTGCTGCTGCCGTGCTGGTGGTCGGCGGCCCTCGCCGCCATCGCCGCCGGACATCCCGGTCCCCATCCCGGCCACCTCGTGCTGTTCCTGATCGGCGCGGTGGCGATGCGCGGCGCCGGTTCGACCTACAACGACATCGCCGATCGTCGGCTCGATGCGCAGGTCGAGCGCACCCGCTCGCGCCCGCTTCCCTCGGGCCAGGTGACGACGCGCCAAGCCGCCGCCTTCCTCGTGGCCCAGGCGCTGGTCGGCCTCGCGGTGCTGCTTCAATTCAATACGACCGCGATCCTGGTCGGCATGCTCTCTCTCGCCCCGGTGGCGATCTACCCGTTCATGAAGCGGGTGATGCCGATGCCGCAGGCGGTGCTCGGACTCGCCTTCGGCTGGGGCGCGCTGATGGGCTGGGTCGCCGTGTTCGGCCGCCTCGACCCGCCGGCCCTGTGGCTTTACGCGGGCACGATCCTCTGGATCGTCGGCTACGACACGATCTACGCCGTGCAGGACATCGAGGATGACGAGATCGTCGGCATCCACTCCTCGGCCCGGCTGTTCGGAGCGCGGCTGCGTCTCGCGGTCGGGCTTTGCTACGCCGGCACCGTCGCCCTGTTCGCACCGGCGCTGGCCGGTGCCGGGGCCGGTCTCCTGGGCTGGCTCGGGCTCGCGCTGTTCGCCGCCCATCTCGCCGGCCAGGTGAGCCGGCTGTCCGAGCGCGACGGCGCGCGCGCGCTGGCGCTGTTTCGCTCGAATCGCGATGCCGGCCTCATCCTGTTCGCGGGACTCGCCGCCGACGCTCTGTGGCAGGGCCTGCGCTGATTCGGCCGTGGCGGGCGCCGGCCCCTGCGCCATATCCGGTTGCATGAGTGAGAAGGATCCGCACCGGCAGCCCGACGACGCGATCGCCGAGGGAGCCCGCGCCAGGGCCCAGGGGCGTCCGCGCGACGCCTGCCCCTATCCGCAGGATTCACCCGAGCGCACCGAGTGGTTCGAGGGCTATGACGGCTCTCCGGCCGATCGCGCGCCGGACGGTCCGCTGGACAAGGGCTGAGGCCCGAACCGGGCTGAGGCGGGAGATCGCCTCAGCCGCGCGAAATGATCTCGCTCTCGCCCCGGTGAATGCAGGGCCGGGCCGGGAGTCGGGCGGTCTTGCGCCGCACGAGGAAGCGCGGACGGCGTCCGCTGAGCGCGGCGTGGCGGCGGCGCTGGCGGCCCTTGCCGAGGACGACCGGGCCGAGCTGCTGCGACACCGGGACGATGTCGCCGTCCTCGCGCAGGAGCATCCGGGCCAGGCCCCCCTTGGACGAGACGGCGCGCCACACGGCCACGACATCCTCTTCCGGAAACGGCCCGAGCCGCATCGATACTTCGCCCTCGCCGTCGACGAGCAGCAGGGCGAAGCGATCCTCGCCGCAGGCATCGGCCGCCTCATCGGCGAAGGCCAGCGCCACGCCGACGGGTGCGGTGCCGCCGGAAACAGCGCCCAGGATCGGCAGCGGGGTCACCGGAGCTGCGACGGGCTGCACGTTCGCCTCGTCATCGAAGCCCGGCCGACAGTTCAGATTCGCGATCTCGAAAGTCATCATCGGTTCGACGCCCTATCCCTCGCCGCGGTCTCTGTCGGACGCGCTGATCTGACAAGCAAAGTGCCGGTCGTCTCCCCCAAGCCGCCTTAAGAGTGAGCGTTAAGCGTTCGTGGATCGAGCCGAAGTCTGCCGGATGCTCAACGGACCCTTGCCGGGATTGGTGCAAATGTCGGTAACCCTGGTGCGAGGCCGGGGCCGTAGCGGCACTGCGTCGGATCGTCTCGGAAGTGGCGCAGCCGGACTTGCATCGCTGCGTTTCCGAAAACCGGTGGCCACTTTTCCGATCGATGCCCTAGAACGAAGGGGCGTCGGCGCCGTTCAAACGGCATGAGGCCGGCCTCGCACGAACGGCTCCGACCGGATCCATGACCCAGACGACATCCTCTTTCGCGGCGCTGCGGCCCGTGCTGCACGACGCGATGCGGGAGGCCGCCGCGCTCGCGCTGCCCTCCTTCCGGACAGGCGCGCACACGACGGCGCGGGTCTGGTCGAAGGCCGGCGGCTCGCCGGTCACCGAGGCCGACGTCGCCGTGGACGCCTTTCTCAAGGTCCGCCTGTCGCAGATCGAGCCGCGGGCAGCCTGGCTCTCGGAGGAGACCAGCGACGATCCGGTGCGGCTCGGGCACGACCTCGTCTGGATCGTCGATCCGATCGACGGCACCCGTGCCTTCCTCTCCGGGCATCCGGACTGGTCGATCGCGGTGGCCCTGTTGTCGCGGGGGGAGCCGGTGATCGGCGGCGTCTTCGCTCCGGCGACGGATCATTTCTACGAGGCGGTGGCGGGCGAGGGGGCGACCCTCAACGGAACGCCGATCCGCGTCGCGCCGCAGGACCGGCTGGAGGGCGCGCGCGTCACCGGGCCGAAGCCGTTTCAGGATCGTCTGCTCGACGGCGCGGCCCGGCTCGGACACCGGCCCACGGTTGCGGTGATCGAGCGGGTGCCGTCCTTGGCCCTGCGGCTCGCACGGGTGGCCGAGGGCCGGATCGATCTCGGCCTCGTGTCACGGGATGCGCGGGATTGGGACCTCGCCGGCGCGGACCTGATCGTCCGGGAGGCGGGCGGCGTCGTCTGCGACCTTCAGGGCCGACCGGCGGTCTACAACCGTCCGGAGCCCCGCCACGGCGAGCTGATCGCCGTGCCGCTCGCCCTGCGCGAACCCGCGCTGGCGGCCTTGGAGGCCTGATCGCTGAGTCGGCGAAGACCGGCGACGCGTCGGCCGGTCGATCGCTGCCGATCTCCTCCGTCATCCCGGGGCCGCGAAGCGGGAACCTGGGATCCACCTGTGATGCGAGAGGCATGACCTCCGTCGAGGCCAGTGACGGGTTCCGGGTTTGCCTGCGGCGCCCCGGAATGACGGTGGTGAAGCCGGAACGAACGCTTCAGCCGGAAACCGGATCAGTCGGGAAGCCACGGGCTCTTACCGGCCCGAATTCACCCAACGCACGAGATCGCCGAGGACCTGGCTCAGCGCCGCGTCGAGGCCGGCGGCGGCGCTCTGGGGATCGACCTTGGCCACCGGCACGCGGGCGGTGAAGACGCGGGCGTTGACGACCCGGCCGCTGCCCTCGGCGATCAGCTTGGCCGAGAGGTCCACCACGGCCTCGCCGGTCCCGGAATTGATGTCGAACTCACGGATCTCGCTGACGAGCTGGTAGTCCGACGGCACCTTGTCGCCGGGCCGCGAGACTGAGCGCAGCCGGCCGGTATTCTCCAGGCTCTGGATCACCCGCGTCTGGATCAGGCGAGGCAGGCGGTCGGCCCACTGGCCGCCGCCGAGGAAGGACAGGGAGCCGCCGGGTTCGCGCACGATGATGCGGTCGGCCTCCATCGGCTGCAGGCCGACGGGCTCGGATACGACGATGGAGCGCGCAGCACTGCCGGGCCGCGCCTGACCCGGCAGGGCCGCGAGGTCGAAGGTGAGCGGCGTCGCGCCGCCGCCGCAGCCGCCGAGGAGCGCGAGCGGTGCGAGCAGGACGACCGTCCGCAGGAGCCGACGGGGAGGGGCAGGCGAGAGAGGAAGACGCGTCATACGCTCGGGCACCGTCCGTTCGCTGTCGGGGAGATTGATCTCCCCTCTAGCACACGAGAGCATACGCCAACGCTCAAGCTGCGCCGTGCGTGCCGACACATCGTCCGGAATCCGGGTCGCTCAGCGGCCACCGTTGTATTCTGGCAACGACGGCTTGCCGCCGAAGATGACCTGCGAAGGGTCGCGCTCCAGGCTGCGGGCGGCGCGGCTGAGGGTGTTGAGCGTGCGCTGGCCATCGGTCGACAGGGCCTCGACCTCGCGGCGGCTCGTGCCGGACAGCCGGTTGAAGCTCGTCGAGATGTTGGCGGTGCGCTTGTCGAGGTTCTCCGAGAGCGCCCGGAACGCCCGGCCGGCGTCGCGCACGGAGATCGCCGCCTCGCGGATCTCGGCGAAGGTGCCCGCGCCCTGCTGGCCCGAGGCGGAGCCGAGGAAGCCCTCGGCGCCCTTCAGCACGCCGTCGATCCGGTCGGCGGAGGCGCTGAGCTTGGCCGCGAGCGCGCGGGCATCGTGGAGCCCGGCCTCGATGTCGGGGCTCGAATTGGCCAGCGCCGTCGAGAAGGTGTCGGCGTTCTCGATCACCCGGTTCAGGCGCTGGCCGTCCACCGCCTTGACGAGCCCGGCGATCGAGGGGCCGGCCTCGGCCAGCGTCTTCGAGAACGACTCGACATTGGCGAGCGTGCGGTTGATCGCGCCCTCGTTGCCGGCCACCACCTTGTCGAGGCGCTGGAGCACGTCGTCGGCCCGCTGCGCGATCTGCTTGGCGGCGGCCATCATGTCCTGGATGTCGCTCGAATCGGCGAAGATCGTCGGCATCTTGTCGCCCGAGCCCGGCGTGAGGGCCGGCGCGTCGGCGCTGCCGCCCGACAGCGCGATCTGCGAGACGCCGGTCAGCATCGCGGAATCGAGCCGCGCGCGGGTGTCGGCGCGCAAGGGCGTCGAGGGATCGACCTGCACTACCGCGACGACCCGGCGCGGATCCTGCGGCAGCAGGCGCACGTCGAGCGCCTCGCCGACCTTGATGCCGTTGAACGACACGGTCGAGCCCTTGGCGAGTCCGCCGACCGAACCGGAGAACACGATGCGGAGCGCCTGGGTCGCCTGTCCCCGCGATCCGCCCTGGAGCCAGAACACGAAGCCGAAGGCCGCCAGGACGACGCCGATGGTGAAGGCGCCGATCAGCACGTAGTTTGCGCGAGTCTCCATCGGCTCAGCTCTAATCCCGATCCGAGGGGGTGAAGCGGTGCGCAACCGCACCGGAGGCGATCATCCCGCGCTCACGCAGACGATCAGGCATGGGCATAGTCCGGCTGCGCGGGTCGAGCCGGCGTGGCCAGCGCGCGGGCGCGCTTGCCGTGGAAGTAGGAGCGCAGCCAGGGGTGGTCGCTCGCCAGCATCTCCTCGATGGTGCCCTGCGCGATGATCCGGCCGTCGCCGAGCGCCGCGATGCGGTCGCAGGCGGTGTAGAGGCTATCGAGGTCGTGCGTCACCATGAAGACGGTGAGACCCAGGGTCCTCTTGAGGGTCGAGACGAGGTCGTCGAACTCGCCCGCGCCGATCGGGTCGAGGCCCGAGGTCGGCTCGTCGAGGAACAGGATTTCCGGGTCGAGCGCCAACGAGCGGGCGAGCGCCGCGCGCTTGATCATGCCGCCCGAGAGTTCCGAGGGGTACTTGTCGGCCGCATCCGGCTTGAGGCCGACCATCTCGATCTTGAGCCGGGCGAACTCGTCGAGCAGCCGCTCGGAGAGCTTCAGATGCTCGCGCATCGGCATCTGGATGTTCTGCTTGACGGTGAGACCCGAGAACAGCGCGCCCTGCTGGAACAGCACGCCCCAGCGCTGCTCGAGCTGGCGGCGCCGGGCGACGGTGAGGCCGTCCACGTTCTCACCGAAGATCTCGATCGTGCCGGAGCGCTTCGGCACCAACCCGAGGATGGTCCGCGTCAGCACCGACTTGCCCTGGCCCGAGGGGCCGACAAAACCCAGGATCTCGCCGCGGCGGATGTCGAGATCGAGCCCCTTCATCACCGTACGGTGGCCGAAGCCGACGACGAGATCGCGCACGCGGATAATTGCGTCGCTCTGGCCGGAATCCGGCGCCGCCGAGGAAAGGTGAGGCGTGGTCAAGGGATCGGTCCGGATGTCGTCTGCCCGCATGATGCTAGAAATCGATCGCTGCGAAGAAGACCGCGAACAGCCCATCCAGCACGATCACCATGAAGATTGACTTGACGACTGAGGCGGTGACGTGGCGCCCGAGCGATTCCGCCGAGCCCTCGACCGCGAATCCCTCGATCGTCGCGATGATCCCGATGGTCAGCGCCATGAACGGCGCCTTGATCAATCCGACGGCGAAATGGTGGAACGATACCGCCGCCTGGAGCCGTGCCAGGAAGGCATCGACGGTCATCCCGCCATAGATCGCCGCGGTCAGACCGCCGCCCGCCAGCGCCGCGAGCGAGCCGAG
Organism: Methylorubrum populi; assembly: GCF_002355515.1. NCBI lineage: Bacteria > Pseudomonadati > Pseudomonadota > Alphaproteobacteria > Hyphomicrobiales > Methylobacteriaceae > Methylorubrum > Methylorubrum populi. Next base: position 966,427 of record NZ_AP014809.1, on the reverse strand, counting down.
GAAGGCCAGGATCGGCAGGCCGATCACCAGGGCGAGGATGCGCGGCAGGATCAGGATCTCGATCGGGTCGAGGCCCATGACGCGCAGGGCATCGACCTCCTCGCGCATCCGCATCGAGCCGATCTCGGCGGTGAAGGCCGAGCCGGAGCGGCCCGCCACCATGATCGAGGTGAGCAGCACCCCGAGCTCGCGCAGGATCAGCAGGCCGATCAGGTTCACGACGAAGCTCTGCGCGCCGAAGCGCTGGAGCTGGAAGATGCCCTGCTGCGCGACGATGCCGCCGACGAGGAAGGAGATCAGCACGATGATCGGCACGCCGCGAAGCGCCACCTGTTCGAGCTGGTTGACGAGGGCCGCCATGCGGAAGGTCTGCGGCCGGCGCGCGACCCGGCCGCCGGCGGCGACCACCTCACCGAGGAAGGCGATCCCGGACAGGATCTCGTTGCCGCCCCGCGCGACGCGCCGGCCGGTGCCGTCGAGGAGGCGCACCAGCGGGTTGCGCGTGTCCCGCGGAGCTGGCTCCGGCTCGCGCAGGCCCATCTCGCCGAGCAGGATGCGGTGCTCGGGCCGGGCGCCGGCATAGGCCAGCCGCCCGCCCGCCGCCTCGATCTCGGCGCGGGTGCGCTCCAGCACCCAGGCGCCGAGCGTGTCGAGACGCGCCAGCCCGCTCAGATCCACCAGCACCGGTTGGGATCGTCCCTGCGCCGCGATCTGCGCCGATGCACGCTCCACCGCCGGGCCCTGATCCGCCGTCCAGCGGCCGTGCAGGACCACGCGGCCGCCCGCATCGAGGTCGGCGCCGGCCGTCTCCAAGGTGCTTGAGCCGTCTGCGATCCGCACGCGCCGCTCCCGCTTCCGCTCCGAAAATCCTGAAACGAAATTCTTACCAAGATGCGTCGAATCCGATCTGTCGGATTCGACGTCGCGGCCGACTGGAGTCGTCCTCGGGGCGCTGCCCCGATTTCCCGCCAAAGGGGTGATCCCTTCGGGATCCCGTTCTCGGGATCGCTGGGGAAGCGTCGCCTATACCTTATGGGTGGAGGTGCTGCCAAATCGGCCGGGATCATGGATGCGTTGCGCCAGAACGACGAGGCCGAGGCCGGCGAGCGCCAGCGGCGCCATCATCAGGAAGGTCGAGGGGCCGCCGAACGAGCGGTAGACCGCGCCGCAGGCCAGCGTCGCCAGGGCCGAGACCAGGGCGGTCGAGGCGCCGACCGTGCCCTGCGCCCGGCCCCGGGCGCCCTCCGGGGCGAAGCCGGACACCGCCGCCATGACGCCGAGATGGGTCGCGCCGAAGGTCAGGCCGTGCAGCATCTGGAGCGGCATGAGCAGGGCGATCTCGCCGTCCGCGAGGCCGAGACCCAGGGCCCGCAGCAGGGCGGCGCCCGCGCCGAGGCCGAGCAGGCGGAACGGGCTGCGCCAGCGCGCCGGCCAGCGACCGACGAAGGCGAACAGCGCGATCTCCGCCGCGACGCCGATCGCCCAGAGCGCGCCGATCCAGGGAGCCGAGACCCCGTGGCGGGCCCAGTCGAGGCTGCCGAAGGCGTAGATCGCCGCGTGACTCGCCTGGATCAGCGCCGCCGCGGCGATGGAGAGCCAGAGAACCCGCGGCAGGGGCGGGGAGACGCCCCTCTCGGGAAGCGGCGCGACGGCCGGGGCGGCCTCCCGGCCGGACGCCGCGACCGCAGTCGCCACAAGCGCAAGCCCGGTGAGCAGCAGCGGCACCGCCGCCCGGTCGCCCAGCAGGCCGAGAAGCGCGCCGCCCGCGAGGTTCGCGGCGAGGAAGGCGACCGAGCCGCACAGGCGGATGCGGGCATAGTCGATCCGCTTCGAGCGGCGGGCGGCGGCCAGCGTCAGGTAATCGATGCTCGGCACCAGCGGGGCCTGGGCCACCGCGTTCACGACGATCAGCACGCCGAGCAGCGCCGCCGCAAGCGCGGCGGCCGCCGGCATCAGGGCGTAGCTCAGTGCGAGGGTGAGGCTGCCCGCGACGAGCAGCGTGCGCGGGCGCACGCCGCGGTCGATCAGCCCCATCAGCGGGCGCGTCGCCATGACCTTCGTCGCGATCGGCAGGGCGAGCAGCAGGCCGATCAGCCCGGCATCGAGACCGAGCGCGCCGAGCCAGACGGGCATGAACGGCATGGCGATGCCGATCTCGACAAAGACCACGGCGTAGAGGAGGCCGAGCCGGATCGGATCGGGCTCGGCGGTCGGTGAGGTGATTGTCACGGGATCGCGGCGCAACGGGCCGCCCCTTGATCTGCAGAAAACTTCGCGCGGCGGGGCGAAGTGCGAGGAAGCGTAAGCCGACGTTAAAGCGCGCCTGTCAATCTTGTCCCGACCGTCAATGGTCGCGGCACGCCTCGCGGTGGGGCCGAGTCTGTGCGGGGTGTGATGTCGAGTTCCCGTTCCCTGACGCCGCTGGACGCGTCGCAATACGATGCCATCGAGGATGCCGTCCGGGAAACCGAGCGGGGCCGGTGGTTTCTCACCGAATACGCCCGCCGCAACCGCAACGCCGACACCGAGGTGCTGCTGGACGCGATCCGGCGCATCGAGAACGTCGTCACGACGGACCGGCCGGACGATGTCGGGCGCTTCCGCGGCGATCTCATGGAGATGGCCGATGCCATCGCCCGGACCCGCGTCGAGGTGGCCGCCCTCTCCGCGCCCGAGCAGGGCGAGAGCCGCCTCACCGTCGCCTCGGAGGCCCTCGACGCGATCGTGCGCGCCACCGAGCGGGCGACCTCCGACATCCTGAGCGCCGCCGAGGAAGTGCAGGAAGCCGCCTGGACCCTGCGCGAGACCGGCGCCGATTCCGAGCTGTGCGATGCCCTCGATCGGCACGCCACGCAGATCTACACCGCCTGCTCGTTTCAGGATCTCACGGCGCAGCGCACGAGTCGCGTGGTTCACACCCTGCGCTACCTCGAGAACCGCATCGCCTCGATGATCGGGATCTGGGGCAATCCCGACGACGTGGTACCCTCTCTCGACCCGCAGAACCATGCCGAAGCGGCCGCCGCCCTCGATCAGAGCGACGTCGATCGCTTCCTCGACATGGAGGGGGCGTCCGCCCCGGTCAGGACGACCCTGCCGCCGCTGCCGGCGGTGATCCTCGACGACGATCTCGCCTTCGTGCCGGAGAGCCGCGAGACGGCCGAGCCTTCGCTCGACGAGGTATCGATTGGCGCCGAAGCGGTGGCGCCCGTCCTGCACGTCGCCGAGGAGGTTCCGGCCGAACCCACATCCCCCGAGATGCTGACTCTGGAGCCGGTCGAAGCGGATGCTGCGGCCGAACCGGCTCCGGAGAGCGTCTCCGCACTTCTGGATCCGGCGCCGATCGAGGCTGTGCCCGAGGCGGTGGAGCACGAGTCCCCGTTTGACATCCCTGCGGAGACTGCGGATGCCGAGATAGTCGAGGCGACCGATCCGACGGCCGAGCCCGCCGTTCCGGCTGAACCCGACCCGACCATGCCGGCGGCCCAGCCCCTGGTCGTTGCCGACTTCGAAGAGGGCGCCGAGGACGACCTCGCCCTGGCCTTCCCCGATCTCGACACGCTGAGCATCGAGGAGAAGATCGCGCTCTTCGCGTGACGGCGCGGCGGATCGAACCGATGCGGTGCGTCATGCCGCATCGACCGCCCGGAAAACCGGCGGCCCTTTTTCGGGCGGATGGCGTATACGGGCCCGCGTTATGGCCCTGCATCTTCTGAAGCTGTGCGTCGGTCCCGCCTCGATCGAGGAGCTGGAGGCGCGGATCGCCCATAATCGGGCGGAGGCCTTGCGCCTCGGCCAGGAGCCGGTGACGGCGCATGTCACCCGCATGTTCCCCAAGCGGGCACAGGCCATCGCCGGGGGCGGCTCGATCTACTGGGTGATGAAGGGGACGTTGACCTGCCGCCAGTCGATCCGTGCCATCGAGCAGGTCACGGGAAGCGATGGGATCGATCGATGCCGTCTCGTGCTCGATCCGGCGGTGACGCCGGTCTCGCCGCGTCCCTGCCGCCCGTTCCAGGGCTGGCGCTATCTCGAGGCCCGCGATGCGCCGGCCGACCTCGACCGGGCCAGTGCCGGCGAAGTCGCCGAGATGCCCGAGAGCCTGCGGCGCGAGCTGGTCGCGCTCGGATTGATCTGAGGAAATCGTCGAGGCTGTCGCGCTTCGGCAGGACAGCCGGGATGGCCCCGCTCCGGAGGGTGCGAGGCCGGTTCGGTCAGGCCGCTTCCTTCAGTCGCACGGCGGCCGGGGTGATCCCGAGGCGGTCGGCGAGGTGCCAGCGCAGTTCGCGCGGGGAGTGATACTCGTAGGAAGGGTCGATGAGGTGGCTGAGGTCGGCCTGCGCGCTGCGCGCCTGCGTGTCGACCAGGCTGCCCACCCGAAAGGTCGCCGCGTTGGTCACCGGCGATATGGCGCCCTGATGGCGCCGGAACTCGAACGTCATTGCTTTTTCTTTCTCGCCGGATCCCGCGCCATCAGTTCGGCGTGGCCGGCGTCGTTTCTGGTTGTTTTGAGGTGTCGGCGGCGCCCGCCGTGAGGTGCCCCTGAAACGCGTTCCGGGGACCCCGTTGCCGGTGGGTGCCGCTTCGTTGGTCAGACGGCACGGTCGGGCCGGTTCTGCACCGGCCCCGAGGCGGATTAGACCGCCTGGAGGTTGCCGGCCGCGTCCTTGCCGCTGCGCTTGTCGGTCAGAACCTCGTAGGAAATCTTCTGGCCCTCGACGAGGTTGCGCAGGCCGGCCCGCTCGACGGCGGAGATGTGGACGAACACGTCCTTGCCGCCGTTATCCGGCTGGATGAAGCCGTAGCCCTTGGTCTCGTTGAACCACTTAACAGTCCCAGTATCCACGAATAGTTCCTTCGTTCTTCACACGCCAAGCGCAAGCATCTGCTCGAAGCGAGCACGTGGCAGCGTCCGCCGATTTTGCGGGATGACGGGCGATGTGCGGATCAATCGAAGCCTTTCGCCTCGCCGCGCCCGTCAGGACTGTATGTAGGCCGCCGTTGCGGCCTTAACAAGGCAGAATGCGATTCCATCGGCGCGGCGCCTCGCGCGGAGCCCCGGATCGGAACGCGGAGTACCGCCTCCGCCACCCTGTGACAAAGCCCGGGGCCGGTGCATATATGAACGTCAATCCAGGCGGTTACCGGACCGCCCTCAAGGCAGTTCAGTCAGGCGGTTCATGGCGGGTATCTCGGTTTCCCTCGAAGGCGCGAACATCCAGCTTTCGTTCCAGAAGGACGACCAATCAACGGCGGTGGTCATGGACGCTCGCGCCGCCCGCGCCCTCGTGCGCGCCGTCGGCCAACTCCTCACCGCCATCGACGATGACGGCGAGGTCGATCTGCCCGACGAGAACGGCGACGAGGAGGTCGCCATGCTCGACGTGACCTCCTCGGCCATCGAGGTCGGCACCGACGAGCAGGGTCAGGCCGTGGTGGCTCTCCAGGCCGGCGCCCTGCCGCCGTTCCAGCTCCGCCTGACCGACGAGGAGGCCCGCCACGTGGCCTCCAGCCTCAGCGAGATCCTGGCCGCGCCGCGGGACGTGAGAACCTCGCACGGCGGTCATTGAGGACCGCGGGGCCTACGCTCACACACGTCCGTCCCCTCGGCCGGCTCGTTCTGATCCTGCCAGAGCCGGCCGGCTTCCTCGGCATCGTCGAGTCAAACCTCCGGCCTGCCCCGGCGTCGGCGCATGATGCTTGCGCACGCGGCCAATTCTTGCCTGACCATGACAATGAATCCCTCACCGCCTCTGCGTGCGCCGGCAGAGGTTGTTGAGAAGGCTGCGTCTCGACACAAACGTGTAAGGAATCAGGGTCGGAAGTATCCCGCGGCGTTAGAACGCTGTGACGCAAATGTAATATCGGATGGCCGCGTCCCGCTCTCGCATGAGCGGGACGCGATGCGCCTCGAATCAGAGCCGGATCCCGGGATCGGTCGGCCCGCCAGGCAGGTAATCCGGCTCGGAACCGGGGCCACGCGGCTCGTCGATGTTCGGATCATCGACCGGGTAGGGCGTGCGCGGGCCGGTCGGACCGATATCCGGCTGGTCGTCGGGCTGCGGGGGCGGCGGGAGATCGCCGGGGATCTGTCCGCCGGGGGTGGGTTCGGGGGTCGGGATGCCGGGATTGGCCATGGACCGCCTCCTTCGTTCGTTTCGGGGAATGGCGGTCCAACACATGCCTCCTGATCCGGTTCCGTTCCTCCTTCCTCTCTCTGCCACCTCGTCGCCTGCCCGGGTGCGACGCGATCGCCGCGGTCGGAACCTCACTCCGAGCGGCCGGTTGGCCCGGCAATTCCCGACACGAACGGAGACGACGCCATGCCCGATATCCGCGAGGCCAAGATCCTCATCGTCGCCACCGACGGTTTCGAGGAGAGCGAGCTGACGGTACCGCAGGCCAAGCTGAAGGAGGCCGGTGCCAAGGTCACCGTGGCCAGCCCGCAATCGCGCCAGTCGAAGGACACGATCCGCGGCTGGGACAAGACCGACTGGGGCAAGAACGTGCCGGTCGATCTCGACCTCGAGAGCGTGAACCCGGCCGATTACGACGCCCTCGTCCTGCCGGGCGGGCAGATCAACCCGGACAAGCTGCGCCTCGAACCGAAGGCGCTGGAGGTGGTGCGCGCCTTCCTCACCTCCGGCAAGGTGGTGGCCGCGATCTGCCACGGCCCCTGGCTGCTGATCGAGGCCGGGGCGGTCAAGGGGCGCACGCTGACCTCGTTCGCCTCGATCAAGACCGACGTGATCAACGCGGGCGGAAACTGGCAGGACAAGGAGGTCGTGACCGACGGCGGCATCGTCACCAGCCGCAATCCCGGCGACCTCGAAGCCTTCTGCGCCAAGATCGTCGAGGAGGTGAAGGAGGGCCGCCACGAGCCGCGCCAGCTCGCCGCCTGATCGGGCTCTTCGCCTGTTCCCTTGAACGACAAGGCCGCCGGCCTTCGGGCCGGCGGCTTTTTCGTGCTTGATCCGCGCCGGGTCGATGCCCGGTGCCGCGCATCAGCGCTTGGCGACGGCCTTCTGCAGCTTGGGCCGCTCCGAGGCGGCGCCGGCCATCAGCTTGGCGAGGTGGTCCTGGTCGAGCCCGCCGAGGCTCGCCGGCACGACCGCCGCTTCCGGGGACGGGCGTTCGCCCTTTCGCGGGGCGATCGAGCCGGTGGTGACCGGATCGGCGAGCGCCGCCACCGGCAGGGCCGGCGAGGCGGGCTCGCGCTGGACGCGCATCGCCCAATGGGCGGCGGTGGAGAGGACGGCGATGGCCAGGATCGCCTTGATGCCGCCGGTCAGGAAACGCCGCATGGTCGGGCCCGAAAACGCTGGGAACGCGGCCGGTTCCCCGGCCTGCCGGCATCATCACGCAAGATCGTGAACGAACCGTCCGGCCCCCAGCCGGCGAAGCGTGCCGGATCGGGAAGGCCCGCTCGCGCGGGCCGTCGCGGCCTCAGGTCCGATGCGCGATCTCCGCCGGAGGCTTCTGGTTCTCCGGCTCGGCCGCCTTGCGGGTGCGCCACAGGCTGTAGACGACGCCGAGAGTGAGCAGGACCAGGGTGACGACGAGCGAGACCCACGGCGGCAGGTGCACGAGTTCGAGCGTGTCGGCGACCACGATCTTGGCGCCGATGAAGAGCAGGATGAGGGCGAGCGCCGTCTTCAGGTAGGCGAAGCGGTCCACCATCGCGGCGAGTGCGAAGTAGAGCGCGCGCAGGCCCAGAATGGCGAAGATGTTCGAGGTGTAGACGATGAACGGGTCGGTCGTGATCGCGAAGATCGCCGGCACGCTGTCGACGGCGAAGATCACGTCCGCGATGTTGACGAGCACCAGGGCCACGGCGAGCGGCGTCAGCCAGCGCACGGTCTTGCCCGTCTTCGGGTCCGGCCTGCGGACGATGAAGTGCTGGCCCTCCGGCTTCTCGGTGACGCGCACCCACTTCTTGAGGAGGCGCATCGAGGCGCTGTTCCGCACATCCTGCTCCTCCTCCTCCTTGGAGAAGAGCATCTTGAGGCCGACGTAGATCAGGAAGGCGGCGAAGATCGAGAGCACCCAGTGCGCCTGCTGGACCAGGGCCGAGCCCAGCCCGATCATCAGGCCGCGCAGCAGCACCGCGGCGAGGATGCCCCAGACCAGCACCCGGTGCTGCGCCGCCCGCGGCACACCGAGCGAGGTGAGGATCACCGCGATCACGAAGACGTTGTCCATCGACAACGACTTCTCGATCACGAGGCCGGTCACGTATTCCTGGGCCGGGTCGAACCCGAGCATCCACCAGATCCAGCCGCCGAAGGCGAGACCGAGGGTGAAGTAGAAGGCCGTGAGGAGCAGGCTCTCCTTCACGCCGATCTCATGGTTCTTGTCGCGGTGGAGCAGGCCGAGATCGAAGGCCAGCAGGCCGGCCACCAGGGCGTGGAAGCCGAGCCACATCCAGACGGGCTTGCCGAGCCACTCGTGGGTGAGAAATTCCATCATCATCGCGCGGGACCGGATGCTTCACTTTCGGGAGAGCATCGGCTCCGACATCGCGGAGGCGTCTGCCGCATCCCTCCCGAACGGGCCGCCGAGCCGGCGGACGGTGGGCCTCACCGGAAAACCGGGGGCGTCGCGAGGGGTACGGTGCGCGTTCCGCCAGAGGGGCCCGCAGCCGATGCCGCGCAGTTAGAGAGGAGATCGCGTCGAATCAAGGGCAGCGCGATTTTCATCCCGGCTCTTCACCCGCACAGCGAGTTGCCGCTTTTCCGGCCTGTGCCGCTTGACAGCGCCGGCCGCACGGGGCCCTGCCGCGGATCATGGAAGCGGATCGAGAGAACGGAATCGCCATCGTCGGCGGCGGGCCGGCGGGGCTCGCGGCGGCGGAGCGGCTCGCCGAGGCGGGGCGGCACGTCACGGTCTACGAGCGCATGCCGTCGGTCGGCCGCAAGCTGCTCATCGCCGGGCGCGGCGGGCTCAATCTGACCCATTCCGAGCCGCTGCCGGACTTCCTGGCGCGCTATGCCCCGGTCGACCCGCGCCTGCCGGCCGCTGTCGCGGACTATCCGCCGGAGGCCCTCCGGGCATGGTGCGAGGGGCTGGGCCAGAAGACTTTTGTCGGATCGAGCGGCCGGGTCTTTCCGGAGAGCTTCAAGGCCTCGCCGCTGCTGCGCGCCTGGCTCGCCCGTCTCGAAGCGCTCGGCGTCGCGATCCGCACCCGGCACCGGCTCGTCGGCCTGGAGGAGGGCGCGCTCACCTTTGAGACGCCGGACGGCCCGCGGACCGTCCGGCCGCGGGCGACCGTGCTCGCGCTCGGCGGCGCGAGCTGGCCGCGGCTCGGATCGGACGGAGCCTGGGTTCCGCTGCTGGAGCGGAACGGCGTGAGCGTCGCGCCGCTCAAACCCGCCAATGTCGGCTTCCGCGTCGCGTGGTCGGCGCATTTCGCGCAGCGCTTCGCCGGCGAGCCGCTCAAGCGCCTCGCCGCGCGCATCGGCGAGGCGAGCGCGCGCGGCGAAGCCGTCGCCACGGCGGACGGCCTTGAGGGCGGCGTGATCTACGCATTGTCGCGGCCGATCCGCGAGGCGGTCGAGCGCGACGGCGCCGCCGAGCTCAGCCTCGACCTCCGCCCGGATCTCGACGCGGCGGCGCTGACGGCGCGTCTCGTCCGAAGCCGGTCCGGCGAAAGCCTTTCCACCCGTCTGCGCAAGGCGGCTTCGCTCAGCCCGGCCGCCATCGGCCTGCTGCGCGAGGCGCACGCCAACGCCCTGCCGGCGGAGGCGAAGGCGCTGGCGGCGGCGATCAAGGCCGCGCCCCTGCGGCTCGTCGCGCCGGCTCCGATCGCGCGGGCGATCTCGACCGCCGGCGGCGTCGCCTTCGCCGAACTCGACGCGCACTTCATGCTGCGGGCGCGGCCCGGCCTCTTCGTGGCCGGCGAGATGCTCGACTGGGAGGCGCCGACGGGCGGCTACCTGCTCCAGGCTGCCTTCGCCAGCGGCCGGGCGGCGGCGAAGGGGATGCTCGCCTGGCTCGAGGGACCGGGCTGAGCCCCGCTCAGGGCCGGGCGCAGATCCCGACCATGCCGCCGCTGCCGGCCGGGCACGACGCCTTGGTTTCCCCCTCCAGGGTTGCCGCGCCGCCGGTCTGACAGGTGGCGGAGGCCAGAACCTCGCCCGCATCGCAGCCGAGCGTGCAGCCCGCCTCGGTGCAGGCCCGTGCCCGGACGACGCGGAACGGGGCCGGCACCGTCGCGGCAGCCTCGGCTTTCGCGCCCGCCTCACCCCTGGGGCCGCGTTCGCCCGCCGGACCCTGCGCGCCTTTGGGGCCCTGTTCCCCCCTGGGTCCGGGCGGCCCGGCCGGGCCCGCCGCACCCTGCGGCCCCGCCTCGCCCTTCGGGCCGGCCTCTCCCTTCGTCCCCGCGGAACCCGCGGGACCGGGCGGGCCCTGGATTCCGGCATTGCCCTGCGGCCCGGCCGGACCGGGCTCGCCCGCCTTACCGGCCGGTCCCTCCGGCGCGCAGTTGGCGACCACCGCCTCGCGCTCGTCCTCGCCGGCCTTGATCACCGCGACGCAGGTCGCGGGCCGGTAGGGCAGACGGAACTCGAAGCGTCCGCGCCGGTCGGAGAGGACGGAGATGTCGTCGTCGAGGATCACCGTCACGCCGCTCCTGCGCACGCTGCCGGTGATCTGCAGGTTGCCGCCCTCGATGCGCGCATCCCAGATCTGGATCGGCTGGACCGGCTGGCTCGGTGCCTTCGCGCGGGTGCGGGCCGGTCGCGACGGCACGGCGGAATCGTCCTGGGAAGGGGCCTGCGCCTGGGCCGCCGGCCCCGCGAGGGCGAGGCCCAGCGCGATCAGGATCGGCGCGCGCGTCGGGCGCCAACGTCCCAGGCTCCGCGTCTTCGGCATCCTCGCACCTCTACTCTTGTCCCGCGCGTCTTCCGGCGCGGCGGGGCAGGTTTCGGTTGCGGGTCGCCCAGGGTCAAGCCCGGCCAGCCCTCCACATCCGTCCACAGCGCCTGTCCACAGAGCAAGGCTCTGCAGGCTCGGACGCGTCTCGAAACCATCCACAGGCGAGCACGAGGCCAGGTGGGGATGAGGATGTCACCCCTGCACGATCGCGGAAAAGCGCGAGCCATCGCAGGGCCGATATCCTAAGAAGGCCGGCAACGACCCGAGCCGCCGACGACCCGAGGGGGGGCGACGGGCCGGGACTTGCGACCTCGAGACTGAACCGCCGCCATGCTTCGCCCGCTTCTCTCCGTCCTGCTTCTTCTGTCCCCGGTCGCACCGGCCGCCGCGCAGGCCGACGCGTGCGATGCCCTCGCCGCCCGCATCGCCCAGGCGACCGGGGCGAAGAAGGCCGGCCGTCGGGTCGGGCCGAGCATCGACGTGAGGGCGGCGAGCGGGGTGCGGCTCGATCTCACCTGCCGCGCGCAGCCCATCGTGCAGGCTTCCTCAAGCGATCCTTCGCCCTCCGCCGAGTATTTTCGCGAGCTGACGATCGCCGCCGAGCTCGTCGTCGGCGAGCCGGCCGCGACCGTGCAGCCGATCCTGGCCCGCGCCTACCAGACCGCCCTGCGCGAGGGCCGCAAATCCTTCATCCAGCAGAACGGTTGGTCGGCGAGCTGCTACACCGACAGCGCCGGGGCCCTGCGCACGCTCTGCTCGGTCGGTCGCATCCCGACGGAGTGACAGCACCGATCGGCCCGTCTGCGCGGCGATTGGGGGCGGTGCTCGGGCAGAGCCCGGATCCGCGGTCCCGAAGGGATCGTCCGGCCCGGGAATGAGGCTGACAGGGCGGCTGGCTTGAGACCGGCCGAAGATCTTTCCCGATCGTTCCCGCTTGAACGAAGGGCACGCCCGCGCCAATGCGGAGGGCGAAGATTTCATCGCAAGGATCGGGCGCAGGGATCGGGCACGCGGATCAGGCGCAAGGATCAGGCGAAGGACAATTGCTGAGGAAACCCGCGATGGCCGATCCGACCGTCAACCACCTGTTCGGCCTCGTGCGCACCCATTGTCCGGCCGAGCCGGGCGCCAAGGTCTTCATCGAGACGCCGGACGGCGCGCGCTACACCTATGCCGACCTGATAGCCCGCTCGGGCGCCTACGCGAACGCCCTCCAGACCCTCGGCGTGAAGCCCGGCGACCGGGTCGCGGTGCAGGTCGAGAAGAGTGCCGAGGTGATCTTCCTCTATCTCGGCGCGGTGCGGGCAGGCGCAGTCTTCCTGCCGCTCAACACCGCCTATACCGGACCCGAGATCGCCTACTTCCTCGGCGACGCGGAGCCGGCGCTGTTCGTGTGCGACCCGGCCCGCGAGGCCGACCTGTCGGCGGTCGCCGCGCAGGCCGGCGTCCCGCAACTGCGCACCCTCGACGCCGCCGGGCACGGCAGCATGGCCGAGGCCGCCGACGCGGCGGCGCCCGACTTCGCCGACGTCGTGCGCGGACCCGACGACCTCGCCGCGATCCTCTACACCTCGGGCACGACCGGGCGCTCCAAGGGCGCCATGCTGAGCCACGACAACCTGGCATCGAACGCCCTGACGCTCGCGCAGTACTGGCACTTCACCGAGCGGGACGTGCTGATCCACGCCCTGCCGGTGTTCCACACCCACGGGCTGTTCGTGGCCACCAACATCGTTCTGGCCACCGGCGGCACGATGCTGTTCCTGCCGCGGCTGGATGCGAAGAAGATCCTGGAGCTGATGCCGCGGGCCACCGTGATGATGGGGGTGCCGACTTTCTACACCCGCCTCCTGAAGGAGCCCGGCCTCGACCGGGAGGTGGCGGCTCGCATGCGCCTGTTCGTCTCGGGCTCCGCGCCGCTCCTGGCTGAGACGCATCGGGAGTGGCAGCAGCGCACCGGACACGCCATCCTCGAACGCTACGGCATGACCGAGACCAACATGAACACCTCGAACCCCTACGAGGGCGCGCGGCGGGCCGGCACGGTCGGCTTCCCGCTGCCGGGGGTGACGCTGCGCGTGGTCGAGCCCGAGACCGGCGCGCCGCTCGGCCCCGAGGAGGTCGGGATGATCGAGGTCAAGGGCCCGAACGTGTTCCAGGGCTACTGGCGCATGCCGGAGAAGACCGCCGCCGAGCTGAAGGTGGACGGGTTCTTCATCACGGGCGATCTCGGCAAGATCGACCGCGACGGCTACGTTCACATCGTCGGCCGCGGCAAGGACCTCATCATCACCGGCGGCTACAACGTCTATCCCAAGGAGATCGAGACCGAGATCGACGCGCTTCCGGGCGTCGTCGAATCCGCGGTGATCGGTCTCGCCCATCCCGATTTCGGCGAGGGGGTGACGGCGGTGGTGGTGCCGGGCGAGGGCGCACCCGACGAGGCGTCGGTCCTCGCGGCCCTGGAGGGCCGTCTGGCCAAGTACAAGTGCCCCAAGCGCGTGCTGTTCGCGGCCGAATTGCCCCGCAACGCCATGGGCAAGGTGCAGAAAAATCTTTTGCGCGAGGCCCATGCCGACCTCTATCGCGGCTGACGGCCGGCCTCGTGACGGTTGTGGCCGCGGGCGGTCAAGCGTGGGGCGGAGCGACCGCCGCCGGGTCTTCCTGAACCGACACGGCGCGCACTCGCGGCCCTGGCGCTCTCAAGCCTGTGATGCGATGCTTCGCCGTGCCGGTGATAAGAGCGGGCCGCATGGTTCCGGGGGTGAGCCGTCCCGGCGGCACATCGGCCGCTGCGAGCCCGCGGTGTGTGTCTTGTCCGAACCGCGGAGTTTTCTTCGAACGTGACCAGCAGTACCGAGCAGGACCGGATCGCTGCCGAGCTGGTCCGCGTCTCCGACAGCTCCGATCCGTTCGCCGCCGCCGTCAAGGCGACGCGGATGCCGATGCTCATCACCGACCCGCACCGGGCCGACAACCCGATCATCTTCGTCAATGAGGCCTTCATCAAGCTGACCGGCTACGGCCGCGACGAGATCCTCGGCCGCAACTGCCGCTTCCTGCAGGGGACGGAGACGGATCCGCGCGATGTGGCGCGCATCCGCGACGCGATCGAGCGGCGGGTGCCGATCGAGCTCGAGCTGCTGAACCACAAGAAGAGCGGCGAGGTGTTCTGGAACCGCCTCCTGATCTCGCCGGTCTTCGACGACGAGGGGCAACTCACCTACTTCTTCGCCTCGCAGTTCGACGTCACCCTGGAGCGCGACCGCATGGTGCGTCTCCAGCGCGACCGCGACGCCCTGGAACAGGAGGTCGAGCGCCGCAACGACGACCTCACCCGCAGCGAGCATCGCCTCGAATTCATGCTGGCGGCCGGCCGGCTCGGCGCCTGGAGCCTCGACCTCGCCGAGCGCCGCCTCGTCGCCTCGGACCTGTGCAAGCAGAATTTCGGCCGTCCTCTGGGCGAGCCCTTCACCTACGACGATCTCGTCGAGGCCGTGGTGCCGGAGGATCGCGAACGGATGCAGGCGGCGATGAAGGCCGCCATCGATCGCCGGTCCGATTACGACGTCGAGCACCGCGTCTCGGCGCCCTGCGGCGAGGTGCGCTGGGTGCAGCTGCGCGGCCGGGCCTATTACCGGGCGGACGGGGCGCCGCTCTCCATGGCCGGCATCTCGCTCGACGTGACCGAACGCAAGCGGGCCGATGAGCAGCGCGCCCTGCTCGCCGCCGAGATGAAGCACCGGGTGAAGAACTCCATCGCCACGGTCCAGTCGATCGCCCACCAGACCCTGCGCAACGCCGCCTCCCTGGACGACGCCCGCCGCACGCTCGATGCGCGCCTCAACTCGCTCGCCACCGCCCACGACATCCTGACGTCGGAGGCGACCGCCGGCGTGACCCTGGCCGAGGCGGTGGAGAGCGCCCTGCAGCCTTTCCGGGTCAGCCCGCGCAACCGCATCCGGGTCGGCGGGCCGGAGGTGCGCCTCACCTCCCGCCTGACCCTCGCCATGGTGATGGCCCTGCACGAACTCGCCACCAATGCGGTGAAGTACGGCGGCCTCTCGAACGATTCGGGCCGGGTGATCCTCAACTGGGAAATCGAAGGGACGGCGCCCAAGCGCCTGCTGATGCGCTGGGAGGAACTCGACGGTCCACCGGTCGAGAAGCCATCCCGGGTCGGCTTCGGCACGCGGATGATCGAGCGGGTGCTGGCCGCCGAGTTCGGCGGCGAGGCCAAGATCGATTACCGCGCCCGCGGCCTCGTTCTCACCGTCGAGGCGCCGCTGCCGGAGCGCGAGGGCGGCTGACGGCCGCCTCATCGCCCGATCCGACCCGGATCTTATCGGGGGATGATCCGGCTTCGAGGGAACGGCCAAGCCTGATCCGGGGTTGAACCGCGTCTCACTCAAGGCGCGTCCCTCAAGGCGCGTGCGCCCGACCCCGCCGAGCGATGCCGTCCTCTCCCCCGACCCCGCCCCGTTCCCCTGCGGAGGGCATGGCCTCCGTGCTCTGGACCCTGATGATGGGCGCGGCTCTGGTCGCGCTCGCCGCCGCGCCCCGGCGCCGGCCCGACGAGGAGCCGCCGGAGCAGCCGGAGGCGAAGGAGCACAACGGCGGCGCCCATTCCCACGAAGGCCGTTCCGCCCGCTGGGTGGCGGCGACGCAGCAGGACCGCGGGCGTGCCGCCGACCATCCCGGCGAGATCCCGTCTCCCGGCTGGTGGGACATCGCCACGCGGGTCTACCTGGAATTCAACAAGGACCGGGTGCTCTCGGTGGCGGCGGGCGTGACCTTCTACACCCTGCTGTCGCTGTTTCCGGCGATCGCCGCGCTCGTCACCTGCTACGGGCTGGTGGCCGATGTGAACACGATCAACGTCCACCTCGCCACGCTGCACGGCGTGCTGCCGGAGAGCGCCATCGACATCATCGGCGAGCAGGTCAAGCGGATCGCCGCCAAGGGCGGAGGCGCGCTCGGCTTCACCTTCTTCACCAGCCTGACGCTGTCGCTGTGGAGCGCCAACGCCGCCATGAAGGCGATGTTCGATGCGCTCAACGTGGTCTACGAGGAGGAGGAGAAGCGCAACTTCTTCTGGCTTAACGTCCGCTCGCTCACCTTCACCGCGGGCGCCCTGCTGTTCATCATCCTGGCGCTGATGTCGATCGTCGTGCTGCCGGTGGTATTCAACTTCCTCGGCCTCGGCGACGGCGCCCGCCTCATCGCCATGGCGCGCTGGCCGGTGCTGCTCCTCGTCCTGCTCGGCGGGCTCGCCGTGCTCTACCGCTACGGCCCGAGCCGGGAGCGGGCGCGCTGGCGCTGGGTCGGCGCGGGCAGCGTGGTGGCGGGCCTGCTCTGGCTCGTCGCATCGATCCTGTTCTCCTGGTACGTCGCCAATTTCGGCAACTACAACGAGACCTATGGCTCGCTCGGCGCGGTGATCGGCTTCATGACCTGGATCTGGATCTCGGCGACGATCGTGCTGCTCGGCGGCGAGATCAACGCCGAGATCGAGCACCAGACCGCCCGCGATTCGACCACGAGCCCGCAGAAGCCGCTGGGACAGCGCGGCGCGCGCATGGCCGACACCGTGGGCGCGGCGGCCTGAGGTTCGGACAACATATCATCGGTTCTTGCGCGACAGGGTCGCACTCGTGACAAGCGGTGCCCGGCACCATCTTGCCGAATGAGAAACGAACCGAGGAACGCGACAATGGCCGGATCCGACGTCATCGGGCAAGATCCCGGACTTCGTACGGAAGACGAGTGGCGCGCGACGCTGACACCTGAACAATATCGCGTGCTGCGCGAGCACGGCACCGAGCGGGCCGGCACGAGCGGCCTCAACGCCGAGAAGCGCTCCGGGACCTTCTTCTGCGCCGGATGCGGCGCCCCGCTGTTCGAGAGCGGCACCAAGTACGAGTCGGGCAGCGGTTGGCCGAGCTTCTTCGCGCCGCTCGACGGTGCGGTCGAGACGCAGGTCGACCGCAGCCACTGGATGACCCGCACCGAGGTGCATTGCGCCCGCTGCAAGGGGCATCTCGGGCACGTTTTCGAGGACGGACCGGCGCCGACGGGGCTGCGCTACTGCATGAACGGCGTCGCCCTCGGCTTCGAGCCGGAGGGTTGAACCCAGCGGAATCCATGGGCTTCGTCCCATGAATTCCACGCCTTTTCTGCCTCCAGGCTTGCCGCGCGGTTGTTTCGGGCTCAACACTTCGCCATGAAGGTCCCTTGAAGAAGAGGTTAACGCCCCGGTCTTCGCGAACCGCCCCTGTCCGATACGGTGGGCGGCCGCCGATCCCGCTCCGGATCGGTTTCCCGAAGGCCGAGCGTCCGGGCCGGTCCCGGACCGGTGCATGCCGACCCGCGGAGGGAAGTGAATGAGTGTCGTTCGCCGGTTTCTCGTGGCGCCCTCTCTGGTCCGCCTCCTGCGGAAGGAGCGGGGCGGATCCCGCGTCACCGAGGGCTACTTCGCGCCGCAGGCCGGGCGGACCTCGTTCGTCCGCCTGCAGGGCACCAACTGCTTCCTCGTGCTGATGACCGGAGCCGAGGGCGCGATGGCCGAGGAGCGCACCGAGGTACCGCGCGCCCACGGCGACGCGCTGCTCGACGTCTGCCAGGGCCGGGCCGTCTACGAGCGCACCACGGTTTCCCTCGGCGGCTCGGTCGAGGCGCTGGTCGATCGCTACGTGCGCCCGTCAGGCCTCGACATTGTCAGCCTCGTCTTCCCCGACGCGGCCGCCGCCCAGGGCTTCACGCCGCCGGTCTGGTTCGGCGCCGAGGTGACGACGGACAAGGCCTATGACGGCCAGTCGATCGCGCTGACCGGCGTCCCGACCCCCGGCGACATCCCCCTCAGCAACGCCGCTCTGGACGCGGTGCTCGACCTGATCGAGCCGCGCTTCGGCTCCAATCGCCCGCCCTTCTCCCCGTCGAAGCCGGTGACGCCGTCTCGGGACAATTCGGTCCCGCCGCGCTCGCCCGAGCCGCCGCGTCACCCTCCGATCCCGGAGGCGCTCCTCGCCGCGGCCGTGGCGGAGCCTGCGACGTCGGCCGAGACTAAGTCGGAGGAGCAGTCTCAGGCCGCCGAAGAGCCCCTCCCGGCCGCGGCCGAAGTGGAGCCCGCTCCCGAGGCGCCCAAGGCGGAGCACGCGCCGGCCGAAGAGACCCGGGCCGAGGAGCCGGCGACCGAGCCGGCGGTGCCCGCCGAGGAGGAGGAGCCGGCGCACTCCGAGTCGGTCGAGGCGGCCAAGTCGGACGAGCCTCAGACGGCGGCCGAGCATGCCGAAGCTCCGAAGCCCGCCGCCGAAGCCGGTGAGCGGCTTGCGCCGGATGCACGCATCGACGACGTCATCGAGAGCCTCTCGAAGGCGCTGGGTGCGGCGATCCGCAACCCGCAGGAGCCGGGCCGCGATGAGGACGTGACCGAGGCGTTCGAGCGCTGGCAGGTCCGTCCCCGGCGCACGCAGCAGACCTGACCGGCCGCCGCTCGCAGGGGCCGACAAGAGTTGAGGAAGCCGGCCTCCGCAGGGGCCGGCTTTTCTGTTTCAACCCTGGAGCGTTGGCGGCCCTCCCAGCGCATCGTGCTGGATATCGGATCCAGCACGATGCGCTGGGCTTTTGTTTTTGCATCATCTTTTCCGAAAGCCGCAAACCACCTTTCGGGAGGATGCTCCAGCCGGGGATGGCGCCTCCCGCATGCGCAGCAGAGGTGCGGGAGCAGAACACAAGGCTGAAACCCAAGGCCGGAACTTGGGGATGGCGCCCCGGTCGCTCGGAACCGGCAAGGGCTACGCTTCGTTGGCTGGCATCCAGTCGCGTCCCGCTCGCGCGTAGCGCTGGTTAAGTCCGGATAACAAATGAGGAATCTCCGCCATGAGACGTCTCGCCATCGCCGCCGCAGGCTTGATGCTGTGCCTCCTGCCCATCGCCGGTGAGGCTCAGGCCCAGGGTATTCCGGGCGGCATGCGCCGCGGTGCGGCCGAGGGCGATCGCGTCGCCGGACCGATCGGCGGGATCGTGGGCGGCGCCGTCGGCGGCGCGGTGGGCGGTGTGAACGGCGTGCTCGGCATCGATCCCGGCCGGCGCGCCTACCGCACCCGGATGCGCTCGCACCGCCACGACCATCATCACCGCCGCCATCATCGCCGCTATCGCTGAGGCCGGCTCGCAGCGCCATCGCGCGGGGGAGGGGGCTCCCTCCGCCGCGCGTGCCGGCGCATCAGGGCATCCTCCCCCAGGAGGGCGAGGCCCGAGGCGACGATGATCGCGGCGCCGAGCATGGTCCAGAGGCTCGGCATGTCGCCGAAGAGCAGGTAGCCCAGCAGGACCGACCACAGGATCTGCGTGTAGATGAAGGGCGCGAGCAGGCTCGCCGGCGCCCGCGCATGGGCCAGCACGAGCAGCCAGTGCCCGATCGTGCCGAACAGCCCGACCGCGATCAGCATCGCCCAGACCGTGCCGGAGGCCGGCGCCGTCCAGATCCAGGGCAGGAGCGGGCTCATCACGGCGAGGCCGCCGAGTCCGGTGTAGAACATTGTCGTCGCGGTCGAGTCGTAGGCCGCGAGTTTGCGCGTCACGATCACGTAGATCGCGTAGCAGAGCATCGCACCGAGGCTGAACAGGATGGCCGGCTTGGCCACCAGCGCGTCCGGCCGCACGATGACGAGGACGCCGACGAAGCCCGCTGCCACCGCCGCGAGCCGCATCCGCGACGACCATTCGCCCAGCAGCGGACCGGCGAGCAGCGCGACGGTGAGCGGCGCGGCGAACTGGATCGAGATCGTCTCGGCGAGCTGGAGCGAGCGCAGGGCCAGGAAGTTGAGGGCGGTCGAGCCGAACAGGAGCAGCGAGCGCAGGATCTGCAGCGGCAGGCGCCGGGAGCGGGACACGCCCGGCCGCGTCACCGGATTGATGAAGGCCGTCACCAGCGTGACGTTGACGGCGTAGCGCATGAAGGTGGTGAGCAGCGGATCGACGCCCGTCCCCGCCAGCACCTTGCCCGTGGCGTCGAGGCCGGCGAAGAACACCGGGGCGATGCACATCAGGGCGATGCCCACGAGGCGCCGCGGATCGCGGGCGACCGGTCCTACCGCTTCTCCGGCCTGTCTGGCGGACACGTCTCACTCCCGGTTTCCGGCCCACGTCCGGATCGAGGCCGTAGACCAAGCCGGCGTCCGGCGCAGCCCGATCGGCGCAGGTCTCCTCCTCTGAAGGAAACGAAAGCCCGCTGACTTCAACGGTTTTTGCGCGCCGGCCCCGTCACGCCTCTGCGGCGAAGCCGGCGCCCGGCTCGTGGATCGGGCACCCGTTATGCTCGGCCCGAAAGCGGGCGGAGGCGGGGTAGACGACCCGGCGGGCGCGCATGATCGCGCCGAGCGGCCGATGCGCGGCGAGTGCGTGCCAGGGGTTGAAGGCCAGACCGTCGTCGATCCGCCGCATCTTGTCCTCGCTCCAGGCGTCCTGGCGCGGCACGGTCAGGCGGGCCACCGCGACGTAGGGGCTCCGGTCTTCCGGCCAGGGCTGCGAGGCGTCCTCGACCGGCATCGTCTCCTCGTCGGTGCGCAGCTGCGCCCGCAGCTCCCACACGCCCTCGTTCTCGGCGAAGAAGGCGGTGACCGCCTCGCGTAGGCCGTTGGGCCGACCGTTGACGTTGAGGCTCGCGCCCGTGAGCACCGTCAGCGCGGGCGAGACCGGTGCGACCGCGACCTTGGCGACGTAGGCACCCCAGCGCAGGGAAACCTGGCTGTAGAACGTCTCGCCGAGGATGTGCGTCTCCGGGTGGCCGCCCATCGCGATCAGGGTCGGGCTCTGGGTGCCGAGACCTTCGAGCACCGTTTCGACGCCGCGCAGGATGGCGGAGAACGCCTTCTTGAACACCTGCGGCGTGTCCGTGGTCGCGGCGAGGAGCTTCAGGCTCTTGAGGAAGGCGGCGTCGTCCGGCGCCGTGAAGGCGGGCGCGTCGGCCATCACGAAATCCTGGCTCGTCCCCTCCGCACCCTCCAGGCGCTCTCCCTCGACGCCGACGATCTTCAGCGCGAGGCCGCGCGGGGTCGAGACGCTGTCGTCGAGGATGTCGCCGGGATTGGTGGAGAAGCGAAGGACGGCCTTGTAGGAGCCGGGCTTCTCGAACAGCCCCTGCGCCAGTTCGGGAGGCAGGCCGTCCAGGATGTCGAGCCGGCCGACCAGCAGGCCGTGCGCCTTGGCGTGAACACCCCGCACCGCCCGCCCGTAATCCTTGAACGTGGTCTCCTGGATCTTCGCGAAGGTCGCGAGCATCTGCGCGTGGATGTCGGCCTCGTCGGTGCGCGGCTGCTCGACCGAGGGGTGGTAGGGAATCGGGCTCGCAGCGTTCACGTCCAGCCTCGCGCACGGGTCTCCGGCCTCGCGGGACCGGTCTAGGGCCCAACCGGGACCGAAGAGGGCCGTTCAGCGGCGAGCGGTCAAGTTTGCGCGACCGGTCCGTCGAGGGGAGCGAGGCGGGGTTCGGGCGCCAGCGCCGCGGACGGGCCGGGTCGCCGGGGTCGGGCGAGACGCCGGGCGAGGCCGGGCAGATCGACCGGGCTCTCGCTCTGCGACGCCTGACCGAAGACCCGCCGGTCGAGGCCGGCGATGTCGCGCGCCAGATCGGGCTCTCCCCGCCAGAGTGCGGCGAGATCCGGCTGCGCCTGCTCGGCGCGGCCGAGCGCCGCCCGGAACGCCGCCGCGTCGCCCGAGGCTGCGGCGAGGCGCAGGGCGCGGGCCTGCCCGCGGTCGAGGCGACGGCGGCCGGGGCCGGTGCGGAAGCCGATCAGCGCGAGTCCGAGGCCGAAGGCGGCAAGTGATGCCGCGGCCAGCACCGGCCAGGACGCGGGAGCCGCCGCCTTGAGATCCTCCTCCCGGTCGGCGAGGCCGCCGCCGATCTGGCGGGCCGGAATCTCGGCCTCGCGCTGGGTGCGGGTGAGGGTGTCGAACCAGGGGATCTTGATCGCGTCGAGCGGGATCACCTCCGACACGCCCTTCTTGATGTCCCACTGGTAGGTCGCCCGCGCCACCGGGCCGGAGGGCGTGATGATGGTCTCGCGCTTCACCGGGCCGGCGAAGGTGATGATGCCGCGGGTGCGCATGACCGGGCGCGGCGGCAGCCCTTCGGCCAGCATGCCCTGCGCCTCGACCGTGACGATCCGGCGGGCCGTGTCGCCCTTGTTCAGCGTCTCCGGGTCGGGATCCCAGGAATCGGTGATCGACACGTCCCGCGCCGGCAGCCACCAGGGCTCGGCCGCGTCGGGGCCGCCGGTCGCCCCGGTCCAGGCCGCGACCGGGAAGGGCACGGGCTCCGAGCGGACGTCGATCTGCTTGCGCTCGCCCCCGTCGTTGATGGTGAGGCGGTGGATGAACGGATCGATGGTGAAGGTCCCCGTATGCTGGGGGAAGATCGCGATGGTGCGCTCGAATTCCAGCGCCATCTGACCGTCGGGCAGCCGCGTGCGGCCCCAATGGTCGCGGCCGAGCTGCGTCCAGGAGAAGTTGACCAGCGGCGGTTGGCGCATCTCCTCCAGCAGGATCTGCGTGCGGTAGACGCCGCGCAGGCGCAGCAGCACCATCTCGCGGGCATAGGGCTGGGTCCCGTTGGGGAGGTCGGGCGTCACCGTGAGGGTGAGGTCGCCGGGCTCGATGGCGCGGGCGGGCGTGAGGACGGCCAGCAGGATGAGGCAGAGCGCCGCCAACACTCCCCTCTCCCCTCTGCGGGAGAGGGTGGCCCGCGAAGCGGGTCGGGTGAGGGGAGCGCCCTTTCCGGAGAGACCTGAGCCGGCCCCTTTCGCGCCTGCTCCGCAGGCACCCTCCCCCGCAGAGGGGAGAGGGGTGTTCGCGCGGCGCCGGAGAACGTCGAAAAGAATCACCACGGGTTGCTGCCTCCCGGGATGGCGGTGCCGGCCTCGATGCGGCGGGCCTGCTCGGCCTTGAGGCGCAGCTTCAGGAAGCGGCCGGGCTCGTCCGGCAGGGTCTGGAGCCAGAGCCGGTCGGGATGAATCTCGTGGGCCTCGAAGCTTTTCGTCACCCGCCGGGCCTCGCGCTCGGGCGCGGCGGCGACCATGGCCGAGCCGGCGCCCTGGCGCCCGCGGCCGGCCGCGTCGCTCGCCGAGCCGCGGGCCTGACCCTTGCCGGAATCGATCGCCTGCTGCTCCGCCTTGCCGCGCCGTGCCACCGGGCTGGTGCCGGGCAGCGAGGCGGACGAACTCGCCTCCTTGTTGCCGGCCAGACCCTCGCCGCTGGAGGTGGCGCGGATGTCGTCGTTCTGGTCCTGGTTGGCGGTGTTGTTGTAGCGGGCGCCATACTGGGCCGAGGCGTTGGCGATGCCGCCGCCCTTGCCGCGGTCGATCTCCTCTTCCAGCGCCCTCGCGATCAGCGAGCGGTTGGCCTGCGCGTCGGCGTCGCGCGGATTGTAGGTCAGCGCCTCGTCGTAGGCGTCGAGCGCGCCCTTGAGGTCGCCGGATCGGGCGAGCGCGTTGCCGAGGTTGTAGGCGCCGCGCTTGCCCTGCGCCCGGAACATCGGAATCGCCTCGCCGTAGCGCCCGGCCTCGTAGAGGGCGGCGGCCCGCCAGGCGGGCACCTCGAACACGTGGAGGGCCGCGCTCGGCAGCCCGACCGCCATCAGGAAGCGGCCCAGCGTCGTGCGCGGCTCCGACACGAGCAGCAGGCCGAGGATGCCGATTCCCGCGAGCGCGAGGCCGGCAATGCGCGCGAGCCGCCGCCAGTTGCGCGGGAAGGCGATGGGAAGCGCCCGCCGGAGGGGCGTCGCTCCGGCAAAGAGCCGGGAAGGAGCGGGCGCCACCATCATGCGCTCCGACGGAACAGGAGAAGGGCCGGCACCAGCGCCAACAGCAGCAGCCAGCGGCCGAAATCGGCGAAGGCGAGCACGCCGAAGCCGCCCGCAGCGAGATGCTGCGCGGTCGAGGCGCCGACGCGGTCGAGCACCGCCTGCGGGCTGTCGATGTCGGCGGCACGGCCTCCGCCGGCCCCGGCGAGCCGGTCGAGGGCGGCCCGGTCGGGGCGCGGCGCGCCGGGCGGCAGTGCCTTGGCGGCCGGCACGAACAGGGCGTGGAGCTGCCAGCCCTTGTCCCTTATCGCGGCGGCCTCGCGCTCGGCGGCCTGCCCGATTCCGTCGCCGTCGGAGATCAGCACCACGTCGGCGGCGACGACATTGGCCTCGGCGAGCGTCCGACGGGCGAGCGCCAGCCCGCGCTCCGGATGGCTGCCGCGGTCGGGCACGGTGTCGGCATCGAGGGCGAATAGAGTGGTGGCCAGCGTCTCGCGGTCGTTGGTGGGCGAGAGGGCGGTGTAGGCGTCGCCGGCAAAGACGATCAGCGCCAGCGAGCGGGTGCCCGCGGCCTCCGCCACGGATTGCGCGGCCTGCCGCGCCTCCTTGAAGCGCCCGCCCTCGGTGACGGAGCGGGATAGGTCGAGCACGACCACCGTGGCATCGAGGTTGCGGAAGGTCGCCGCTTCCGGCCGCTCGACCGCCGGCCCGGTGAGCGCCAGCGCCAGGATGCCCGCGGCGAGCGCGGCGGCGAGGTTGGCCTGTCGCCGTCCCCCGAGCAGGGCGCCGCTTCGGGCGAACAGCGCCATCAGGTGGGGATCGACCGCCTTGCTCCAATCGCCCAGCGGCGCCGAGCGCCACGCCGCGCGCAGAGCCAGCACGGCCACGACGGGAAGCGCCAGGAACCAGAGCGGGCGCAGGAGGGTGAGGGATTCGATCATATTCTGCGCCGCGTCGCCAGAAGCCCGCAGGCGCACAGGAAGGCGAGCGCCGCCGGCCACGGCCAGAGGTCGCGCCGCAGGGGCAGCGGCGGCGCCTTGGCCCGTCCTCCCTCCAGTTCGTCGATGGCGTTGGCGACGGCCTCCAGGTCGTCGGTGGTCTTCACGCGGAAGGCGCGGCCGCCGCTGGTCTCGGCCATGGCCCGAAGGGTCTCGACATCGACCACGTCCTGCTCGTTGTTCGGGTTGTCGGCCATGTCGATCGGCCCGAGCGCGATGGTGTAGACGCGCACGCCGAGGTCTTTTGCCAGAGCCGCCACGTCCTTGGGCGCGGTCTGGCCGGCATTGTTGGCGCCGTCCGAGAGCAGCACCACGACCTTGTCGCGGGAGGGGGGCGGACCGCCGCCCTCCGCATTCGCCACCTGGGCCGGCGCGAGCCGCTTGAGGGCGAGGCCGAGCCCGTCGCCGATGCCGGTGGAGCGCCCGACCAGACCGATCGTCGCCTCCTCCAGGGTGCGGGCGACCGCCGCCGTGTCGAAGGTGGGGGCGGCGGCGACGTAGGCCTGATCGGCGAACTCGACGAGGCCGATGCGGTCGCCGGCCCGGCGGCGGATGAACTCGGCGCCGACGCGCTTCACCGCCGCGAGCCGGCTGACGGTCTCGCCGTCGAGGGAGAAGTCCTTGCGCTCCATGCTGCCCGACAGGTCGAGGGCGAGCACGATCTCGCGGGCCGAGGCCGGCAGCGCCAGGGCGGGCAGGACGAGGCGGGGGCCGGCGAGCGCGACCACGAGCGCCACCCAGAGCGTGCCGATGAGCCAGAGCCGCCGCCGTCCGCGGGCGGCGATGGACTCGGAGCCTTCCGCACCCCGGACGAGGGTGGGCGGCACGCGCAGCGCGCCGCTGCCGCCCTCGCGCTCCGGCGGGATCAGCCGGGCGGCGAGCGGCAGGGGCAGGAGCAGCAGGGCGAGCGGCGTCGCGAAGTCGAAGGCGGAGACGAGGGCCGTGAACCAGGCGGGCATCGAGGTCAGGCCCGGATCTGTGCGAGCATGCGGCCGAGGCCGGCATCGATCGCGGTCGGATCGACGGCTTCGGGACGCCGATAGAGGTCGTCGGCGAAGACGCGGCCCGGACCGCTGCGGAAGAAGTCGGTGCCGAAGGTGGCATCGAGCGTCGCCGCCCAGGCTGGGCCGCGGGTGCGGGCCGCCTCCTCGCCCTTCAGCGTGCGCACCACGCGGCGCAGGAGGCGGGCCTGGGCGACGCGCCGGGCTTCGGGCTCCAGCTGCGCGGCGAGCGCGAACTCCCGCAGGGCCGCCCGCCGCAGGGATGCGCCGCGACGCGCGCGGAGCAGGCGGATCCCGCCGACGAGCAGCGCGAGGCCGAAGCCGAGGACGATGGCGGCCACCATCTCGGGCTGCACCGCCCCGTTGCCGCCGGTGGGCAGGTGCAGGCCGCGCAGGGTGGAGAGGTCGGGGGTGGCGGTCATTCCTTCCGCCCCCGCGCGTGCCCGCTCCCGGTCTCACAGCACCGCATCGAGCCGCTCCATCAGGGGGGCGTAGCTCTCCGGCCCGGCCTCGACGTCGATGCGCAGGCCCTCGACGCCGCAGGCATGGAGGCGGGCGAGGCGCGGATCGATCTCATCGGGGGGCGGTGCCCCGCGGCGGGCCTGGACGGTGCCGCGATGTCCGTCGGGCAGGGCGTAGGGGTAGAAGCCGGGCGGGCGGGTGCGTTCGAAGGCGTCGCTGACCAGCAGCAGGCGGATCGACAGACGCTCGGCCAGCGCGGTGATCAGGCTCTCGAAATCCGGCCCCGGGGCGTCGAGGGCGCTCGCGACGACGAGGTGCCCGCCGGAGGGCAGCAGTGAGCGCGCGAGCGCCAGGGTGTCGGTAAGCGGCGGGTCGTCCGCCGCGGGGCGCGCCAGGGCGGCGGCGTGGGCGTGCGCCATCGCCCCGGTGACGGCGGTCATCGCCCGCTCGCCGCCGGCCGGACGGACCACGGACGGCTCGCCCGCCCCTGCCGCGATCAGGCCGATGCGACCGCCATCGCCGACGATGCGCCAGCCGAGCAGAGTCAGCGCCTCCGCGCCCGCGACCGAGCGCAGCGCCCGGCGGGTGCCGAACAGCATTGAGGGCCGGAAGTCGGCGAGCAGCACCACGGCGCGGTCGCGCTCGTCGTGGTGGGTGCGCACGTGCAATTCGCCGGTGCGGGCGGTGGCGTTGCGGTCGATGAAGCGGCGGTCGTCGCCCTCGGACCAGGGCCGCACGTCGTCCGGCTCGGAGCCGCGCCCGCGCTTGCGCGTGACGATGCCGCCGGGCAGGCCGGCGATGGTGCGGGTCGAGGGTGAGACGCCGCGCCGGGCGAGGTGGCGCAGGCTCATCAGCCCGGCACCGGAAAGGTGGATGCCGGGGGCGTCGGTCGGGTCGCTTGCGGGAGCCGCGGTCGCGGTCATGGCGGCTACAGCGCCCGTGTCCGCTCGACCAATCCGCCGACGATGCCCCGCGTGGTGCGCCCCTCGGCCGCCGCGCGCCAAGTCAGGCCGATGCGGTGTGAGAGGGCGTCGGCGGCCAACTCCGCGATGTCCTCGGGCACGACGTGGTCGCGGCCGTGCAGGTAGGCCCGCGCCTTGCCGGCGACCATCAGGGCGAGCGTGCCGCGCGGCGAGGCCGGGTGCTCGATCGCCGCGCGCAGCTCCGGCGCGACGCTGTCGCCGCGGGTGCCGGCCACGAGCCGCACGAGATAGTCCTTGAGGGCCGGCGAAACGTAGGTGGCGAGCGCGGCCTCGCGGGCGGCGATCACCTCGGCGACCGAGAGCTTCACCGGCATCGCCTCGGCGTGGTGATTCAATTCGCCCTCGACGAGATCGAGGATGCGGCGCTCGGAGGCCTCGTCGGGCATCTCGACGACGACGTGGAGCAGGAAGCGGTCGAGCTGCGCCTCCGGCAGCGGGAAGGTGCCGGCGTGCTCGATCGGATTTTGCGTCGCCACCACCATGAAGGGGTCGGGCAGGCGGTGGGTGTGGCCGGAGACGGTGATCTGCCCCTCCGCCATGGCCTCCAGCAGCGCCGACTGCACCTTGGGCGGGGCGCGGTTCACCTCGTCGACGAGGATTAGCGAGTGGAACAGGGGGCCGGGCAGGAACTCGAAGGTGCCCGCATCCTGGCGCCAGACGGTGGTGCCGGTGAGGTCGGCCGGCATCAGGTCGGGCGTGCACTGCACGCGGGCGAAGGAGCCGTCGAGCCCGTCCGACAGACGCTTGACCGCGCGGGTCTTGGCGAGACCCGGAGCGCCCTCGATCAGCAGATGGCCGCCGGTCAGAAGCCCGATCAGCAGGCGCTCGACCAGCTTGTCGGCGCCGATCAGGCCATGGCTCAATCCGTCGCGGAGCTGGAGGATGCGGTCGCGGACGGGCGCCGGCTCCGCCGCGGGACGGGCGAGTGCCTCGACGCTCATGCGCGCGCCTCTGCCAGCGCCCCGAGCGCCGGTCGAACCTCGGCCATCGTCGCAGGAGAACGATCCTGCCGCATGTGCGTCTCCTCAGCGTGGGTTTTTCTTATGGGTCCCACAATCCTGCCGGTGTGCCCGCTGCCCGGTCGCCGCGTCAATCCCGCGCCATGACCCTGGCCACGGGCAAATTGACCGCATTCGAGCGGGCGCACGCAGATCGGTGACGTTTCGTCACGCAACCGTCACGCTTGTGCGACAGCGGGGAAAACCTGCGATACCGAACCACTCCCCGAAAGGTCCGATGCCCGGCCCGTTTCCCTTCCCCACGCCCGAAGCCCTGAATTCCGGCATCAGCCTCGCGGTCGCCTTCGGCCTCGGCACCCTGATCGGGGTCGAGCGGCAGTACCGGCAGCGCAGCGCGGGCCTGCGCACCGCCGTGCTGGTGGCGCTGGGCGCCGCCGCCTTCGTCGATCTCGGGATGCGGCTGACCGGCGGCGAGGGAGCGACCCGCGTCGTGGCCTACGTCGTCTCCGGCATCGGCTTCCTCGGCGCCGGCGTCATCATGAAGGAGGGCATGAACGTGCGCGGCCTCAACACCGCCGCGACCCTCTGGTGCTCGGCCGCCGTCGGTGCCTTCTCCGGAGCCGACCTGCCGCTGGAGGCCTGCTTCGTCACCATCGCCGTGCTCGCGGGCAACACGCTGCTGCGCCCGCTCGTCAACCTGATCGACCGCATCCCCATCGACGAGAGCGCGACGGAGGCGACCTACGAGGTGCAGGTGACGGTGCCCGCCGAAGCGGCCGGTCTCGCCCGCGACCTGCTGGTGGAGCGCCTGGAGGCGGCGGACTACCCCGTCGGCACCACGGAGGTGGAGGAGCGCGGCGAGACCACCGTCGACGTCATCGCCACACTCACCGCGACGACGGTCCATTCCAAGGATCTCGACGCCGTGGTGGCCGATCTGAAGAAGCGGCCGGAGGTGCGCCACGCCACGTGGACGGTGCAGACGGGCGATTGATCGGGCCCCGCGCCGGGGCCTACGGCGACACGCGTATCCCGGTGCGAGCACGGTCCAGCGACGATGACGAATCCCGAACGAAGCGCCCTGATCGTCGGCGCCTCTCGCGGCCTCGGGCTCGGCCTCACCGAGACCTTCCTGCGGCGTGGCTGGCGGGTCACCGCAACCCGGCGCGGGGGAGCGCCCGGCCTCGAACGGCTCGCGACGCGCGGGGTACGGGTCGAGACGGTCGATATCGATGACGATGCGTCCGTTGCCGCCCTGCACGGCCGGCTGGATTGCGAAACCTTCGACCTGATCTTCGTCGTGGCCGGCGTCCTGGGGGAATCGGACCGGCCGCTTCACACGGTGCCGCGGGCGGTCCACGCCCAGGTCCTTCTCACGAACGCGGTGAGCCCGATCCTGTTCGCGGAGGCCTTCAGCGACAGGCTGCTGCCCGGTGGCACACTCGCCTTCATGTCCTCGGTGCTCGGCAGCGTCGGCCTCAACACCGAGGGCGGCTGGGAGAACTATCGAGCCAGCAAGGCGGCGCTGAACACCAATGCCCGGAGCTTCGCCGCGCGCCACGCCGAGCGGAGCTTCGGCGTGCTGCTGCTGCATCCGGGCTGGGTGGCCACCGACATGGGCGGCGAGGGCGCCGACCTCGACGTCGCCACGAGCGCGGCCGGGCTGGCGGACGTGATCGAGGCGAGGGCCGGCCGGACCGATCTCGCCTTCCTCGACTACCGGGGCGAGGCGCTGCCCTGGTGAGCCTGGGCCTCCCTCCGACCGGTTACCGCGACCGCCGGAAGGGCGCGGAAGAGGGCTCAGCGGCGCGTGTCGAGGGGCCGGCTGCGGCGCTCGACCACCACGGTCGGGCGGCTGCGCCGCTCGACGATGACGGCACGCGGCGGGGCGCGGTTGGGGCTCGCTGGCGCCAGGATGCGCTGCTCCTGGGGCCGGTGCGCGGGCCGCGCCGCCGCCGCCTTGGCCGCGGCGACCACGTGCGGGCGCACCTCGTCCGCGCTCAGGCCGATCAGCCCGCAGGCGATCTCCACCTGCTGCTCGACGTCGTCGGCAAGGTCCTGGGCGGCGGCGACCGCCTCGGCGACGGTCGGCGGCTCGCGCCGCACCCGGATCGGAGGCAGATCCTGGAAGCTCTTCGGGGTTCTTTTCACGGCACGACTCGCGGTCTTCATGCACCGATCTTAGGACGGCCCGCCCGATTTGTGCATTGCACACAAATCGGACGTGACGGACCGCCGGCCGCATGGCTGCCGGGCGGACGCCCCGCTCGTCGAGCATGCAGGATGCGCGCCGACAAGGAGCGCCGCCAGCACATTCGTTGACGCGGCCTTCCGGCGGGGTTCGACACGCGACGGTCAAAGTGTCGCGGCGGCGCAGCAAATGGCGTGACCCGCGATTCGGTCGACCGGGGCGGCGGAAATCGTACGCTGCGAGCGAGCGCATCCCCAATCCCGCCCCGATCCTGCGTCAGTCCCACGTCCCACGATGCCAGACGCTCCCGACCCCCGCCTCACTCCGGCCCGGCCCGACCTCGCCGACCTTCGCCTGAAGGGCATCGTCGCGGCAGAGCGCTACGTTGCCGGAGAGCCGGCGCGGGTCGTCGTTCCCGCTGCCCCGCTGCGCCGCGCGCCGCGTCTCGAGGCCGGGCTCGAGACCGAGGCGGTGATGGGCGATGCCGTGACGGTGTTCGAGATCCGCCACGGCTTCGCGTGGGTCCAGATCGTTCGCGACGGTTACGTCGGCTACCTGCCGGAGGCGGCGCTTGGGCCGGCCGATCCGGCGCCGACCCACCGGGTCGCGAGCTTGCGCACCTTCGTCTATCCGGCGCCCGACCTGAAGCGCCCGCATGTTGCTCATCTGAGCCTCGGCGCCGCCTTTGCAGCGCAGGTGCAAGAGGGCGAGTACTGGCAGCTCGCCGGCGGCGGCTTCGTTTTCGCCGGGCACGCCGCGCCGCTCGGGGCCGTCGAACCGGATTTCGCGGCCACCGCCGAGCGGCTCGTCGGCACGCCCTATCTCTGGGGCGGGCGCACCAGCCTCGGCCTCGATTGCTCCGGCCTCGTCCAACTCTGCCTGCAGATGGCGGGACGCGCCTGCCCGCGCGATGCCGACCAGCAGGAGCGGGCGCTCGGCAACGCCCTGCCGCCGGGGCTCGATGGGCTCCGGCGCGGCGATCTCGTGTTCTGGAAGGGCCATGTCGGGCTGATGCTCGACGCTGATCGGCTGATCCACGCCAACGGCCACCACATGGCGGTGGCGGTCGAGCCGCTGCGCGAGGCGGTCGAGCGCATCGCCGCCAAGAGTTTCGGCGCCGTCACCTCGATCCGGCGGCTCGATCCGGTCGCCTGAGGGCGCTCAGCCGGCGCGGACGCGATCGGGGGCCAGTGAGGCCACGGCCTCGGCGAGGGCATCGACCTGCCCCTCGTCATGGGCGGCCGAGAAGGCGACCCGCAGGCGTGCCGTGCCCGCCGCTACCGTCGGCGGCCGGATCGCGACGACCAGGAAACCGCGCGCCTCCAGAGCCGCCGAGAGGGCGAGTGCCGCCTCGGCTTCGCCGACGAGGACGGGCACGATCGGGCTCTCCGCCTCCGGCAACCCGAGCCGCGCGGTGAAGCGGCGGGCGAGGGCCAGGGGGCGGGCGGCGCGCTCCGGCTCGGCCTCGACGATCTCCAGGGCGGCGAGCGCGGCGGCGGCGGAGGCCGGCGGCAGGCCGGTGGTGTAGACGAAGCTGCGGGCCCGGCTCGTCAGCAGGTCGATCACCGGCCGCGAGGCGCAGAGATAGCCGCCGTAGGAGCCGAGCGTCTTCGACAGCGTCCCCATCTCGAGTGGCGCCCGCGAGCCGGGCTCGACCACGCCCAGACCGTGGGCGTCGTCCACCAGCGTCCAGGCATCGTACTCGCCGGCGAGCGCCAGGATCTCGGCGAGCGGCGCCCGGTCGCCGTCCATGCTGAACACCCGCTCGGTGAGGATCAGCGCCCGCCGCGCCGCGCCGCGATGCTCGGCGAGCAGGGCGCGCAGCTGCGCGCCGTCGTTGTGGGCGAAGCGTACGACCTGTGCGCCCGACATCTTCGCTCCCGCGAACAGGCAGGAATGGCCGAGGTCGTCGATCAGGATCAGGTCTCCCGCGCCGACCAGGGCCGGGGCGATGCCGAGATTGGCGAGGTAGCCGGAGCCGAAGACCAGGGCCGCCTCCTTGCCCTTGTGCCGGGCGAGCCGCGCCTCCAGCGCCGCCAGGGGAGGGGCGTTGCCGGTCACCAGCCGGGAGGCGCCCGCGCCCGCGCCGTAACGCGCGAGGGCATCGGAGGCGGCCGCGATCACCCGCGGATCGTGGGCAAGGCCGAGATAGTCGTTGCAGGAGAACGAGACGAGGCGGCGGCCGCTCCGCTCGGCCGCCGCCTCGGCGCCGCGGGCGGTCACGACCAGCCGGCGGCGCAGGGCGGCGGCCTCCAGGCCGGCGAGCTTTTCCGCGGCGAAGGCGTCGAGGCTGTGCGAGTGGTTCGGCGACATGGCGCCTGAAGGCGACGGGTCCCGGGGGATGTCAAGCCGCCGGCCGGCGTGAACCCGGCGCGGGGCGGCGCGTTGCTCCACCTCTCTCGGAACACGCCGCCATGCTGCGTTGCCTCATCCTGGCTGTCCTGCTCCTGGCCGGTGCCTTCGCGATCACGGTACCGGCCTCCGCCGGTCCGGCCCAATCCTACCTGTTCGGCGAGCAGCGCTTCCGCAATGCCTGCCGGCCACCGCTGAAATATGCGGCCGGGGCCTGCGTCCGCCGCTGCCCGGCGGGCTACCAGTCCTTCCGCGGCTACTGCCGCTTCCGCAACATGCGGTGGTGATCGTCACGCGGGCGGCTTGCGGCGCGGTTCGCACCGTGCGAGCGTCAGGCCGTCCGATACAGACGATACGGGAGAGCCCAGGCCGCTCGGAAGAGAGGTTATGGCGCCGACGGAGCAACCACCCCCGGAAACTCTCAGGCACAATCACCGTATCGTTGGACAATCTGGAGAGAGGCGCCGTCCGGCGTCCACCGAAGGAGAAACCTCGCTCGGCCACGGGTGAGGGAAGCTCTCAGGTAAGCGCGACAGATGGGGGCAACTTGCCAGCCGGCCGGCGGGCAAGATCCGTCTGTCGTGGAGTGCCCGATGAGTCCGCAAGCTTCCGGGGCCGTGAGCCCTGCCGCCCCCAGCCCTGCTGATCTGCTGGCCCAGACGCCGCTGCACGCGCTCCACCTGCGCCTCGGCGCCAAGATGGTGCCGTTCGCGGGCTACGCGATGCCGCTGCAATACCCGGCAGGGCTCTTGAAGGAGCACCTGCACACGCGGGCGGCGGCCGGCTTCTTCGACGTGTCGCATATGGGCCAGATCGCCGTGACGCCCCGCTCCGGTGATGTCGCCGATGCGGCCCATGCTCTCGAAGCGCTGATCCCAATCGACATCCTCGGCCTCGGAATCGGGCGCCAGCGCTACGGCTTTCTCACGGACGAGGCCGGCGGCATCCTCGACGACTTGATGGTGGCGCGCCTGCCCGACCGGCTCCACGTGGTCGTCAACGCCGCCAACAAGGCCGCCGACCTCGCGCGCATCCGGGCGAATTGCCCCGAGAGCATCGACGTGGCGCTCGTGCCGGACGCGCTGATCGCGCTGCAGGGGCCGAAGGCCGCCGAGGTGCTCGCCCGCCTCGCCCCGGAAACCGCGGCGATGCGCTTCATGGATGTGCGCGCGGTCGATATCCTCGGTACGCCCTGCCTCGTCAGCCGCTCCGGTTATACCGGCGAGGACGGGTTCGAGATCGCCGTGCCGGCCGAGCGCGCCGAGGCGGTGGCCGAGGCGTTGCTCGCCGCGCCCGAGGTGATGCCCGTAGGCCTCGGCGCCCGCGATTCCCTGCGCCTCGAAGCCGGCCTTCCCCTGCACGGCGCCGACATCGACGCCGGCACCAGCCCGGTCGAGGCGAGCCTCGCCTGGGCAATCTCACTCGTCCGCCGCCGGGGCGGCGTCCGCGAGGGCGGATTTCCCGGCGCGGACCGCATCCTTGCCGAGATGGAGGCGGGCCCGGCCCACCGCCGCGTCGGCCTGCGCCCCGAGGGCCGCGCGCCGGTGCGGGCGGAAGCCCCGCTCTTTGCCGCGGAGGCCGGCGGCGAGCCGATCGGCCGCGTCACCTCCGGCGGCTTCGGCCCGACCCTCGGCGCGCCCGTCGCCATGGGCACCCTGCCGGCGGCGCTTGCCGCCCCCGGCACCCGCATCTTCGCGGAAGTGCGCGGACAGCGTCTGCCCCTCGTCGTCTCCCCGCTCCCCTTCGTCCCGGCCGGCTTCAAGCGCGGCTGATTGTCTTCAGACCAGGAGTTCGAACCATGCTGCGTTTCACCGACGAGCACGAATGGCTGCGCCTCGACGGCGACGTCGCCACGGTCGGCATCACGGCGCATGCCGCCGAACAGCTCGGCGACCTCGTCTTCGTCGAGCTGCCGAAGGTCGGCGCCCGGCTCACCAAGGGCGAGGCGGCGGCGGTGGTCGAGTCCGTCAAGGCGGCCTCCGACGTCTACGCGCCGCTCTCCGGCGAGGTGACCGAGGTCAATGAGGCGGCTTTGTCCGATCCGGCCTCGGTCGGGGCCGACCCGCAGGGCGCGGGCTGGCTCTACCGGCTCAAGCTCGACGACGCCTCCGCCATGGACGCGCTGATGGACGAGGCGGCCTACGCCGCGTTCGCGAAGTAGCGCGTCCGCCAATCCCTTCCCCCGACGGATCTCCGGCTTGCCCGAAATCCGGAAAGCATCTGCCCAAGTCGGGCAGGCCCGGATTGGGGGGTGGGAGGGTGGCCCTCGCGTCAGCGAGGGTCGGGAGAGGGGAGCGCCATGTCCGGAGGGACCCGAGCCGGCCCCTCATCCGCCCGCTCCGCGAGCACCCGCTCCCGCGAAGGGGAGAGGGAAAGCCGAAGCTTTCGCCCGAGAGGCATCCGATGAAATACGATCGCCACGATCCCTTCGATTTCGCCGCCCGGCGCCATATCGGGCCGAAGCTCTCCGAGATCGACCAGATGCTGGAGACGGTCGGCACCAAGTCGCTGCACGCGCTGATCGACGAGACCCTGCCCCCCGACATCCGGCAGGCGGAGTACATCGACTTCGGCGCCTCGCTCACCGAGCGGCGCTCCCTGGAGAAGCTGCGCGCCACCGCCAACAAGAACCGGCTGCTCGTCTCGCTGATCGGCCAGGGCTATCACGGCACGACGATGCCGCCGGCGATCCAGCGCAACATCTTCGAGAACCCGGCTTGGTACACCGCGTACTCGCCCTACCAGCCCGAGATCAGCCAGGGCCGGCTGGAGGCGCTGCTCAACTTCCAGACCCTGGTCTGCGACCTGACCGCGCTCGACGTGGCCAACGCCTCCCTCCTCGACGAGGCCACCGCCGCGGCGGAAGCCATGGGCATGGCGCGCCGCGTGGCGAAATCGGACCGGACGGCCTTCTTCGTCGACCGCGACTGCCTGCCCCAGACCATCGCCGTGCTGAGGACCCGCGCGGCGCCGCTCGGCTGGGAGATCGTCGTGGGCGATCCGTTTTCGGATCTGGACCCGTCCGCCGTCTTCGGGGCCTTGTTCCAGTATCCCGGTGTGAACGGCGCGGTTCACGATTTCTCCGAGGTCATCGCCGGGCTGCACGAGGCCGGCGCGCTCGCCGTGGTCGCCGCCGACCCGTTGGCGCTGACGCTCCTCAAGGCACCGGGTGAGATGGGCGCCGACATCGCCGTCGGCTCGATGCAGCGCTACGGCGTACCCATGGGCTATGGCGGCCCGCACGCCGCCTATCTGGCGACCCGCGACGCCCACAAGCGGGCGCTGCCCGGCCGCATCGTCGGCGTGTCGGTGGATGCCCGCGGCAACCGCTCGTATCGCCTCGCGCTCCAGACCCGCGAGCAGCATATCCGGCGCGAGAAGGCGACCTCGAACATCTGCACCAGCCAAGTGCTGCTCGCGGTCATCGCCTCGATGTTCGCGGTCTATCACGGGCCGGCCGGACTCAAGGCCATCGCCCTGAGGGTCCACCGCGACGCGGTGCGTCTCGCCGCCGGGCTGGAGCGCCTCGGCTTCACCGTCGAGCCGAAGCACTTCTTCGACACCATCACCGTGCGGGTCGGCGCGTTCCAGGGCGTGATCCTGAAGAGCGCGGTCGAGAACGGGGTGAACCTGCGCAAGGTGGGCCACGACCGTGTCGGCATCAGCGTCGATCAGCGCACCCGGCCCGACATCCTGCAGGCGGTCTGGCGCGCCTTCGGCGGCACCGATCTCGCCTATGACGAGACCTACCCGGAGCCGCGCCTGCCCGCGGATCTGGAGCGGACCTCAGAGTACCTGACCCACCCGATCTTCCACATGAACCGGGCCGAGAGCGAGATGACGCGCTACATGCGCCGCCTCGCGGATCGGGATCTGGCGCTCGACCGGGCGATGATCCCGCTCGGCTCCTGCACGATGAAGCTCAACGCCACCGCCGAGATGCTGCCGATCTCCTGGCCGGAATTTTCGGAATTGCACCCCTTCGTCCCCGAGGAACAGGCGTTGGGCTACCGGGAGCTGATCGACGATCTCAGCCAAAAGCTCTGCGCGATCACCGGCTACGACGCGATCTCGATGCAGCCGAATTCGGGTGCGCAGGGCGAGTATGCGGGGCTGCTCGCCATCCGAGGCTATCACCTGTCGCGGGGGGAGGGGCATCGCACGGTCTGCCTGATCCCGTCCTCCGCCCACGGCACCAATCCGGCCTCGGCGCAGATGTGCGGCATGAGTGTTGTCGTGGTCGGCGCCGACGCACACGGCAACATCGACGTCGATGACTTCGCGAAGAAGGCCGAGCAGCACGCGGACAAGCTGGCCGCCTGCATGATCACCTATCCCTCGACGCACGGCGTGTTCGAGGCGCGGGTGCGCGAACTCTGCGACATCGTCCACCGGCATGGCGGCCAGGTCTATCTCGACGGGGCCAACCTCAACGCCATGGTCGGGCTGGCCCGGCCCGGCGATATCGGGGCCGATGTCAGCCACCTCAACCTGCACAAGACCTTCTGCATCCCGCATGGCGGCGGCGGTCCGGGCATGGGACCGATCGGCGTCAAGAGCCACCTGATCCCGTTCCTGCCCTCCGATCCGCGCACCGGCGAGGAGGGCGCGGTCTCGGCTGCCGCCTTCGGCTCGGCCTCGATCCTTCCGATTTCCTGGAGCTACTGCCTGATGATGGGCGGGCGCGGCCTGACCCAGGCGACGCGGGTGGCGATCCTCAACGCCAACTACATCGCGGCACGGCTCTCGGGCGCCTACCCGATCCTCTATGCCGGGCGGAATGGGCGCGTGGCGCACGAGTGCATCGTCGATGTCCGCCCCTTCCAGAAGAGCGCCGGGGTCACTGTCGAGGACATCGCCAAGCGCCTGATCGATTGCGGCTTCCACCCGCCGACGATGAGCTGGCCGGTGGCGGGCACGCTGATGATCGAGCCCACCGAATCCGAGACCAAGGCCGAGATCGACCGCTTCTGCGACGCCATGCTGGCGATCCGGGAGGAGGTCCGGGCGATCGAGGAGGGGCGGATGGATCGGACGAACAACCCGCTCAAGAACGCGCCGCACACGGTGCAGGACCTGATCGGCGCCTGGGAGCGGCCCTATTCCCGCGAGGCGGCCTGCTTCCCGTCGGGATCCTTGCGTATGGACAAGTACTGGCCGCCGGTGAACCGCGTCGACAACGCCTACGGCGACCGCAACCTCGTCTGCTCCTGCCCGCCGCCGGAGGCCTACGGCGAGGCGGCGGAGTAGGGCTGCGCCGCATGGACACCCTCCCCCCTTTGCGGGGAAGGGTGCCCGCGGAGCAGGCGGGAGAGGGGGGCGACGCTTCCGAAGAGTGCGGAGTCAGCCCCTCACCCGACCCCTTCGGGGCCACCCTCTCCCGCAGAGGGGAGAGGGAAGGGCTGACGCGTTTGACTCCGTCCGCGCCACCCCTCAATCCCCGCGCATGACCGCGCTCGACAGCCACCACCTCTGGCGCCCCTACACCCAGATGAAAACCGCCGCGCCGCCCCTGGAGGCGATCGCGACGCGGGGGACGCGCATCACGCTCAGGGGCGGGCGCGAACTGATCGACGGCATCGCCTCGTGGTGGACGGCGGTGCACGGCTACAATCACCCGCACATCGCGGCGGCGATGGCCGACCAGCTCATCCGCATGCCGCATGTCATGTTCGGCGGGCTCACCCATGCCCCGGCCGAGCGGCTGGGCGCACGCCTCGCCGCGCTGCTGCCGGGCGATCTCAACCACGTCTTCTTCACCGATTCCGGCTCGGTCGCCGTCGAGGTCGCCCTGAAGATGGCGGTGCAGCTCTGGCTCAACCGCGGCGAGGCCGGCCGCACGCGGGTGCTCGCCTTCCGCGGCGGCTATCACGGCGACACGATGGGCGCGATGTCGGCCTGCGACCCGGAGGAGGGGATGCACCGCCGCTTCGGCACCTACCTGCCGAGCCAGGTTTTTTGCGATCTGCCCCGCACGGCCGAGGCGGAGGCTGCGCTCGACGCGGCCCTCGCCCGCCATCGCCACGAGCTCGCGGCGGTGATCGTCGAGCCGCTGGTGCAGGGCGCCGGCGGGATGCTGGCGCATCCGCCGGAGGTTCTCGCCACGGTCGCGCGCCTCGCCCGCCGCCACGGCCTGCCGCTCATCGCCGACGAGATCTTCACGGGGTTCGGCCGCACGGGGACGATGTTCGCCTGCGAGCAGGCGGGCGTCGTGCCCGATATCCTCTGCCTGTCGAAGGCGCTCACCGGCGGCACGATGGCGCTCGCCGCCACCGTCGCCACCACCGAGATCTTCTCCGCCTTCTGGTCGGACGACCCCGCGGCGGCGCTGATGCACGGCCCGACCTTCATGGCGAACCCGCTCGCCTGCGCGGCCGCCAATGCCAGCCTCGACCTGTTCGAGATCGAGCCGCGCTTGACCCAAGTTCGCGCCATCGCCGCGCGCCTGGAGGCGGGTCTCGCGCCCCTGCGCCGGCTCGCCGGGGTGCGGGACGTGCGGGTGCTCGGCGCCATCGGCGCGGTGCAGTTCGCGCAGGCCCCCGACCTCGCCGACCTGAAGCGGCGCTTCGTCGAGCGCGGCGTCTGGGTGCGGCCGTTCGGGGACATCGTCTATCTCACTCCCGCGCTCACCATCGACGAGGCGGACCTCGATCGCCTGATCGGGGCGGTGACGGCGGTGACCGAGTCCACCCTATCGACCGGCCCACGCGACGCTTGAGCCAGGTCGAGACTCGCCGTCCCGGCCGGATCAACCGGATGAGGCGCGAGTTCGGCTCGCCTCGCCCGGTTCGCGGCGCGGAGCTTGCAGGCTTGTCCGGTACGGACCGCCAGGAACCCTGTCACGAAACTCTGTCATGGAGCCCTGCCACGGGACCCTGCAACCCGCAGCGGGGTTACTCGTTGGATCATCGCAGCGCAGCGGTTCCCGCCATGGGAAACGGCCAAGTCTGCAAACAACGGGTCTGCGAACAACAAGTCTGCGAACAGCTTGGGTCGCTGGAGCAAATTGGGGAGAGCTTAAGGTGGCGAGCCAGACCGAGACGACGAATCCGGAATCCGACCGTCCCGTCATCCTCCTCGTCGAGGACGAGGCCCTCACCATCATGGACCTCGGCGACGTGCTGGAGGAGGGGGGATACGACACCGTGCAATGCGCCTCCGCCGAGCGCGCCCTCTCGATCCTCCAGGCCCGGCCGGATATCTGCGGCCTCGTGACCGACGTGCAGCTCTCGGGCCGCGTCGACGGGTTCGAACTCGCGACCTCCGTCGCCCAGGCCCGGCCGAACCTGCCGATCCTGATCGTATCCGGCCGCGCCTCGCCCGATCCCGAGCGAATGCCGGCGGGCGCTCAGTTCATCGCTCGTCCCTGCGCGGGCGAGGACATCCTGGCCCGCCTCAAGGGGCTGATGCCGCAGTGCTGAGCGCGGCGCGCCCGTCCGCGACCGTCTCCGCCAGACCCCGTGCGAGGCCGTAGCGCGGAGCGAAGCCGACTTCCTCCGCCAGGCGCCGGATGTCGGCCTCGATGCAGGCCGGCTCGGTTGGGCTGAGCGGGCGGGCGCCGAAATCAATCAGGTCGGTCCGGCCGGTAAGTGCACCGACCGTTTGCAGAAGCTCGCGGACCGGCACGGCCTCGCCGGAGCCGATGTTGACGGGGCCCTCCACCGCCGAGTCGAGCAGGGCCGCGAAGGCGCCGCCCGCGTCCGCGATGTGGAGAAAATCGCGCCGCTGCCGGCCCTCGCTGGTGGCAAGACGCGCGCCCTGGAGCAGCGCCCGCGCCGCGTCGCCGACGAGCCGGCCCGGGGTTTCGCCGGGACCATAGAGGTAGAACAGCCGCCCCCAGCCGAGGGAGAGTCCGGCCTCGGCGGCGTAGGCTTGCAGGACGCGGCGCAGACCATCCTTGGCCGCACCGTAGAGCGTCGCCGGCCGGCAGGGGGCTGCCTCCGCCAATCGACCGTCTCGGATCTCGGCCACAGCCCCATTCGCCGTAGGCCCGGAACTGGATTGCCGCCGAGGGCGCTTCTCCTCGGACGGCTCCATCGGTGCCGCCCGCTCATCCGGGCTCTCACGCGTCGCGCTGACAGCGGGGCCGTCGCGATCCTCGCCGGCGGAGCCGGGCGAAGGAAGTCGCGCGATTTCGGTCCAGTCGTACTCTGCGCAGGTCCCGGCCACGACCGCGCGGGTGCCGCCGCTCTCGCGAAACGTCCGCACGAGGTCGAGGCTCGCCGCGGTCCAGTCGAGGTTGTCGGGTGCCTGCCAGTAGCGGCCGGGCGTGGTGATCCAGGCGAGATGGAGGAGGTGGCTCGCGCCCGCCGCCCGCACGGCGGCGCGCCGTAGGGCCGGATCGAGCAGGTCGGCGGCGTGGAAGGCGTGGACGCCCGCGGGCGCCGTCCTGCCGATCGCATGGACCTCGAAGCCGCGGGCGGTGAGCGCCGCGACCGCGTGGCGGCCGACGAAGCCGGCCGCGCCGGTGACGAGGACCCGCTTCAACGCCCCGCCCAATCGGGAAAGGCGAGATCGCGCGGCGCGATCACCGTGACCGGCTCGGGCCAGGCGAGCCCGAAGGCGGGATCGTCCCAGCGCACCCCGTCGGCGGCGGCGGCCACGAAGGGCCGGTCGATCATGTAGAGGACTTCCGCGTCGTCGCTGAGCGTCTGAAATCCGTGGGCGAACCCCGCCGGGATGTAGAGGGCATGGTGGTTGGCGGCCGAAAGCGTCACCTGCAGGGTCCGCAGGTAGGTCGGCGATTCGGACCGCAGGTCGATCACCGCGTCGCGGATCAGGCCGCCCGTGCAGCGCACGAGTTTCGTCTCGGCGTGCGGTGCCCTCGAAAAATGCATGCCGCGCACGGTGCCGCGGCGATGGTTGAACGACACGCTCGACTGCGCGAAGCGCCCGATCAGCCCGTGTTCCGCGAACTCGCTCTCGCAATGGGTGCGGGCGAAGAAGCCGCGCTCGTCCGCATGCGGCTCGGGCGTCACGCGGAACAGGCCGGGGAGTTCGAGTTCCTCGAAGATCATGGGACGACCGGATCGTTGCGACCCGCAACCGGGTCTTCGGCCGTCTCCCTCCACGCCGCCGTCATCGCGCGGGGTGGCGAAGCGATCCAGGGTGCTCCGGACAGACCGTGCCCCGGATTGCTTCGGCTCCGCCTCGCGAGGACGGGGAGAGCCATCAGAACACCGTCAGCTCGGGGATCGCCACGGCGAAGCGCCCGCCCCACTCACGGATGGCGGCCATCTCGCCGGCGATCTCGTCCTTGAGGTTCCAGGGCAGGATCAGCACGGTGTCCGGGCGCAGCGCGAGAAGGTCGTCGGGCGAGACCACGGGGATGCGGCTGCCGGGCAGCCACGTGCCCTGCTTGTGCGGCGAGCGGTCGGCCACCGCCCGGATCAGCTCCGGCTTGACGCCGCAATAATTGAGGAAGGTGTTGCCCTTGGCCGCCGCGCCGTAGGCGCAGACCGTGCGGCCCGCCGCCCGCTCCTCGATCAGGAAACGCAGGGCCGCGCATTTGATGTCGGCCACCGCCTGCCCGAAGCCGTCGTAGCCGGACGGATCGAACAGCTTCGCCCCCCACTCGCTGAGCACCACATGCTCCAGCGCCGGGGTTGGCTGGTGGGATGCGGCCTCATGGCAGGCGAAGACGCGCAGCGAGCCGCCATGGGTCGGCCATTCCTCGACATCGAACACCCGCAGGCCTTGTTGGCGAAGGATGCCGATCACGACGCCGAGCGAGAGGTAGGAGAAGTGCTCGTGGTAGATCGTGTCGAACTGCCGGCTCTCGATCATCCGCAGCAGGTGCGGGAACTCGAACGTTGCCACGCCCTCCGGTTTCAGGATCTCGGCGAAACCCGCCGCGAAATCGAGGATGTCGGGCACGTGGGCGAGCACGTTGTTGGCCGCCGTCAGATCCGCCCCGTGGCCCTCTGCCGCGAGCCGCCGGGCGGTCTCGCGGCCGAAGAAGGCGACCTCCGTCGGCACGCCGCGCTCCACCGCCACGCGGGCGACGTTGGCCGCCGGCTCGACCCCGAGCACCGGCACGCCGCGCCTGACGAAGTATTGCAGCAGGTAGCCGTCGTTGCTCGCGACCTCGACGACCTTGCTGTCCGGCCCGAGGCCGAAGCGCGCGATCATCGCGTCGACATAGGCTTCTGCGTGCCGTAGCCAGCCGGCGGAGAAGCCGGAGAAGTAGGCGTAGTCGGAAAAGATCGCCTCGGGGCTCTCGAAGGCTTCGAGCTGCACCAGCCAGCAGGCGTCGCAGACATAGGCGTGGAGCGGGTGGAAGACCTCGCCCCGGTGGCGCCGCTCCGGCGTGACGTAGGAATTGGCGAGCGGCGACAGGCCGAGATCGCAGAAGGTCCGGGTCAGGGCAGCGCCGCAGGCGCGGCAGGTCGGGGCGATCACGCGAGGACTCCGGCTTGAACTCCGGCTTGGGCGCCGACCCCGGCTCCGGGCTGGCCCAGCGCCTCGTAACGCGCGATCTCGACCTCGGCCAGGGCCCGAGGATCGGCGCCGGCGGCGGCTGCGCGGTACCACGCCGCGGTCCAGTCGAGCGCGGTGTCGAGCGGCAGGCGCCGGTCCCAGCCGAGCCGGGCGCGCGCCTTCGAGGCATCGACCTTGAGATAGGTCGCCTCGTGCGGATGGGTTTTTTGCGAGAGGTGCCAGCCGGCGCCGTCGCCCCAGCCGCGGGCCAGCCGCTCGACGAGGGTCGCGACCGGCCGGCAATCCTCGTCCGCCGGCCCGAAATTCCAGCCCTCCGCGAAGCCCTCGCCGCCCGCGCCCGCGAGGCATTCGGCCAGCCGCAGGTATCCGGCCAGCGGCTCCAGCACGTGCTGCCACGGGCGGATCGCGTGCGGCGCCCGGATCTCCACCGACTCACCCGCTCCGAACGCCCGCACGATGTCGGGGATCAGCCGGTCGAGGGAATAGTCGCCGCCGCCGATGACGTTGCCCGCCCGGGCGCTGGCGATCCGCGCCGGGTGGCCGCCCGGACCGAAGAACGAGGCGCGGTAGGCGCTCGTGACGAGTTCGGCGCAGCCCTTCGAGGCGCTGTAGGGGTCACGTCCGCCCATCGCCTCGGTCTCGCGGTAGGCGTAGGGCCATTCGCGGTTCTCGTAGGCCTTGTCGCTCGTCACCACCACGACGGCGCGCACGCCGGGCGCGCCCCGCACCGCCTCCAGCAGGTGGACGGTGCCCATGGTGTTGATGGCGAACGTCCCGACCGGGTCGGCGTAGGAGGGCCGCACCAGGGCCTGGGCGGCCATGTGGATCACGATCTCGGGCTCGGCCGCCGCGACGGCCTCGGACAGCTCGGCTCGGTCGCGGATGTCGCCGATCCGCGACTGCTCGGACGGAAAACCGATCGCCGTGAAAAGGTTCGGCTGCGTCTCGGGCGGCAGGGCGAAGCCGGTGACGCGGGCGCCGAGCCGGGCGAGCCACAGGCTCAGCCACGCGCCCTTGAAGCCGGTATGTCCGGTGAGCAGAACGCGCCGTCCGGCCCAGAAGGCGGGATCGGGATTGAGCGCACCCATCACCACACCTTCCACGGGGCGTCGCCGCGGGCCCAGAGTTCTTCGAGATGCTTCTTGTCGCGCAGCGTATCCATCGCCTGCCAGAAGCCGGTGTGGTGGTAGGCGTGCAGCTGCCCGTCACGGGCGAGGCTCTCCAGAGGCTCGCTCTCCCACACGGTGGCGTCGCCCTCGATCCGGTCGAGCACATCCGGCGAGAGCACGAAGAAGCCGCCGTTGATGGTCGCCCCGTCGCCCGCCGGCTTTTCGCGGAAGCTGCGGACCGCGTCGCCCGCGAGATCGAGCGCGCCGAAGCGGCCGGGCGGCACCACGGCCGTCAGGGTGGCAAGACGCCCGTGCGCCCGATGGAATGCGGCGAGGGCGGTCAGGTCGATGTCGGCGACGCCGTCGCCGTAGGTCATGAAGAAGTCGTCCTCGCCGAGATAGTCGCGCACCCGCTTGAGCCGCCCGCCGGTCATGGTGGCGTCGCCGGTCTC
Source organism: Methylorubrum populi (assembly GCF_002355515.1). Classification (NCBI taxonomy): domain Bacteria; kingdom Pseudomonadati; phylum Pseudomonadota; class Alphaproteobacteria; order Hyphomicrobiales; family Methylobacteriaceae; genus Methylorubrum; species Methylorubrum populi. The sequence continues at coordinate 921,806 of NZ_AP014809.1, read as the reverse complement.
GATTAGCGAAACCTTCCAGTCCTCGGCGGCCGAGCGGTGGAACTGCACGTCGCCCCGGCCGAGGTCGAGCGTGACATCGCTCAGGTGCAGCCGGTAGTTGAGAAAGAACTCCTTGATGACGTAGCCCTTGTAGCCGAGGCAGATCACGAACTCGGTCACGCCGTGGGCGGCGAAGATCTGCATGATATGCCAGAGGATCGGCCGTCCGCCGATTTCCAGCATCGGCTTGGGGCGCACCACGGTCTCCTCCGAGAGCCGCGTGCCGAGCCCGCCCGCGAGGATCACGGCCTTCACCGTCGGTCTCCGAGTGTCTGCGTCGTCGCCATCATCGCCACGCCTCTACCATGCGCCGCGCGGCGAGCGGAAACCGCTCAGCATCGAGTTCGAAGGCCGGCGGGCGGATGCCGAACGGGTCCGGGTAGTACGGGTCGCGGGCAAGCTGCTCGCCCCAGCGCTTGCGGAAGCGCGCCTGCTCGGCGGGATCGACGGTCGGAACGCGGTTGCGGCTCTCGTAGTGATGCAGCCGGGCCTCGGCACAATAGACCGTGCGCAGGTTGTGCTCGCGCAGGCGCAGGCAGAGGTCGATGTCGTTGTAATTGACGGCGTAGCCCTCGTCGAAGCCGCCGATCGCCTCGAAATCGGCGCGGCGCACCATCACGCAGGCGCCGGTTACGGCGAGAACGTTGCGGTTGGCGAGACTGGAGCCGTTGTAGCCCGCATCGTCACCGGGAAACCCGCGGCGGACATGGTCCGGCAGACCTTCGCCGAAGACCACGCCGGCATGCTGCAGGCTGTTGTCCTCGAACAGGAGCTTGGGGCCGACCGCGCCGACGCCGGGGATGGTGAGCTGCGCCAGCATCGCCTCGATCCAGTCCGGCGTGATGACGCTGATGTCGTCGTTGAGGAAGACCAGCACCGTGCCTTCGGCCGCCCGGGCGCCGAGGTTCATCTTGGCGGCGACGTTGAAGACCGGCTTGTCCCAGGTGACGGACCGTGCCTCGAACCGCTCGATCGCCGCGCGCGTCTGTGGACGGAGGTCGCCGTTGTCGACCGCCACGATCTCGATGCGGTCGTAGGTGCTGGTTCCGCGGAGGCTGGCGAGGCAGGCGGCGAGCAGATCGACGCTGCGCCCGCCGATGGTGCTGTCGCGCCCGGCGGTCGGGATGACGATGGAGACGAGGGGGCGGGACGCGAGCCGACGCCGCAGAGCGAAATGTTCAGGGCCGAGCGCGCGGATGAGGGCGAGCCCACCGGTGCGCCGGGCGCGTCCGGTCAGCGCACGGGCGGCGGCCTCCGGATCCTGCGCGGCGGCGCGGCGCTGGGCGCGGCCATGGTAGAGCACCTGCGCGACGTGACCGACACGGTCGCTCCGCTCGGTCAGGCGGAGCACGAGGTCGTAGTCGGGCGCGCCCTGGCTCTCGCCCGGAAAGCCGCCGACCGCCCGCACCAGGGCGGTGCGGCAGAGGGCGAGCCCGCCGATGTAGAAGCTGCTCTCAAGCGTCTCGGGCGACCAGTCCGGTTTGAAGTCGGGATCGCAGCGCGCCCCATCCGCGCCGATCCGGTCCTCGTCCGTGTAGAGCAGGTCGAGATCAGGCTCGCGAGCGATTCGTCGGACGAGGGCGAGGAGCGTGTGCGGTGCGAGCCGGGCAGCGGGGTCCATCGTGGCGAGGTAGGAGCCGCGCGCCTGCGCCAGCGCCGCGTCGCGGGAGGTCGCGGCACTCTCGGCGGGCGACAGCAGACGGATGCGGTCGTCCTCCGCCGCCAGTGCCCGGAGCGCGACCGATGTCTCGGCGCCTGTCTCGGCGACTGTCTCGGCGACGAGGCACAATTCCCAATCCGGGTAGATCTGCGCCCGCAGGCTCGCGACCGCCTCCGCGAGATGAACCGGATCGGCCTCGCCGGCCACCATGAGCAGCGAGATCAGTGGGCGCTCCGGTAGGGTCGCGAGCTGGGCGCGCATGGCCTCGGCCGAGGGCAGGGCTCTGGCCTCGACCTCCCGGATCCAGGCGGTGTAGGTGGCGGGTGGGCGCCGGGTCCCGGCGGCGCGGGTGAGACGGCGCCAGATCTCCCGCGGCGGCACGCTACGCACCAGCCCGAAGGCGCGCCGCAGGAGGCGCGACGGCCGACGTTCCTGCGGCGGCAGCCGTTCGATGATCCTTCGTGCCGACAGGACCGCCGCCTCGATCCGGCCCGAGGGCTCGACCTGCACGGCGTCGAGGCGGAAGCGCGGGCCGGCCTCGGCGGCTTCAAGGCGCAGCGCGCGGGTGCCGGGCGGCAGGCGGATCAGGTCGTCGGTGCCGCCCTCCCGCAGGGTGAGCCGGTAGCGGCGCGGCTCCGCCTCGCCCGCGGCCTCGACGGCGAGCACCGGCTGCACCGCCTCGGGGCGGCAGCGGATGCGGATGCGCGTCGCGGACAGCGCCGCCACCGCCGCCGCCGGGCCGAGGGCGAAGGCCGGATCCGGGCCGGTCGCGGTCCAGGCCCCGTCGTCCGCCGGCCGGCGCAGGTCGCGCAGGGGATAGAGGCCGAGCGCCTCGCGGCGCCTCATCGGATCGGCCCGTTGTCTCGGTTGCGGTGGACGCTCATGCGGCGTCGGATTCCATGAAATCGGCGGCGGCGTGAAGCGATTTCTCGAGAGAGCTGTGTCTTGTCCCCCCGGTCGCGTCAAAGCGAGACGCTTCTGTCATCGAAGTTTCATGGGCCGTCGGCAGATGCTTGCCCGGCGGGCCGCCCGAAGGGCATCCTCTCGGGCAGCGTTCGAGGGCCCGCGCGTCCGTGAAGGGAAACCGATCATGTCGGCGGCAAACGAAGCGGTCGCCGTGCGGGCGCACGGCGAGGCCACCGGCCAGCCGGATGGCCGAAGCGTGCAGAAGGACAAGGCGGGCAAGACCGTCAAGCGGCTGCGCCCCCCGGCGGCCAAGAGCGTCGGCTGGGCGCTGGTCCAGGCGGCGCGGCTGCACCGCGCCCGGGTCGGCGACCGGCTCGCCGAACTCGACCTGTTCGCCGGTCAGGAACAGGTGGTGCAGGCGCTCGCGGCCGCCGGCAGCATGACCATGGGCGATCTCGCCGCGACCCTGCGGGTGCGCCCGCCGACCGCGTCCAAGACGATTTCCCGGCTCGCCGCCCTCGGCTTCGTCGAGCGCCGGGCCGAGGCCGGAGACGGCCGCATCGTGCGCGTGCGCCTGACCGAGACCGGGCTGGCCAAGGCCGCCGCGATCGAGCGGATCTGGGACGAGGTCGAGGCCGAACTGCTCGAGGACTTCGACAACAAGGAGCGCCGCCGCCTGCGCAAGCTCCTGCGCCGCGTCGCCCGCAACCTCGCCGAAGCCGCGGGCGTGACCGGCCACGAGGAGGCCGATTCCGAGATCGACGGCGAGACGGACGACGAGGATGAGGTCCTGCTGGGACCGGCGGCCTCCGACGCGGTGGCGCAGTCGTAGCCTTCGCCGATTGGGAGCGGCTCCGCTCGGAACCGCTCCTCAGGGTCCGTCACAGGATCGGCTGATCCCGGCCCGACGGCTCAGGCCCGCCCGACCGGCACCATGTCGGCGAGGTCGCGCTGGGCCGGATGCGACAGGGCGGCGGCCAGCATCGCCTCCAGAACGATGAGGTCGGCTTCCGGGTCGGGCTCCCAGCCGCAGGTGCAATGTCCATCGGGACCGTGCGCGGCGGCCACCTGCCGGTAGAGCGTGCCGACGGTGCGCGCCGCCGTCTCCAGCGCGGCCATGACGTGCATCGGCTCCCGCTGAAGCGCCTGCCAGAAGGCGACCGTGAGCGCGCGCTCCAACAGCCCCTGCGCGTGCCGCTCCGCCGCGTCGGGCGGGGATGTGACGAGACCGGCGCTCATGCCTGCGCTCCGGCCCGCATCTCCGCCCTCCTCGCTGTCCGCCCCCCTGCCCGGGCCTCGACGGGCACCAGCCGCGGCGGCGTCGCGTCGCCGGGCTCCAACCCGACCAGCGCTTCGAGGCCGCCTCGGCTCAGGCCGAGGGCGGAGCCGTCCCACCACGCGAGACGCACCGATTCGAGCAGGTTTTCGAGGGTGCCGAGCCACCCCGCGGGTCTGCGGGTGCGGATGTGGGCGGCCGGCAGCCTATCGCCCGGCGAGAGCCACGGGGTGGCCTGGGAAGCGTTCGGGAATGGGAGAATGTGTGCCATGGGATTACCATGGCTCTGACTATAGATCTTACGCAAGAGATCTTCGAAACATTGGAAATACTTTAAATCATCCGTCTTTCGAGTTGCTGCAGTATCGATTTGGAATAATTCGATCGGTTCGGGAAAAGCTCCCGTCCCGTCTCGGTTTGGCCCGACCGGGGCAGGTCGATCACCGAACCGGTTGGTCGAACGATGTGTCGGGGAAGGGTTCGACTCGGAGGGTGAAGTGCCACCATTCCTGGGCGTAGGGGACGAAGCCGGCGCGAATCATCGCGTCGCGCAGGCGACGGCGATTGCGGGCTTGCGCCGGGGCGAGGCCGGAAAAATCCGTCGCCGAAGCCTCGTCGAACAGGTCGAACGGGGTGCCCATGTCGAGTTCGGAGCCGTCGGCGCGGTGCACCAGCGTCAGGTCCACGGTCGAGCCGCGGGAATGCGAGGAGCGCTCGGCGATGTAGCCGAGGCGGAAGAGATCCGCCTTGTCGGTCCGCGGGTAGTAGGCGGCCTTCATGCGGGTGTCGGCGGGGTCGCGCGCCCAGGCGGCAAAATCGGCGACCGCCCGGCGGGGACGGTAGCAGTCGAACACCTTGAGGCCGAGCCCCTCGGGCGCCAGCGATGCCTGGACCGCCGCCAGCGCGCGAGCTGCTTGCGGCGTCAGCAGGCAGCGCGGCGCCTCGTAGCCGGCGATGGGACGGCCGACGAAGTTGTCGGAGCCGGCATAGCGCATGTCGAGGACGAGACCCGGCACGACGCCGCCCGCATCGACGAAAGGTCCGGTCGCCGCCCCGGCGGGCTGGGTCGCGGCGAGGGCGAGGCCCGTCAGGATTGTGCGCATCAGCCGCGCCATGCCAGCAGCCCCGCGCCGGCCGCGATCAGCCCGACGCCGGCCCAGTGATGCGGCGCGAGGCGCTCGCCGAGGAAGAGGACGCCGAACACGGCCACCAGCACGACGCTCAGCTTGTCGAGAGGCGCGACCCGGCCGGCATCGCCCAGGGCGAGCGCCCGGAAGTAGCAGAGCCAGGAGGCGCCGGTCGCGAGCCCCGAGAGGATCAGGAAGACGAGGTTTCGACCGGATACGCGGGCGAGATCCGGCACCTGCCCCGCGGCGGCGACGATGGCGCCGGCGAGCACCACGATGACGAGCGTCCGGATGAAGGTCGCCACATCCGGCGCGACGCCGTCGATCCCGACCTTGGCGAGGATCGCGGTGGCAGCGGCGAATCCGGCGGAGAGCAGGGCCCAGAAGCGCCACGACAGGAGCAGGTCACCCACCGGAACCTCCCTACAGCACTTGCCGCATCACGATCAGCGCCAGGGCCAGCCCGCCGATTCCCGCCAGAACGGAGACCAGCACATAGGCCAGCGCCGCCAGCCCATCGCCGCGCTCCATCAGGGTGAAGGCTTCCAGCGAGAAGGTCGAGAAGGTGGTGAAGCCGCCCAGGATCCCGGTCGCCACGAACAGCCGCGCCTGGGGCGGGCCGCCGCGCAGCGCGAGCCATCCGGTGACGATCCCCATCAGCACCGAGCCGGCGATGTTGATGCCGAGCGTGCCCCACGGGAAGGTCGATCCGAGCCGCGCGGCCGCGAGGTTGACCCCGTGACGCAGCACGCCGCCGAGGCCGGCACCGAGGAAGACGAGGAGCGTGTTCAAGGCTTGGGGCTCGGGATGGGCGCGGCCACGGCGCGGGCTTGCTTCAAGGTCTAGCGCATCGGGGCGAGAAATGGCCAAGCCCAAAAAAGAAGCCCGCCGGCTCTGTGCGGCCGGCGGACCCCTCGGTTCAGGACGGAGACGGGGTTCAGCTCTCGCCGACGATCTTGTCCGGGGTGATCGGCAGGTGGCGGATGCGCTTGCCGGTGGCGTGGAACACCGCGTTCGAGATCGCGGCGGCCACGCCGACGATGCCGATCTCGCCGAGACCCTTCACGCCGAGTGGGTTCGCCTTGTCCTCCTCGTCCACGAAGATCACGTCGATGTCGTGGATGTCGGCGTTCACCGGCACGTGGTACTCGCCGAGATTGTGGTTCATGAACCGGCCGATGCGGTGGTCGAGCATCGATTCCTCGTGCAGCGCCGAGCCGACGCCCATGACGATGCCGCCGAGGATCTGGCTGCGGGCCGTCTTCAGGTTGAGGATCTTGCCCGCCGCGATGGCCGAGACCACGCGGGTGCAGCGCACTTGGCCCAGTTCCTCGTCGATCTTCACCTCCGCGAAGATCGCCGAATGGGTGTAGGCCTCGTATTCTTTCGCAAAATCCTTGTCCGGAGCGGCCTCACCCGTCGCTTCCAGCCGCTCGGTGCCCGTCGCCTTCAGCACATCGACCAGAGCCACGCTCTTGGCGGGATCGCCCGCCACCTCGATGCGGCCGTTGGAGAAGACGACGCGCTCGAAATCGGCATTGGCCAGCGGTGAGTTCTCCATGCCGCGGGCCAACTTGAACGCCTGCTCGGCGATGTCGCGGCAAGCCTTCATCACGGCGGTGCCTGAGGACGCCGCCGTCCACGAGCCACCCGCCACGGGGGCCTTGGCGAGCGTGGTGTCGCCGAGCTTGGTCGTGACGTGATCGAGGGGCAGGCCCAGCGTGTCGGCGGCGATCTGGGTCAGGATCGTGTAGGTGCCGGTGCCGAGATCGCCCGTCTGGTTGCCGACCTCGAGCCGGCCGTCGGCGGTGAGCACCGCGTGGGCGCTCGACTGCATCATCATCGATTCCCAGATGCCGGTCGCCATGCCCCAGCCGACGAGTTCGCGGCCCTCGCGCATGGAGCGCGGCTGCGGGTTGCGCCGGCTCCAGCCGAAGCGCTCGGCGCCCTGGCGGAAGCAGTCCTTGAGCGCCTTGGAGCCGAACGGCTTCTCCTCGGTCGGATCGCTCTCGGTGTAGTTCTTCAGGCGCAGTTCGATCGGGTCCTGGCCGGTGGCGTAGGCCAGCTCGTCCATCGCCGTCTCGATGGCGTAGACGCCGGTCACGGCACCCGGCGCGCGCATGTCGCCCGGCGTCGGAGTGTCGAGCTTGGCCAGACTGTAGGTGAGCTTGACGTTGTCGCACTCGTAGAGCACGCCCGACCAGTTGACGACGACCTCCTGGTAATCCTCGTAAGCCGAGGTGCCCTGCACCGCGTCGTGCTTGAGCGCGGTGAGTTTGCCCGAGCGGTCAGCGCCGAGCGACACGGTCTGGAGCGCCTCCGAGCGGTAGGTGAAGGACCACATCTGGTCCCGCGACAGCGTCACCCGCACCGAGCGGCCGAGATCCTTGGCCGCCAGCATCGCCAGGAAGAGCTGGTATTGCGGGCGCAGGCCCGAGCCGAAGCCGCCGCCGAGATAGGGGTTCAGCACTCGCACCTGCTCCGGCTTCAGGCCGAAGGCGCTGGCGATGTAGTCGTGGGTGTTCGAGACGCCCTGGATCTTGTCGTAGACCGTGTAGGTGCCGTCCTTCTCCACCACGACGGTGGAGGCGTGCGGCTCCATCGGGTTGTGGTGCTCGTCGGCCAGCCGGTACTCGCCCCGGACGCGGATCTCGGACGCGTCGAACGCCGTCTCGGCGTCGCCCCACGGCTCCGGCGGCGGCTTGATGCCGGCCCGCTTCATCGGCGGATCGTAGGCCTCGGGCGCCTGCGCCGCGAGGTCGGTGCGCGGGGCCACGACCCCGTAATCGACCCGCACCAGGGAGGCGGCGTAGCGTGCCGTCTCGAAATCCTCGGCCACGACGAGGGCCACCGGCTGGCCGGAGAAGACGATCCGGTTGGTCGCCAGCGCCTGGAACGGGGCGCCGGGGGGCGCCACCGCGTCCTGGTAATCCTCCGGGTTGTCGGAGGTGGCCGGGCGGTTCTCGTGGGTGATCACCTTGATGACGCCGGGCACCGCCTCCGCGGCGGAGGCGTCGATGCCCCGGATGCTGCCCTTGGCGATGGCGCTCGACACGACCACGCCGTAGGCGAGGTCGGGCGCGGCGAACTCGCCGGCATATTTGGCGAGGCCGGTGACCTTGGCCGGGCCGTCGACGCGGCTGACGGCGCTGCCGACGAACCGGTCACGGCCGGCCGCCGAGCTGATCTGGACGGTCATGGACGGCTCCTTACTGGATGCGCTTGTCGGACTGGGACTGGGGCGTGCCGGCGGCAGCCTGCTCCAGGCCGCGGACGATGGCGCGGCGCGCCAGTTCGATCTTGAAGCCGTTGGTCGATTGCGGCTTGGCCTCGCGCAGAATCAGGTCGGCGGCGGCCCTAAAGCTCTCACGGGTCGCGGGCTTGCCCTGCAGCAGGGCCTCGGCGTCCGTGTTGCGCCAGGGCTTGTGGGCGACGCCGCCGAGCGCGAGGCGCGCGGTGCGGATGGTCTGCCCGTCGAGTTCGAGGGCGGCGGCGACCGAGACCAGCGCGAAGGCGTAGGAGAGCCGGTCGCGCAGCTTGAGGTAGGTGTGGTGGCCGCCGACAAAGCCCTTCGCCGGCAGATCGATGGCGAGGATGATCTCGCCGGGCGCAAGGTTGGTGTCCTTGGCCGGATTGTCACCCGGCAGGCGGTGGAACTCGGCGAACGGGATCGACCGGTCGCCCTGCGGCCCGCTCACCTGCACGACCGCCTCCAGCGCGGCCAGCGCCACGCACATGTCGGAGGGGTGGGTGGCGATGCAGTGCTCGCTGGTGCCCAGGATCGCGTTGATGCGGTCGACGCCGCCGATCGCCGAGCAGCCGGTGCCGGGCTCGCGCTTGTTGCAGGGCGTGGCCGTATCGTAGAAGTAGTAGCAGCGGGTACGCTGCAGCAGGTTGCCGCCGGTGGAGGCCGCGTTGCGCAGCTGCGCCGAGGCGCCGGCCAGGATTGCGTCCGCCAGCAGCGGGTAGCGCTCGCGGATGCGGGCGTCGTAGGCCAGCGTCGCGTTGGTCACGAGCGCGCCGATACGCAGACCCCCGTCATGCTCCTCGATCTGGTCCAGCGGCAGGCGGGTGATGTCGATGAGCTTGCCCGGCCGCTCGACATCGTACTTCATCAGGTCGATGAGGTTGGTGCCGCCGGCGATTAAGCGGGCCGCCGGGTCGCTGCCCAGCGCCTGCACCGCCTCCGCCACCGTGCTGGGGCGGACGTAATCGAAGCGGTTCATCGGGCGTCTCCCTGCTGCATCACCTCTTCGATGGCATCGACGATGTTGGTGTAGGCGCCGCAGCGGCAGATATTGCCGCTCATCGCCTCGCGGATCTCGTCGCGGGTCTTGGCGTGGCCCTCGTTCATCAGGCCGACCGAGGAGCAGAGCTGGCCCGGGGTGCAGTAGCCGCACTGGAAGGCGTCGTGCTCGACGAAAGCTTCCTGGATCGGGTGAAGGCTGTTCTTGCCCTCGCGCTGGGCGAGGCCGGCGAGACCCTCGACGGTGGTGATCTCGGCGCCGTCCTTCATCACGGCGAGGGTCAGGCAGGAATTGATGCGCGTGCCGTTCACCAGCACGGTGCAGGCGCCGCACTGGCCGTGGTCGCAGCCCTTCTTGGTGCCGGTGAGGTCGAGGCGCTCGCGCAGGAGGTCGAGCAGCGTGGTCCAGGGCGCCACCTGAAGCTCGCGCCGCTCGCCGTTGATGGTGAGTGTGATGCCGATTGTCCCGACGGCTCCGGGCGAACCGCTGTCGATGAGCATGGTTGCATCCGTGATGAGGTGCGCGCCCGACACGGACGAACCGCGAGGCGAGAGGCTTCGCGAGGCCGAACAGGGAGCGCGCCTTGAAAGGGCGCGGGCGTGAGCGCCCGCGCCGGGTCGTGTCGATAACCATTCCAAGGTGGCCCTGTTCCGCTCAGCCCGTGAAGCGGACGGACCATCCCCATCACGGGCCGGCGAGGTTCGGGGGCGCTTCCCGCTCGAGCAGGCGCGAAGGGCAAGGCGGGAAGAGCAGGCGGGGTTACGCGGGGCGAGAAGCTCGGCTAACGCTTGCGCCGCACGCCGACTTCGAGCCGATTTCGAGGAGCCGCCATGGCCGACGCACTCGACCCCGTCCTCAACGACATCGATCGCGATCTGGACAACAGCCTGGAGCGGCTGTTCGCGTGGCTGCGCATCCCCTCGATCTCGACCGACTCGGCCTATGCCGGCCATTGCCGCGAGGCGGCGCAGTGGCTCCAGGGAAACCTGACCGCGCTCGGCTTCGAGACCAGCGTGGAGGAGACCTCGCTCCATCCCGTGGTGCTGGCGCACCGCCCGAAGCCGGGGGCGCCGCACGTGCTGTTCTACGGCCATTACGACGTGCAGCCGGTCGATCCGGAAAACCTCTGGAAGACGCCGCCCTTCGAGCCGCGCATCGAGGAGACGGAGGGCACGAAGCGGATCGTCGCCCGCGGCGCCTCGGACGACAAGGGTCAGGTGATGACCTTCGTCGAGGCCTGCCGGGCGCATCTCGCCATGAACGGCGACCTGCCGGTCGGCGTCACCATTCTGATCGAGGGCGCCGAGGAGAACGGCTCGCAGGGTCTGCCGGAATGGGTCGAGGCCAACCGCGACCGGCTGAAGGCCGACGTGGTGCTCGTCTGCGACACCGGCATGTGGGATCGTGAGACGCCGCAGATCACCACCTCCCTGCGTGGCCTTGCCTATTACGAGGTGAAGGTCACCTGCGCCGACCGCGACCTCCATTCCGGCTTCTTCGGCGGCGCCGCGGCCAACCCGATCCACGTCCTGTCGCGGATCATCGCCGACCTGCACGACGCGGAGGGCCGCGTGACCCTGCCGGGCTTCTACGACGGCGTGCGCGAACCGCCGCCCGAGCTGCTGGAGCAGTGGCGCGGGCTCGGTCTCACCGCGGAGAAGTTTCTCGGCCCGATCGGCCTGAAGGAGCCGGCGGGCGAGCGCGGGCGCCTGCCGATCGAGTTGATCCAGTCGCGCCCGGCCTGCGACGTGAACGGCATCATCGGCGGCTATACGGGCGAGGGGACCAAGACCGTCATCGCGTCCCAGGCCTCCGCGAAGGTCTCGTTCCGCCTCGTCGACGACCAGGACCCGGAGCAGCTCTCGAAGACCTTCGAGGCCTTCGTGCGCGAGCGCGTGCCCGCCGACTGCTCGGTGGAGGTGATCTGCTACAAGGGCTCGCGGGCGGTGGCTCTGCCCTACGACATGCCGCAGCTCGCTGCCGCGCAGGCGGCCCTCTCGGCCGAGTGGGGCCGCGCGGCGGTGGCGGTGGGCGCTGGCGGCTCGATCCCGATCGTCGGCGACTTCAAGCGCATCCTCGGCCTCGACACCCTGCTGATCGGCTTCGGCCTCGACGACGACCGCATCCATTCGCCCAACGAGAAGTACGAGCTGACGAGCTTCCACAAGGGCACGCGCTCCTGGGCGCGGATCCTCTCGGCGCTGGCGCAGGCGTAAGCGCGCCGATGAATGGGACGATTCCCAACCTCTGTCCTCATCCTGAGGTGTCCGCGTCAGCGGGCCTCGAAGGACTCTCCAGATCCCGCGCGATCCCTGGAGGATCCTTCGAGGTCGCTTCGCGGCACCTCAGGATGAGGCTGTGGGCGGGAAGCCCGGAGAGCAGTGCCGCGGATGGCGTGACGGTATGAGCGGCGCTGCCGTTTCCCGGCCGATGAGAGAAGAGACGGCGCCCGTCTCCGGGCAGCTCGTGGAGGCCGCGCCCGGCGCCTATCTGCTGCGCTTCCCCCTGCCGCCCTCGCTGCCGATCCCGCTCCATGTCGCGTCGCCCGAGGGCGTACGGCTGGTGACCTGGGCCCTCGCCGGCCTCGACGCGGACGCTGCGGACGGGCCTGTCTGCCTGCTGGCGCTCGAAGCCGACGGTGCCGCCCTGCGCGGCGGCGTGAGCGTCGCCACGCATTTCCGCGATCTCGCCTTGCGGCCCGAACCCGCGCCGGCCGACGCCCTGAGCGCGGCCGAGCGGGCGCTGCTCGCGCGGGCCTTGCTCTCCGCCGGCACCTCCGGCCTTGGGACGCTCGGAGCGCTGTTCGGCCTCGTCGAGAGATCGGTCGCTGCGCTGCCGGTCGCCGACGATGCACCGGACCTCGCCGACGAGGCCGGCGGCTGGTCGCTCGGCGGCACAGCGATTCCGCTCGGCCTGCTGTTCCGGACCGGCGCGGGCTGGGGCTGCGCCCGGGTCACCCGGTCGGCCCTCCGCTTTGCGGGGCACCCGCGCCAGCACCTCACGCTGGAACCCGTCTGGGGCGCGGCGCCCGCGGGCCTGCCCGAGCGCTCCTTCGCGCTCTACGCCCACGGCTTCACGGCGCTGACGACAAGGACTTCGTGATGTCGTCCGACCCCGCGGAAAAGCCCACGATCCTCGTCCTCGCGCCGATGCCGGCGGCGCCGGTGAGCGCCGGCAACCGGCGCCGGCTCGCCGCCACCTGCGAGGCGCTGACCCGCGGCGGCTTCGCCATCGATCTCGCCTATTACGCCCACGAGGATCAGATCTACCGCCGCTTCGGCCAGCACCCGCCGACCGATCTTTCGGCGATGGAGCGGACGTTCAGACACGTCTTCCTGATCGAGGCGCGGACGGTGATCCCGCTCAAGACGCGTTCCAACGCGTTCGGCATCGACGAATGGTGTCCCGACGAGGTTGGCGACTTCGTCGCGTGGTATTTTTCTGCCTATCCGGCGACCGGCGCCGTTCTTCTGAACTACGTCTTCCTCTCGCGCGCTCTGGAGCGGGTGCCGCCGGGCGTCTTGAAGCTGATCGACACCCACGACCGCTTCGCCGGCCGCCAGACACAGTACCGGCCGTTCCGCGCCGAGCCGAATTTCTTCTACACCGACGCACCCGGCGAGGCGGCGGGGCTGTCACGAGCCGACATCGTATTGGCGATCCAGGCGGCGGAAGCCGGATATTTCGCGGGTCTGACCGAGAGCCGCGTCCTGCTGCTGCCGCCGCATTTTCCCGCGCAGACGACCTTCACGGTACCGGAGCGGGTGGCACGCATCGGCTTCCTCGGCCACGGCAACGATCCGAACCTGTTCTCCATCGGCCGCTTCATCCGCGTCTGGCGCGAGGGCTGGACGCCGGATCGGCCCGAACTCGTCATCGCCGGCGAGATCTGCCGCAGCCTGCCCGGCGTCGAGGGGCCGGGTGTGCGGCTGCTCGGCTATCTCGACCGGCTCGAGGATTTCTACGCGCAGGCCGATGTCGTCGTGGCGCCGATGCTGATGGGCTCGGGGCTGAAGATGAAGGTCGGCGAGGCGCTGTCCTTCGGTCGGCCGGTGATCGGCACCGAGATCGGTCTCGAAGGCTTCGAGCCGGTCGAGCCGGCCCATCGCTGCCGCGACGTGGAGGCGGTGAAGGCGGCGGTGCTCACGGTCGCCCATGATGCCGAGGCCCTGGCGCGGCTGACGCAAGCGAGCGAGGCGCTGTTCAACCGCTACGCCGAGACGGCCTTGGCGGCGGAGGCGGAGCTAATTGAGCTTCTGGAAGAGCACGAACGCGAACGCACGTCCCCCTCTCCCCGCGCGCGGGGAGAGGGTCGCGACGATCTTGTCGTCGTCGCGACGAGCGGTAGCGATGGTGAGGGGGCGGCTCGGAATGAGGCTCCTCCGGCTAAGCCCCCTCACCATCGCCTGCCGGCTCGCTCTGCCGACGACGAGGTCGGCAGAGCCCTCTCCCCGCGTGCGGGGAGAGGGGCCCCAGATCCGGAGGCGGACGAAGCGAACGTTTTCCGAGGCGGCGGCCTCCTGCTCACCTGCGAAACCTCCGCCCGCTCCCTGCCCGCCGCTGACCCCGATCTCGGCGTGCTGGTCGCCACCGAGCGGCGTCCCGGCCACGGCACGGCGGCGGTCTACACCCCGCTGAGGCAGCGCTGGTTCGCCCGTGCGGAGGCGTCCGCCCTCGGTGATCCCCCCGATCTCGGCGCCCTCGACCTCTCCCTCGCGCCCGAATGGGTGCGCGACCGAACCCTGCCGCCGGCCGCGCGCGGGGCGCTTGCCCGCGCGTTCGTCCGCGTCCAGGCGGATTGGGAGACGGAAGGGCATGTCGTCGGCTGCGCGAGGGATCGCATCGAGATCGAGACCCTGTTGCCCGGTGTGCTCGTCAACGGCACCCATCCGGCGGCCGCCTTCCTGATCGGAGGTGAGGGCGCCTGCGAACTGCGCCTGGAGCGAGTTACGCCGCTCCACCGCCGCGTGGCATCGGCCTATGCCGACCGGACCGGGCGCCTGCCCGCACCGCTGCCGGTGAGCCTGTCCTTGCGCGCGGAGGCGACGCCCCCGACGGCCGGGCAGCTCCTGTTCCTCACCGATGACGGGATCGGCCGGATCATCCTGCCGGAGGACGCGGCCCAACCCGTGACCGAGCCATGAGCGAGACTCCCGCCGTTCGCCTTCTCGATACCGTCGATCCCGGCACCGGCCGCCGCGCCGCGCTGGCCGAGGCCGCGCTGATCTTCGACGCGATTCAGCGCAACGGCGTGCGTCTCGCCTTCGCGCCCCATCCCGAGCCGGACGTCTCCATCGTCATCGTCGCCCACGATGCGCGCCACCTCCTGGCCCTCACCCTGACCCGCCTCTGCGCGGGCCAGGTTCTGGCGGGCGTGAGCTTCGAGGTCGTGCTGGTCGACAACGCCTCGGCACCGGAGACCCGCGCGCTCTACCGGCATCTCGACGGTGTGACGCTGATCGAGAACGCTACCAACGCCGGCTTCGGGCCCGCCTGCAACGCGGGCGCGGCGAGGGCCCGGGGGCGCTACATCCTGTTCCTCAATCCCGATGTCGATCTCCTGCCCGGCGCGCTGGCGGCGATGGTCGCAGCCTTCCGCGATCACGAAGGCACCGGCATCGTCGGCGCCCGCCTCGTCTTCCCCGGCGGCGTGCTGCAGGAATCCGGCGCGGGCTTCCGCGACGACGCGCAGCTCACCCATCCGTTCGGCCGCGGCAACGCCGACCCCTTCGCCCCCGAACATGCCGCGACCCGCGATGTCGGCTACGTCTCGGGCGCCGTGCTGATGATCGAGCGGACCCTGTTCGAAAGTCTCGGCGGCTTCGATCCGCTCTTCGCCCCGGCCTATTTCGAGGACACCGACCTGTGCCTGCGCTGCCATCAGGCCGGGCGTCGCGTCATCGTGCAGCCGCGGGCCACCGCGATCCACTACGAGAATGCCACCAGCGCCCGCCGCGAGGAGGTCGAGGCGCTGCTCGATCGCAACCGCGCCCACTTCCTTGACCGTCATCGGGCGAGCCTGTTCGAGCAGGGGCCGCAGCCGCGGGGCGGCTTCCTCGATCACGATCCCTGGCGCCTGCGCGTGCTCTACGTTGACGACCGGGTGCCGCATCTCGATCTCGGCGCCGGCCTGCCGCGGGCCAACGCCATCCTCAACGCCATGGCGCGCCTCGGCTACGCGGTGACCTTCTTCCCGAACTACGAGGCGGATGCGGAGGAGGCGCAGCGCTACCGCGATCTCGATGAGCGCATCGAGATCGCCTATGCCAGCGGCGACGACGGTTTCGCCCGCCTGATCGCCGAGCGGCGCGACCATTTCGACGTGCTCTGGGTCAGCCGGCCGCACAACATCCTGTTCGTCACCCAGGCGCTCCACGCCGCCGGGCTCGACCCGCGGGGCTTCGTGCGATCGAAAGTGATCTTCGACTCCGAAGCCCTGTTCGCGCTG
Source organism: Methylorubrum populi (assembly GCF_002355515.1). Lineage (NCBI taxonomy): Bacteria > Pseudomonadati > Pseudomonadota > Alphaproteobacteria > Hyphomicrobiales > Methylobacteriaceae > Methylorubrum > Methylorubrum populi. The sequence continues at coordinate 906,103 of NZ_AP014809.1, read as the reverse complement.
CGCGACTTCGTTACTGGAGCCGCGACCTCCGGGAGCGCGGTCGCCGCCGACTTGGCGTGGCAGGCCGAGCGTGAGACGCGCCTGTTCGGCCTCGCCGACGCCGTGGTCTGCGTCTCGCCGGCCGAGGCGCGGGTGCTCGCCCGATACAGCGCCTGCAACGCCACCGTGCTCGGCCACGCCCTGGCTCCGCCCGAGGCGCCGACGCCGGGCATTTCCGCGCGGTCCGGTTTCGTCTTCGTCGGCGCGCTCGCCCGCGAGGGCCAGCCCAACGTCGATTCCCTCGATTGGTTTTTCGAGAATGTCTGGCCCCTCGTGCGCGCCGCGCTGCCGGAGGCGGCGCTGACGATTGTCGGCGGGATCGCACCGGAAATCCGGGAGCGCTACGCGGGGCAGCCGGGCGTGGCGGTGACCGGCCGGGTGCCGCGGACCGAGCCGTTCCTCGACGCCGCCCGGGTCTTCCTGGCGCCGACGCGCTTCGCCGCCGGCATCCCGCACAAGGTCCACGAGGCGGTGGCACGGGGGCTGCCCTGCGTCATCACGCCGATCCTCGCCGATCAGATCGGCTGGGAGGACGGCGCCGGTTTCCTCGTCCGCGACTGGCGCGATCCAAAACCCTTTGCCGAGGCGCTGGTGGCGCTCCACGAGGACGCCGCCCTGTGGGATCGCGTCCGGGACGAAGGGAGGCGGAGGATCGCCGAGGATTGCGACGCCGAGGCCTTCGCCGCGGCGATCCGGGCTTTGTGCGAGGCGCAGGTCGTCGCATGAGCGCCTCTCCCGTCGCCCGCTTTGTCGGCCTCACCACCGGGCTCCTGCGCCGCGCCGTGGTTGGCCGCGTGCCGAAGCTGTTCGACGCCGCGTACTACCGTGAGCGCAATCCGGGCGTGGCGCGCAGCGGCCTCGACCCGTTCCTGCACTACGCGTGGTTCGGCGCCCGCCGGGACCGCAATCCGAATGCCGATTTCGACACCGCCTTTTACCGCCGCCAGAGCGGCCGCACCCGGCTCGATCCGGTCCGCCACTACCTGCGGGTCGGTGCGCTGCAGGGGCTCGACCCGAGCCCCGCCTTCAGCACCAGCCTCTATCTCGCCCGCTACCCGGATGTGGTCGCGGCCGGGATCAACCCGCTGCTGCATTTTCGCACCGACGGCCGAGCGGAGGGGCGCGAGGCCGCGCCCTCGCCGATCGAGCCCGACCGGCTGCGGGCGCTCGACGGCGTGGCGGAGGACCACATCCTCACCCTGCCCGAGACGGAGGGCGGGCGCTTCGCCCTGACGCTGCTGCGGGAGAGCCCCCTCGACCGCAAGGCCGAGTTCGCCCCGCGCTTCTGCCTCCAGCTCTGCGTCGACGGTGTCGAGTACGACGCCCTGCTCGACGCGTTCCGCGCCTTCGAGACAGGGGGACAGGAGGCCGTGGCGCTGGAGATCGACACCGGCGCCGGTCCGCACCCGCCGATGCCGACGCAACTCTTCGCCTTCGAGCGCTGCTTCGTCACCCGCTCGGGCGACGGCCGGGCGCTGCACCTGCGCTACGCCGAGCTGCGGGCATGGGATCTGCGCCTCAAGCGGCCCGGCGTCGCGGCGGTGTTCCCCGGCGGCCATTTCTCCGCGCGGCGTCTCGCGAAAGGGGAGGGGTGGCCGGCAGCCTGACCCGCATTCGGGGAAACGGAGGCGGCGACGGGGGTTCCTCGGGTGAAGAGCACCAGCAGGATCGCCGCCATGAGCACCGACGACCGCGAGACGCGCGAGGAGCGCCCCGACTCGACCGGGACCAATTCGAGGCCGCGCGACACCACCATCGGCCAGACCGGCGAGGGCATCCCGGACGATAGCGGGCGGCCCGTGCAGGTTGACGAGGCGGAGGCCAAGCGGATCGAGGAGAAGATCCGGCAGTTGTGATCGAGGCTCAGCCCCTGGGTCTTCCCACCCATGGCCTCGTCCTGAGGTGCGCAGCGAAGCGGAGCCTCGAAGGATCTTCCAGGGCTTGCGCGGCATCTGGAGGATCCTTCGAGGTCGCTTTCGCGGCACCTCAGGATGCGGGCGGCAGGTTGGAGGATCGGCCGCTCGACGTCGTTAGACACCGCGCTCCGAAAAGATCGCCTTCTTGACGATGGCGTGGACGCCCCAGTTGCCGTCGACCACCTGGGTGATGCCGAAATCCACCGCCACCGACATCAGCGAGATCGCCTCGTCCTCGGTCAGCCCCTTCGCTTGCATCAGGAACTGACGCATCTTGCGGAAGGCGTCGCGCATGGCGAGATCGATGGAGGATTTCTGGAAGATCGCGTTCTGCGCGTCCGGCCCGAGATCCTTGAGGTAGTTCGGGTAGCTGAAACCCGAGAGCACCCAGTCCTCGCTCGTCTCGATCATCGGAAAGTCGAGGGCCTCGAGCGAGGTGCCGGCGAGATCCGCCCGCTTGTGCAGGATGAACTGGAAGGTGCCGGTGAGCGAACACTCGATCGCCGTGCCGCACAGCTCCGAATCGCCCTGGCTCGCATGGGGGTCGCCCACGGAGAACAGCGCGCCCGGCACCGCGACCGGGTAGTACAGCGTCGCGCCCTTGCCGATGCGCCAGTTGTCGATGTTGCCGCCGGTGTAGCTCGGCGGGATCGAGTTCACCATGTCGGCCTCGGACGGCGCCAGACCCATCGTGCCGAAATGCGGGCGGATCGGCACGCGGATGCCCTTCAGCACGTCGAAGCGGCGCTTGGTTTTGGTGTGATCGACCGGCAGGCCGGGATAATCGATCGTCGGGTGGTCACGTCCGTCCGGATCGGTCACGCCGGGCCAGGGGAAGCTGTAGACGGCCTTGGCCCAGTCGCGCTCGCCGCTGGCATCGACCTCGTAGATCGTGACGACCTCGCGCTTCTTTCCCTCCAGCATGTCGTTGTAGTGGTAGCCCCACCACGCCGCGGCGTTGCTGCCGAAGGTCCGGCCTCTGAACTTCGGGTTGGCGGAGGGGCGCGGTGCCACGTCGAGGATGCGCACCTCCAGCACGTCGCCCGGCTCCGCCCCGCGGATCGCCACCGGGCCGGTGCAGATATGGACGCCGAGCCCGCCCCCGGGGCCGAGCTTGGAATCCTCCGGCCCCGCGCCGCGGCGGGCGACGCCCTTCCGCTCCTTGGTCCAGAGGAACACGCTCTCGGCGCCGGGATCACCCGTCACCATGCGCTCGGCATCGTCGTTGGCGTGGTGGGTCAGGGTCTCGATGGTGACGAAATCGCCCGAGTCGATCTCGACCTGAGGCTTCAGGTTCTTCGAGAAGTAGCCCCAGTGGACGGTCTCGGCATTGGCCGGCAGGTGGTAATGCGCCGTCTGCTTCAGCCGGCCCGCGCTGCTCTGCGCCAGCGCCGGGCTCACCAGGGTCAGCCCGCCCGCAGCCAGGGCCGCGGCCCCGCCGGTGGCGACGAAGCCGCTCTTCAGGAAGGCGCGCCGCTCCGGCTCCATGTCGCGCCGGTAGCGCAGCCGATGTTCGGCAAAGGCGGCACAGGTCGGATCGTCACCAAGGCACATTGCAGACTCCAAGCGTGTTCAACGCCCGAACCTGAATGCAAAATCACAGCCAAGCTTGAGCCCCCCTACCCGGATCGGGAAGCGGGGCTCAAGGCACCGGAGGCTGCTTCGGACGCCGCTACTCCGAGACGGGCCCGACGCCCGGTTCGGCCTCCGGCGCGGTGTCCTGCTCGGCTCCGGCTTGAGCTTCCACCACCGCGGCGGCGGTGACGTTGACGATGCCGCGCGCCGTCACGGAGGGCGTGAGGATGTGCGCCGGCTTGGCCGGTCCGATCAGCAGGGGACCGACCGGCAGGGCGTCGGCGAGCACCTTGGCGAATTGGAAGGCGATGTTGGCCGCATCCAGGTTCGGGAAGACGAGGATGTTGGCCGCGCCCTTCCAGTTCGAGCCCGGCAGAACCCGGTCGCGCACGAGTTCGGACAGGGCCGAATCCGCCTGCATCTCGCCGTCGGCCTGGACGTCCGGCGCGCGGGCCTGGATCAGTTCGAGGGCGCGACGCATCTTCTTGGCCGAGTCCGAGTCCGACTGACCGAAATCGGAGTGGCTCAGGAGAGCGATCTTCGGGGTGAGGCCGAAGCGGCCGACATGGCCGGCGCAGGCGATGGCGACGTCGGCGATCTCCTCCGCGCTCGGATTCTGGCGCACATGCGTGTCGGCCAGGAAGTAGGCGCCCTTCTTCGTGACGATCAGGCTCATCGCGGCGAAATCGAGGAGATCCGGCGAGAGCCCGATGATGTCGCGGATGACCCGGAGCCGGGTCTCGAACCGGCCCTCCAGGCCGCAGATCAGGGCATCGGCCTCGCCGCGGCGCACGGCCAGGGCGCCGATCACCGTGCTGTTGGTGCGCACCAGCGTCCGGGCGAGATCCGGCGTGATGCCGCGCCGCCCGGCGACCTCAAGGTAGGTCGAGACATAGGCGCGGTAGCGCGGATCGTCTTCCGGGTCGATCAGGTCGAAATGCTCGCCGTGGCGAAGGTCGAGGCCGAAGCGCTTAATGCGGGTCTCGATCACCCGCGGACGACCGACCAGGATGGGGCGGGCCACCTTGTCCTCGACGACGACCTGGGCCGCGCGCAGCACCCGCTCGTCCTCGCCCTCGGCGTAGATGACGCGCTTGGGGTTGTCCTTCGCCTTGGAGAAGATCGGCTTCATGATGAAACCGGAGCGGTGCACGAACCGGTCGAGCGATTCCGCGTAGGCCTGGATGTTCTCGACCGGCCGCCCTGCGACGCCCGAATCCATCGCCGCCTTGGCCACCGCGGGCGCGATGCGCAGGATCAGCCGGGGATCGAATGGGCTCGGGATCAGCGAGTGGGGCCCGAACGGCCGGGCCTCGCCGCCATAGGCGCGGGCCACGACGTCGGAGGGCGCCTCGCGGGCCAACGCGGCGATCGCCTTCACCGCCGCCTTCTTCATCTCCTCGTTGATCGCGTGCGCGCCGACATCGAGGGCGCCGCGGAAGATGTAGGGGAAGCAGAGAACGTTGTTGACCTGGTTGGGGAAATCCGAGCGCCCGGTGCAGATCATCGCGTCGGGCCGCCGCTCCTGGGCGAGGTCCGGCATGATCTCGGGATACGGATTGGCGAGCGCCATGATCAGCGGCTTCTCGGCCATCTTCTCGAGATATTCGGGCTTGAGCACGCCGCCGGCCGAGAGGCCGATGAAGACGTCGGCGCCGGGGATCACCTCGGCCAGGGTGCGCGCCTGCGTCTCCTGCGCGTAGACCTCCTTCCACCGGTCCATCAACTCGGACCGGCCCTTGTAGACCACGCCCTTGATGTCGGTGACCGTGATGTTCTCGCGCTGGGCGCCGAGGGAGACCAGCAGGTTGAGACAGGCGAGCGCCGCCGCTCCCGCGCCCGAGGTGACGATCTTGGCGTCGGAGAGCTGCTTGCCGGCGAGTTCCAGGGCGTTGAGGACGGCCGCCGCGACGATGATCGCCGTGCCGTGCTGGTCGTCGTGGAAGACCGGAATGTTCATCCGCTCCCGGCAGCGCTCCTCGACCTCGAAGCACTCGGGCGCCTTGATGTCCTCGAGGTTGATGCCGCCGAAGGTCGGCTCCAGCGAGCAGACCACGTCGACGAGCTTGTCGACGTCCTTCTCATTCACCTCGACGTCGAACACGTCGATCCCGGCGAACTTCTTGAACAGGACCGCCTTGCCCTCCATCACCGGCTTCGATGCGAGCGGGCCGATATCGCCGAGACCGAGGACCGCGGTGCCGTTCGAGAGCACGGCGACGAGATTCTGGCGGATGGTGAGGGTGGCGGCCTCCTGCGGGTCGTCGTGGATCGCCATGCAGGCGGCGGCGACGCCGGGGGAATAGGCGAGGGCGAGGTCGCGCTGGTTTCCGAGCGGCTTGGTGGCCTGGATCTCGAGCTTTCCGGGTTTCGGCAGTCGATGGTAGACGAGCGCCCCGGACTTCAGATCCTCGGACATATTGTCGGCCATGGCGATGCCGTCCTCTTCCGCTCGTTTTTGCGCGCCCGCACCCTCGTCGTTCGGGGGGCGCTGTTGAGGCATCTGTTGCAACGGCTGAAGCGGGGGCGCAACCCGCACAACGAGACGCGACTTCATCTCGAAAAGCTGTCGCGGCGCTGGAATTTTTCAATCGGCGCATATTCTTACGGGCGACCGAAGGTGCGCTTCCCGGAATCGGGGCGTCGGCTGACGATCGGCCGGTATTGTTCCATCGCCGACCGGGTCGAGATTCTGCTCGGCGGCGATCACCGCCTGGATTGGGTCTCGACCTATCCGTTCGCGGCGATGTCCGGGCTCTGGCCGCGTGCGGAGGCACCGCAGGATTACCACGCCTCACGCGGCGACGTGACCATCGGCCACGACGTCTGGCTCGGATCGGGCTGCATGATCCTGTCGGGGATCACCGTGGGGCATGGGGCGGTGGTGGCCGCCCACGCCGTCGTCACCCGCGACGTGCCGCCCTACGCCGTGGTGGCCGGCAATCCGGCCCGGATCGTGCGCCGCCGCTTCGACGAGGCCACCGCCGCGGCGCTCGTCGAGGCGGCGTGGTGGGAGTGTCCGCACGAGGCGGTGACGCGCTTGATCCCGCTGCTCCAGAGCGGCCGGGTCGAGGAACTGATCGCCGCGGTGAGGGCCGAGCGCGCCGTTGCGGGACCGCCCCGATTGCCGTAACCGGCCCGCAAGAGCGACAGCAGGATTGCCAGGAAGTCACGACCGATGTCCGACACGCCCCCCGACCGCCTCTCGGTGAACCCGAACAGCCCCTTCTACGACGAGGCGGTCCTCGCCCGCGGCGTCGGCATCCGCTTCAAGGGCGTCGAGAAGACCAATGTCGAGGAATACTGCGTCAGCGAGGGCTGGGTCCGGCTGTCGGCCGGCAAGGCGCTCGACCGGGCAGGCAACCCGATGACGGTCAAGCTCAAGGGCGCCGTCGAACCGTATTTCCGCGAGGAGCCGGCCGAGGCCTGACCGGACGGATCGGGCTCTCGGAACGAGGTCAGAAAGGGGCCGGAATGCGAAGAGTCGCCTTTGCCCTCCTCCTCGGCCTCGCCCCCTTGCCGGCCGGCGCCGAGGGGTTCGCCGTCCGTGACCTCGGCACGCTCGCCGCGGATGCGAAGGCGGTGCTGGGAGGCCGGTACGCGGCGCGGGCCGAGGCGGCCCGGCTGACGCTGATGTGCCCCGAATGCGAGGGCGCTCCGATGATTGACGTGCTGCTCGGCCGCCAAGCCGACGGCACCGAAGAGCGCGTGCGTTCGGGAGCGACGCCCATCGCCCGCCTGGAGGCGCTCTGCCGGCAACGCAATCCGGAATGCCGCCTGACCGGATTGTCCGTCGCGCCGGCGGTCGGCTGGATCAGCCTCTACCGGATGGGCGCGATGTCGGGCGCGACGGCGGTCGTCCTGCGCGACGGCGATCTCTTGACGATCCGCTCGCTCGCCAGCGAGGAGGCCACGGCCTCGCGCAACGCCCGAACCCTCGTCGAGACTCTCGCGCCCCGGATCGTCGGACGCTGAAACGAGAGAACCCCGCCGGAGCGGGGTTCGTGAGTGGTCAGACCCGAGCGGATCAGACCGCCATGCGGTCCTCGCCCTCGAGCGGCTCGCGCAGCACGTAGCCGCGGCCCCACACGGTCTCGATGTAGTTCTTGCCCTCGGAGGCGTTCGCGAGCTTCTTGCGCAGCTTGCAGATGAACACGTCGATGATCTTCAGTTCCGGCTCGTCCATGCCGCCGTAGAGATGGTTGAGGAACATCTCCTTGGTGAGCGTGGTGCCCTTCCGCAGGGAGAGGAGTTCCAGCATCTGGTACTCCTTGCCGGTGAGGTGGACGCGGGAGCCCGACACTTCGACAGTCTTCTGGTCGAGGTTCACGATCAGGTCGCCGGTGGTGATGACCGATTGGGCGTGGCCCTTCGAGCGGCGCACGATGGCGTGGATGCGCGCCACCAGTTCGTCCTTGTGGAACGGTTTGGTGAGGTAGTCGTCGGCGCCGAAGCCGAGGCCCTTCACCTTGTCCTCGATGCCGGCCATGCCCGACAGGATCAGGATCGGGGTCTTCACCTTGGCGACGCGGAGCGAGCGCAGCACCTCGTAGCCCGACATGTCGGGAAGGTTCAGATCCAGAAGGATGATGTCGTAATCGTAGAGCTTGCCGAGATCGACGCCCTCTTCGCCGAGGTCCGTCGTGTAGGTGTTGAAGTTCTCGGACTTGAGCATCAATTCGATGCTCTGCGCCGTGGCGCTGTCGTCCTCGATCAGAAGTACGCGCATCGTGATCCCCACCGGACAGGCCGTTTCGGGGCGCTTGAGACAAGCCGCCGCCGGTCGTCCGCCGACGGCCCCGGCGGACGCTCCCTCATTCCCACTTTCGAAACGCTATTCCTTAACCGTTAACAAAAGCCGAATCCCGCTTGCAAGGGCTGTCTCTTTCGAGTCCGGCACCGATTCTCACCACGGTTGGCGATCTGTTCTCCATCAGCAGGGGCTTTCCCGAGGCGGAAAATCAGCCTCGCTGGCTAACCCCTTCAATTCCCTGGTGTTGGCAGGCCTGTTGCCGAAAGGAGACGGAGACCATTCGTCGCCTTTTCATTTCGCCGGGACCGGCGGTGGCGGCGGCGAGGCGGTGACGCGAAGCCTTGGCGGGAGGTCCCGCGGTGTTAAGACATCGGCCGGTTCGGTGACGGATGGCGGTTAACGGGATCGAGGGCCCATGACGCAGGAGCGCGGCTCCGGAGGATTGGCGACGGCGCTCGCCGCGCTCTCGACCGTCGAGACCCTGGAGACCTTCGGCCGGGTGACGGCGATCCGGGGCCTTCTGGTCGAGGTGGCCGGGCCGGTCTCCGCCATGCGGCTCGGCGGTCGCATCGATGTTGTGGTGGAAAGCGGCGGGGCAGCGACAGCGACAGCGACCGTGCCGTGCGAGGTGATCGGCTTTGCCGGCGACCGCGCGCTCGCCATGCCGTTCGGCTCCCTGGAAGGTGTGCGCCGCGGCTGTCCGGCCCTGGTGCGCGACGAGGCAGCAGGCGCCATCCGTCCCTCCGATGCGTGGCTCGGGCGCACGGTCGACGCCCTCGGGCGCCCGATCGACGGGCTCGGCCCTTTGGCGCAGGGACCCGCGATCTATCCCCTGCGCGCCGATCCGCCGCCGGCCCACGGACGCAGGCGGGTCGGACCGCCGCTCGATCTCGGGGTGCGCTGCATCAACACCTTTCTCACCATGTGCCGTGGGCAGCGCATGGGCATCTTCGCCGGCTCCGGCGTCGGCAAGTCGGTGCTGCTGTCGATGCTCGCCCGCTACACCGCCGCCGACGTGGCGGTGATCGGCCTCGTGGGCGAGCGCGGCCGCGAGGTGCAGGAATTCCTGCAGGACGATCTCGGCGCGGCCGGGCTTGCCCGCTCGGTGGTGGTGGTGGCGACCTCCGACGAGCCGGTGCTGATGCGCCGCAACGCGGCCTACGTGACGCTGGCGATCGCCGAGTATTTTCGCGATCAGGGGGCGCAGGTGCTGTGCATGATCGACTCGATCACGCGCTTCGCCATGGCGCAACGCGATATCGGGCTGGCCGGCGGCGAGCCGCCGACCGCCAAGGGCTACACGCCCACCGTCTTCTCCGAATTGCCGCGCCTCCTCGAACGGGCCGGGCCCGGCGTGGGGGAGGGGGCGATCTCCGGGCTGTTCACCGTTCTGGTCGAGGGCGACGACCACAACGAACCGGTGGCGGACGCCGTGCGCGGCATCCTCGACGGCCATATCGTCATGGAGCGGCGCATCGCCGAGCAGGGGCGCTACCCGGCGATCAACGTGCTGCGCTCGGTCTCGCGCACCATGCCGCGGGCCTGCGACCCGGCCCACCTCCCGACGGTTCGCCGGGCGAGGAAGGTGCTCGCGACTTATGCCGACATGGAGGAATTGATCCGGCTCGGCGCCTACCGGGCCGGATCGTCGCCGGAGGTGGACGAGGCGGTGGCTTTGATGCCCGATCTGACGGCTTTTCTGGGGCAGGGTAAGGAAGAAGCAACCTCCATCGGCGAGGGTTACGCCCGGTTGGCCGCCATCGTCGGCGGCGGGTGAGGCGGCTTCGAAAGCGCGTCGGGTCACGGTCCGGAAGGATCGCGGCGCCGATCGGGCCGCTTTCCAGCGTAGCGTGGAGTGGATGGCCCGACATGAAATCGCGTGACACGCTGATCCGGCTGCGTCGGTTCCAGGTGGACGAGAAGCGCCGCCGGGTCGCCCAGATCGAAATGATGATGGCCGACTTCAACCGCATGGCGGCCGAGCTCGACCGCGAGGTCGCGCAGGAAGAGGCCCGTGCCGGGATCTCGGATCCCGCCCATTTCGCCTACCCGACCTATGCCCGCGCCGCGACCGGCCGCCGGGACAACATGCGCCAGTCCGCCGCCGCTCTTGAGGGGCAGCTTGCCGAGGCCAAGGCCGAACTCGGCGAGGCGTTCGAGGAGCTGAAGAAGGTCGAGATCCTCGAGGATCGCGAGCGCTCCGCCGAGCGCGCGGCCGAGGCTGCCCGTGAGCAGGCGGAGATGGACGCAATCGGGCTGCGCGCCCGCGCCTGAGCGGGCGCGATTGCGGCCAAGTCGGTGAAGGCATCGCGGGCTGCGAGCCCGTGAATGGCTTCGATCGCGAGCCCGGATGTCGGCCGGATCGGACGCCCGCTGCGGAGCGCGCCTCGACGGCCGTCGATGACTTCGTCTGGGCGCCCGCCGAGTGGGCGCTCCGGGAACCACGAAGCGGAGGCCAAGTTCTAACCTATGTCGTCGGCATCGGGCCGCCTTCGCGCGCGCTCGGCTTCTTCATAGGTGCGGCATGCTGCAGTCCGGAACCAGGATCCTGCTCGCGGCTCTCTTCGCCGGTGTCGCTCCCACGGCCGCGTTTTCGCAGACCATCATCCCGCTGGACGGCAGCGGCTCGCGCGCGACCGTGTCCGCTGCGGGCGACGTGACCTCGACGGCCACAACCCGGAACGTGATCACGCCGGACGGCATGGGCTATCGGGTCGATGTCTTCGGCGCAGCGCCCGGTTCGCGGGTCGTCGTTGCCCAGAACCTCGTGACCCCGAACGGGGCGGCCCCCGTCCCGAATGTGAATGATTGCACTTTCATCCGGGATCCGATCGCTCTGCGCGATTGCATCAATCTCTACGAGGGCCAGCGCCTCGCGCCGGGTCCGCGTGCCGGTGCGCTTCGACCGAGTCTCATCACCGACGAGGGGCTGATCGAAGCTGCGGGACCGATCCCCGGCTCGAACAGGGGACGGTCCGGAAGCCGGGACCGAGTGAGTGCCCCGGACGCGGGTCGGGCCAACCCCGTCTACATCCAGCAGGTCGCGCCTTAGCGCCTGACGGCCCACTCACGAGGGTCGGACCCCGGTCCGCGAAGGTGCGCCGGCCGACATGGGATCGGGGTCGAGGCCATGTTTCGGCAGCCGCCCCCGCACCGCGCGCCTGCGCAGCGCCGTTTCATCTGTTTCCCCTGTAAGTTGTTGTTTGCGATCGACACGATGTTGGGCTGCGCATAATCCTCCGTGACCGCCCCTTCTCGGCATGAAACCGTCATGATCGGGGGGCAAGACCCGGTTGCATCGAGACGGTCGCCCCGGTTCCGCTTGCGATGCGTGCGGCCGTGGCGCAGGAGAGACCGCTCCCGAGGAGGCGGCCGGCATCCATGAAAAAAGTCAGTGAAATCTTCTGGGGGCTGGTCGGCCTCGCCGCGGTGGTGGGGTCCTGCTACCTGCTCTGGGGCGAGTTGAAGACCCTATCCTGGGCTAGCATCGAGGCGGCCTTCGCCGCCATCCCGATCCACCACTTCCTGCTCGCGGCCCTCTCCACGCTCGTCGCCTACGCCGCGCTCGCCTGGTACGACCGGATCGCGCTGCTGCATCTGGGCGTGCGCCACATCTCCTGGCTGTTCGTCTCGGTCTGTTCCTTCACGACTTACGCGCTTTCCCACAATATCGGCGCCTCTGTGTTCTCCGGCGCCCTGGTCCGCTACCGCGCCTACACCTCGAAGGGGCTGTCGGCGGCGCAGGTCGCGGTGCTGGTGGCGCTGTGCTCCTTCACCTTCGGTCTCGGCACGATCCTGCTCGGCGGCTTCGTGCTGGTCTACGATCCGGGCCTGCTGGCGCGGCTCGACAACCTGCTCCCCGCCGCGCTCACCAACCCGGCCACCTCGCGGCTGGTCGGTTTTGGTCTGCTCGCCTTCGTCGCGCTCTACGTCATCGGCTCGGTGCTGCGCTTCCGCCCGCTGACGATCCGCAACTTCAAGATCGAGTATCCTCGGCCTGGCATCATGGTGCGCCAGCTCATCGCGGCGCCGCTCGAACTGCTGGGGGCCGCCGGCATCATCTACTTCGCCCTGCCGGACGCGTTGAATCCCGGCTTCATCGCCGTTCTCGGCATCTTCCTGGCCTCGTTCTCCGTCGCGCTAGCCTCGCACGCGCCGGGTGGGCTCGGCGTGTTCGAACTCGTGTTCTTCACCGCCATGCAGCTTCAGACCGATGCCGAGAAGGCCCCGGTCCTCGCCGCCGTACTGATCTTCCGCCTGTTCTACCTTCTCATCCCCTTCGCGATCGCGATCGTGGTGGTGCTTCTCTTCGAGCGCTCCCGGCTCTCGAATGCTCTGGGCAAGAACACCAAGGCAGCGCCGGAGCCGCCGCTGGTCGCACCGGGCCTCGACAACCACGTGATCGAGCAGCGGTTGGAGAAGAAGGCGGTCTGATCCGCCTCCCAGCGCGACTTCCGGCGGTCGTCTCTCGGGGAGGCGGCCGCTCTCTACGTTGTGCGATACGGAGAGTTCCGTGGGCACTTCGTCGCAGTGACGAGCGGGGTGCCGATCCTTACGTGACGTCGCCGCAGTGGACGAATGGGACGCGTGGACTTGCCGGCCTTTCAGGAACGGTTAAGCTTCGCTCGATTGGGGGACCATCCCGGCCCCCGGATGGACATCATGGCTTCGATCAAGATTAGGGTTGCCGAAGACGGCACCTGCTCGATCTGCCGCAACGGCACGATCATCAGCAGCGGACTCACGCGTTCGCAGGCCGACCAGATGGTCGCCGTCCTGCGCGCCATCGAGGGACACGCCTGACCGGCCGCTGACCCGAAGCGGACCGTCGCTGGTCCGGACGGCTGGAAGCCCGATCCGACCTTCCAAAAAACATCGCCGCACGATTCGGAGCCGAGCCCGCCCTTGCCTGAGGGTGGGCTCGGCTCTTTGCCGTACGTGCCGGGGTGGGTCGCGTCATCGCGCCCGCTGGCGGCAGCGCGACCCTGACGTCCATCACACCGAACCGACGGTTCGCAGGCGGGCACGGGAATGGATCTCCGCCTGGCTCATCACCGGGGTCTCGCGGCGGAAGCGCTCGATGATCGAGCGGACGAACGGCCGGGCCTGGACCGAGGTGACGAGCACCGGCATCTCGCCCATGCGCGCCGCCTGCTCGAAGCGGTCCCGCACCGTGTTCACGAACTCCGTCAATCTCGAGGGCTGCATCGCGAGGTAGCGCTCTTCCCGCTCGCCGACGATCGATTCGAGGAAGGCCTGTTCCCAGGCCGGCGACAGGGTGATGATCGGCAGCGTCCCGTCCGGCCCCTGATACTGCGCGCAGATCTGGCGGCCGAGACGGGCGCGAACATGCTCGACGATGTCGCGCGGGTTCTTCACATGCCCTGCGACCTCGGCGATGCCCTCGACGATGGAGCCGAGATCGCGCACCGAGACCCGCTCGGCGAGCAGCAATTGCAGCACCCGCTGGATGCCGGTGGTGGCGATCTGCGAGGGCACCACTTCCTTGAGCAGTTCGGTGTGATCCTTGGGCAGCTCGCGCAGCAGCTTCTGCACCTCGACGTGGTTCAGGAGCTCCGAGACGTGGGCCTTGATCAGCTCGGTCAGGTGCGTCGAGATCACGGTGGCCGCATCGACCACGGTGTAGCCCTTGAGCTGGGCCTGATCACGCAGGCCGGCATCGATCCAGGTCGCGGGCAGGCCGAAGGTCGGCTCGAGCAGGTGCTGGCCGGGCAGCTGCACCTGCCCGCCCATCGGGTCCATCGCCATGAACTGGCCTGGGAAGACCTGGCCGGTGCCGGCCTCGATCTCCTTGACGCGCACCACGTAGGTGTTGGCCTCGAGACTGACGTTGTCGAGGATGCGCACCGAGGGCATCACGATGCCGAGTTCCGACGCGAGCTGGCGGCGCAGGGCCTTGATCTGGTCGGTGAGCCGGTCCTGGCCCTCGCCGTTGACGAGGGCGAGGAGCGCGTAGCCCATCTCCAGCTTGAGGTCGTCGAGCTTGAGCAGGTCGGTGACGGTTTCCTCGGCCGGCGCCGCGCCGGGAGCGGCGCCGGCGCCGGGCGTGCCCTCGGCTGCCGCTGGCGGGTTTTCCCGTTGCGTCTTGGCGATGCGCCACGCCGCGTAGCCGGCGGCGCCGCCGAGCGCGAGGAAGGGCAGCATCGGCATGCCGGGCAGCAGCGCGATCAGCAGCATGACCCCGGCCGACATGCCGAGCGCCTTGGGATAGTTCGCCATCTGCTTGCCGAGCGCCTTGTCGGCCGAGCCCTTCACGCCGGCCTTCGAGACGAGGATGCCGGCGGCCGTCGAGACGATCAGGGCCGGCACCTGGGAGGCCAGCCCGTCGCCGATGGTGAGCAGCGTGTAGGTCTTGGCGGCCTCGGCGAAGCCGAGTCCCTGCTGGGCGACGCCGATGATGATGCCGCCCACCACGTTGATGCCGGTGATGAGCAGCGCCGCCACGGCGTCGCCGCGCACGAATTTCGAGGCGCCGTCCATGGCGCCGAAGAACGAGGATTCCTCTTCGAGCGCGGAGCGCCGCGCCTTGGCCGTCTTCTCGTCGATCAGGCCGGCCGAGAGATCGGCATCGATCGCCATCTGCTTTCCGGGCATGGCGTCGAGGGTGAAGCGGGCGGCCACCTCGGCGATGCGGCCGGAGCCTTTGGTGATGACGACGAAGTTCACGATGATCAGGATCGCGAAGACGATGATCCCGATCACGAAGTTGCCGCCCATCACGAAGTGCCCGAAGGCCTCGATGACGTGGCCGGCCGCCGCCGTCCCCTCGTGGCCGTGGCCCAGGATCAGCCGGGTCGATGCGAGGTTGAGCGCCAGCCTCAGCATGGTCGCGATGAGGAGCAGGGTCGGAAAGACGGTGAATTCGAGCGGATTGTCGATGAACAGCCCGGTCATCATGATCAGGACCGAGATGATGATCGAGACGGCGAGCAGAAGGTCGAGCAGGAAGGCCGGCAGCGGGAAAATCAGCACCACGAGGATGCCCATCACCGCGGTGGCGAAGAACAGGTCCGAACGTTTCGACAGCGCCTGCAGGTTCGACCGGCTCGGCATGCGCAGGGATGACAGGCCGCCGAGCCCGCCTGCACCCGCCGGTACGGCCTTGGCCGCTTCGCTCATCGCGTCGAGTCCTCGAAGTCGAATCGCGCGGCCCATCCGCAGGTCCGCACCCGGCAGGATTTGCCGGGTCTACGGTTAGCGAGGCGTTAACGCCGAGAGGGCGGAACCTCGGCCGGCGACAGGGTTTGGTCAGGCAATCGGTCTGGCGCTCGGCTCCGGACCCCGCGGACGGGCCTCGCTCATGCGTCTCCTTCCCCTTGTCTGTGTTGCCCTGCTGGTGCCGGTATCGGTCCAGGCCGCGCCGGAGCCCGCGGCACCGGCCGTGAGCCCGGCCGAGCGCGCGCACGGGGCGGTGGGGGCGCGGCTCCAGCCCGGTGCCAACAGCTTCACGGCCGCGCAGGTGCGAGCCCGGCTTGCCGAAATGGGATTTCCCGACGTCGCCGACCTGCGACTCGACGAACAGGGCATCTGGCGCGGGCGGGCCGAGCATGCCGGCCGTACGCTGCGCGTCGGCATGGATTACCGGGGCGAAGTCGCCGCCGAGTGAGGCACGCCGGGTTTTGGCCCGTCGAGCCCTGAGACAGACGAGAGGAACGATCTATGGCAGCACGCGCCGTCACCGCCCTGTTCGACAGCCAGGAGGACGCCGCCCGCGTCATCGACCGCATCGAGGCGGCGGGCGTGACGCGGGCGGATATCGGCATCGTGTCCCTGGACGCGGCGGATCGGCCGGCCGGCTCGCTGCCCGGTCCCTCGGCCGACGCGCCGGATGCGGCGACCTCTGTTGCCGGCGGCGGGCACGAGAGCTCGGCGGCGGAAGGGGCGGGCGCCGGTGCCACCGTCGGCACCGTGCTCGGTGGTGGCGCCGGACTGCTCGCGAGCCTCGGCCTTCTGGCGATCCCCGGCGCCGGTCCGGTCATCGCCGCGGGATGGCTCGTTGCGGCTCTGTCGGGCGCCGGCGTCGGAGCGGCCGCGGGCGGCTTGATCGGCGCCCTGACCGGTGCCGGCCTAAGCGGCGCCGATGCCGAAACCTATGCCGAGGGGATCCGCCGCGGCGGCACCCTGGTCACCGTTCGGGCCGACGGGGACATCGCCGACCGGGTCATCGCGCTGATGCAGCGCGGCGGAGCCATCGATCTCGATGAGCGTGCCGAGGGATGGCGGGCGCAAGGATGGACCGGTGGCACCACCGGGGCACCGCCGGCCACCGCAACGCCCGCGCCGGTTCCGGAGCCGGCCCTGGCGCCCGAGCCGGGCACCCCGGCCGATCCCACGGCGCCCCACCCGACCCGCCGTCCCCCGAGCGAGATCGCCTGAACCGGCCGGATCAGCTGTAGAGATACTTCCGGATCACGACGCTGAAGCCGAACACCGCCATCGCCACCAGCGCGACGATGCTGGTGATGAGATGGCGGCGCGGCTCGATCGCCGAGATGGGAACCACCGGGTTGACCACGGGCGTGAAGAATTCGATCTGGCGGTTGGCGATGATGCGCGCCTGCTCGCTCGCGGCCAGTACCTTGTTGTAATAGAGCTGCGCGTTCTTGCGCTCGTTCTCCAGCCCCTCGAACTCCGTCATCGCCTCCGACAGCAGGCGACGCTGCTCCGGATCGGTGCTGGTCATCTGCCGTTCGATCTTCTCGATGTTGTCGTCGAGATCCTGGATCTGTGCCTTCAGGTCCTGGATCTGCCGCCGTTCGGGGGCGAGGTCGCGCAGGCTCTGATTGAGCTGGACGGAGAGCTCGATGCGCTTCTTGCGCAGCTCCGCGATGACCGTGAGATTGTTCTTGTTGGCCGATTGCGCATCCAGAACGCCGGCGCGGTTTCGCAGGTCGCGCATGGCGCGCTGCACGGTGAGAAGGCGTTCCTCGGCATTCTTGAGCTCGCGCGTGCTCTCGGCGAGGGCGGCGTTGCGCGCCCTGACGCTGAGCTCGTTCACCATCCGCTCGCTCTCTTCCATTAAAGCGCGGGCGAGCCGGTAGGATTCCTCCGGATCGAAGGCGGCGACATTCAGGGTGACGATGCCGCCGTTCGAGTCGACCTTCGTCGTGACGCGCTTGTGCCAGTAGCGCAGGAACAGCTCGATCGGCTCGTTGGCGTCGAAGCGCGAGAAAAAGTCGATGCCGTCGCGCGAGAACATCTCCCGCAGCGGCATCTGCCGCTCCATCGCCTCGACCATCTGCCGGCTGGCGATGTAGCTGATCGTGATCAGCGTGTCCTGAGCGATCATCTGCTTGGACATCGAGCTGTTGCTGCCCGTCTCGTCGCTCTGGACCTTGTCGACGCTGCCGAGCGCCGGCCGCAGGGCGAAGCGGGCCTCGGTGATGTAGCGGTCCGAGGCGATGAGATAGTAGTATCCGGAAGTAACGAGCGTCGGCAGCAGGAACAGGACGACGAAGAGGACCGGGATCCAAGGATCGCGCCGGATATGCGTCTGGTAGGCGCGGATGCCCTTCTTGTGATCGGATTGCCGCGCGATGCGTGCGAACCGCTTGAGCGATTCCGCGACGGCGGTCGAGCGGTCGGCGGTGGTCAGCGGTGCGCCGCTCGGACTGCTGATCTCGGTGCTCATGGTCTCGGTGCCCGCACGCCCCAGGCGGTCTGCCGCGCGGCGTCGGGAGCCGCGGCGGACCGCACGATTTCGTCTGTGACCCGCCCTCGCGGCGAAAGCGTGTCCGATCCGCTGACGAGAGCGGCCCGGAAGGCCGAAGCGGCCGTCCTTTAGCTGTTCAGGCGGCGATAGGCCGTGATCGCCTCGTCGACGTCGTCGTACACCACCGCCTGCCCGTTGATCAGGATGAGGGCCTGACTGCAGTATTCGCGGATCTGCTCCATGCTGTGGGAGATCAGGATCACGTCCGCGGTCTCGCGCCGCTTGTTGAACACGTCCGCGCAGCGTTTCTGGAAGCGCGCATCGCCCACCGAGAGCGTCTCGTCGATGAGGTAGGTGTCGAAGGGGATCGCCATGCTCATCCCGAAGGCGAGCCGCGAGCCCATACCGGAGGAGTAGGTGTTCACCGGCATGTTCAGGTAGCTGCCGAGCTCGGAGAAGTCCTCGACGAATTCGAGCACGCGGCGCGGATCCTCCCCGTAGATCCTGGCGACGAAGATGACGTTGTCCCGTCCCGTCATCCTCGGGTTGAAGCCGCCCGCGAAGCCGAGCGGCCAGGACACGCGCAGGCCCCGGGAGATGCGGCCGCGGGTCGGTTCCTCGACACCGGAGATGAGCTTCATCGTCGTCGATTTGCCGGCACCGTTGATCCCCATGATGCCGTAGCTGATGCCGGGCTTCAGGGTGAAGTTCACCCGGTCGAGGATCGTGCGCCGCCGCCCGTAGGTGGAATAGACCTTGGTGACGTTCTCGAAGCGGATCACGGTTCGATGGGCTCCGTCGGCGAACGATGCGGGCCGGCCCCGCAGCATCGGAGCCCCCCCGCCGAACACCCGCCGCGCCGCCGCCGACAACTGGCGCGAGAGACGAGGCCCGGCACCTTGCGCCGGGCACAAAGCCGGAAAAAGCGGCGAATCTGCGGATGCCGTCCGCGTCTGTCACCGGATGCAGGCGGCTCGACTGCCGGATCGCCGTTCGTCGCTCACGAGCGCTTCGGCGACGCGACGCCGGCGCGCCGGAGCGCGTCGGCGAGGGCACCGTCCTGCGGTGGCGCTGCGGGCGCGGGGCGCGGCGGCCGCGTCTCGGAGCGGGCAGCGCCGCTACGCGGTGCCGATGCCGGTGTCCCGTCGATGGGGTCGTCGAGCCGCATCGAGAGCGAGATGCGCTTGCGCGGCACGTCCACGGCCAGCACCAGCACGCGCACAACATCGCCGGTCTTCACCACCTCGGACGGCGAGGCGATCCGCTTGCGGGCCATGGCCGAGATGTGAACGAGCCCGTCCTGGTGCACGCCGATATCGATGAAGGCGCCGAAGGCGGCGACGTTGGTGACGACGCCCTCCAACTGCATGCCGGGCTTGAGGTCGCCGATGGTCTCGACGCCCTCCTGGAAGCTCGCCGTCTTGAAGGCGGGGCGCGGATCGCGGCCGGGCTTCTCCAGCTCGGCGATGATGTCGCGCACCGTCGGCACGCCGAAGCGCTCGTCGGCGAAGGCGGCCGGCGAGAGCGGGCGCAGGGCCGCGGCATTGCCGATCAGCACCCGGATGTCGCTCTTCGTCGCCTCCAGGATGCGCCGCACCACCGGATAGGCCTCGGGGTGGACGCCGGAGCGGTCGAGCGGGTCCTCGCCGTCGGGAATGCGCAGGAAGCCCGCCGCGAGCTCGAAGGTCTTGGCGCCGAGGCCCGGTACCTTCTTCAAACTGGCGCGGGTGCGGAACGGACCGTTGGCGTCGCGATGGGCGACGATCTTGTCGGCCACCGATGCGCCGAGCCCCGAGACCTGGGCGAGCAGCGGCGCGGAGGCGGTGTTCACGTCGACGCCGACGGCGTTCACCGCGTCCTCGACCACCGCTTCGAGGGAGCGCGACAGCTTCTGCTCGGTGACGTCGTGCTGGTACTGGCCGACGCCGATGGATTTCGGATCGATCTTCACCAGTTCCGCCAGCGGATCCTGCAGGCGCCGGGCGATGGAGACGGCGCCGCGATGCGACACGTCGAGGTCCGGCAATTCGCGGGTGGCGATGGCCGAGGCCGAGTAGACCGAGGCGCCGGCCTCCGACACCGTGACCTTGGCCATCTTCAGATCCGGGTTGGCGGCGAGGATCTCGGCGGCGAGCCGGTCGGTCTCGCGCGAGGCGGTGCCGTTGCCGATGGCGATCAGCTCGACGCCGTGCTGGCGGCAGAGCCGGGACAGCGCGGCCACCGCCTCCTTCCAGCGCCGCTGCGGCTCGTGCGGGTAGGTGGTCTCGACCGCCACCACCTTGCCGGTGCGGTCCACCACCGCCGCCTTCACGCCGTTGCGGTAGCCGGGATCGAGCCCGAGGGTCGCGCGACCGCCCGCGGGGGCGGCCAGCAGCAGGTCCTTGAGATTGCCGGCGAAGACCTTCACCGCCGCCTCCTCCGCCCGCTCGAACAGGCGGGCGCGCAGATCCGCCTTGATGCCGGTGCGGATCTTGGAACGCCACGCGATGCGGACGGTCTCGAGCAGCCACGCATCCGCCGGCCGTCCCCGTGCGGCGACGCCGAACCGGCGGCAGATCGCGAGTTCGAACGGCCCCGGCACGCCGGCCGGGGAGTCCTCACCCTCGACGGTCAAGGCGAGATCGAGCACCTCCTCCTTCTCGCCGCGGAACAGGGCCAGCACCCGGTGCGAGGGCATGCGCTCCAGCCGTTCGCGCCAGTCGAAGTAGTCGGAGAACTTCTGGCCCGCCGCCTCCTTGCCCTTGCGCAGCTTCGACACCGCCTCGCCGCCGCGCCAGACATCCTCGCGCAGGCGGCCGATCAGGTCGGCATCCTCGGCAAAGCGCTCGATCAGGATCGCCCGGGCGCCTTCCAAGGCTGCCTCGATGGTCTCGATCCCCTTGCCCGGATCGACGAAGCCCTGCGCCGCCCGCTCCGGCACCGTCTCCGGCCGCGCGAGCAGGGTCTCGGCCAGCGGCGCGAGCCCAGCCTCGCGGGCGGTCTGTGCCTTGCTGCGGCGCTTGGGCCGGAACGGCAGGTAGATGTCCTCCAGCCGCGCCTTGGTGTCGGCGCTCGCGATGGCGGCGGCGAGTTCCGGCGTCAGCTTGCCCTGGGCGCGGATGCTCTCAGTGACGCTGGCGCGCCGATCACGCAGCTCGCGCAGGTAGCCCAGCCGCTCCTCCAGGCTGCGGAGCTGCGCGTCGTCGAGCGAGCCGGTCGCCTCCTTGCGGTAGCGGGCGATGAACGGAACGGTGTAGCCGCCGTCGAGCAGGTCCACGGCGGCGGCCACCTGCGCCTCGCGCACGCCGAGTTCCTCGGCGATCAGGAGGTTCACGCTCTTCACGGGATCGGGCCTCGATCATGGTGGCAGGGATGGTCGGAGCGGCCGTCCTTCTCCGATTGAGACCGACGGCGCAAGCGGCGTCGGCCCCACCGAGAGCGGGCTCAGTCGTCCGAGCTGAAGACGCTGTCGCCGATGAAGAGCATGTCGCGATCGACCTCGGGCGGGTCTTTCTGCGAGCCGAAGGCGAAGAACAGGCGCCGGCTGCGCCCGTCGGCGCCGGTCAGCGTCAGGGTATGGCGGTCGAGCCGGTACTGCCCGCCCTCGGGTGCGCGGCGCCGGCCCATTGCCGTGCCGACGCCGGTGCTCGCCCCGGAATTGACCGCGCCGACGGAGCCGCCGCGCCCGTAGCGGCCGTCCGCCTTGAAGTCGTAGCGGCTCTCGACCGCCACCGCGACGTCGCCGCCCATGGCGCTGTTGCCGCCGCCCGACAGGCGCCGGTAGGAGCGCGCCACGCGCTCGTCGGCCCCGGCCGGGAAGGCCCGGAAGAAGCTGCCGTCGCCCGGGGCGTAATCGACCGGCTTGCCGTCCACGCCCGTCAGCACGAAGCCCCGGCCCTTGCGGGTCCAGCGGCCGAAGCGGCGGGGCTTCGCGCTTCGCTCGGCGGCGAGATCGACATCCTCCAGCGCCGTGTCGTCGATCTCGTAATACGTCCCGTCGGTGAGGACGATCAGCGGCTCGAAATCGATCGTCACCATGCCGCCGACACCGACGCCCGTGGTGGAACGGAAGTACACGCCCTCGACGGCATCCCAGTTGCCGGCGTGGCGCGGCGGGGTCGAGGCATCCGCAAGCGCTCCGGCAGAGAGCGGTGAGGCCGGCCGGGGATCGTTGGGGGGCGGGGCCGCGTCCGTCGAGACCGTCGGCGGCGATGGCTCCGACGGCTCGCGCGACGGCCGGGCGCCCGCCGGCCCCGTCGACCGCCCTTTGGACACCAGACCGTCCTCGGTCAGCGCGAGCGCCTGCAACTTCGCGGCTGGAATGAACTCGTTCGAGAGGGTGGCGAGGAAGCGGGGCATGACGCCGAGCTGCCGCGCCGCCTTCCAGCCGGCGTGGTGCAGCACCGCGCGCAGCTTGACCTGCTCGGCGAAGGCGGCCCGGTTCGCCGGCTGCGACAGCGGCGGCTTGTCCGCCATCGGCAGCACGAAGCGGCGGCGGATCGCCTGAAGCGCCGCCGGGCTCGGCTCGGCGGTCGCGTCGTTGGCGACCATCCATTGCAGGACGATGAAGGCGGTGAGCACGTCGCCGGCATCCTCCGAATCGAGGCCGGTGCCGTCGAGGAAGCTGCGGAAGATCGCGTCGTAATCGTACTTCGCGAGTTCCCGGCCGGCCTCGGCCGCCGCGATCGGATTCGTCGCGCGCAGGCTCCGCAGGTGCCGCTCCACCGTCGCCCGGCGCAGGTCGGGTGAGGAAGCGAAGGGCAAGCGCCGGTCCGTCGCGCCGGTGTCCGATTCCTGCGCCGGCGAGGCGGTCTCGCGCAGCGACCGCGTGTCGATCCCGGGCCCGTCCGCCTGCGCCTGCCGCTGCGGGAACCCTCCGGGGATGCCGGCCCCGGCAACCTGCGCGCCGGCGGGCGCCGCCAGGAGCAGAAGCGCACCGAAGAGGCAGGTCCGCGTCCCGGACTGGTGCGTCGGTAGCCGTAGCCGCGCGGGGACAGGCGCGGCGAGGTCGGGATGGTGAGGGCGCATGATCAATCTCGGGATCAATCTCGGGTCGGCTGCGGCCCGCAGGCGGAGAGGGGCAGACGGGTGAGGAGGAAGACGCGGTTCTGCGCATCCGGCGGCACGAAGCGGCCGCTTCCCCGGCAGGTCGCGTCCGGACTGAAGCCGGGCGCGCCGACCACCGGCCGGTCGAGCCGCGACTCCGCATCGTCGTTGACGATCCTCAGCCGGCCGTCGGGGAGGAGATCGACGGCGAAGCTGCCCGCGCAGCTCGCGCCGCGCCCGCAGCGGCGGATGCGTCCGCCGGTCTCGACGCAGCCGATCTCGCCCTCGGCCCGTCCGCCGTCGGTGAAAGCGATGCGGAGCGTCAGGTCGAGCTCCGGATCGATCCGGTCGGCCTGCGGACGCAGCCTGATCAGTCCGCGGGACGAGCCGGAGAGATGGATCGCGCTCACCACCTGCCCCGGGTGGCGGGCGATGTGGTCCGCGTCGTAGCGGCGCCCGTAGCAGGCGCCCGCCACGGGGAAGGCGCGCTCGGCGGCAAAGCCGCTGCCCTCGGCGTTTGCGCCGCCGGTGGGAAGCAGGGCGAGGACCGCCAGGAAGCGGGCAAGCTGCGGCATCGAGAGCCTCGGACCCATCATGTTCCATTCACTCGGGGAGCGCGGGCGTCGCGGCAGCCGCGTCACGACAGCCACGCGCCGATGAGCGCCCGCAGGCCGATGCCGAGCCAGATCACGAGCGTCAGCAGCATGAAGGGCAGCAGCAGGATGACCAGCCAGCCCATCACCAGAAGCGTGTAGAGCAGCCCGCCGATATCGATGCCGGCGACGAGGCAGGGATGCGCGCTCCCCTCGTCGACCCGGCAGCCGGTGAGATGGGCCAGCGCGAACCCGAGGGCGAACAGCAGGGCCGGCGTCCAGACGAGGACGGTCACGGCGAGCATCATGCGCCGGCCCCATCGCGGCAGCGGTAACCGGTAGGGCTTCCTTCCATCCATGGTGTGCCTCCGCCGCCGATCACAGGGTGAAGCTCGCGACCCAGATCCGCCGCCAGCCGGGTCCGGCCGGCGCGACGACGACCTTCACCGACCGCCGCCCGTCGAACTGTTTCTTGCCGCCGAAGCTTCCCTCCGGCGGTGCCGAGATCCAGCCCTCGAACGACGTGCTCATCAAACCGAGCCCCGGATCGGCGCCCGCTTCGAGACCATCCGGTACGAGGCGCGCGGCGAAGGCGTCGGCCTCCGCCTCCGGCGCATCGAGGCGCAGCAGGACCAGGCGGTCGATTCCCGCCTCGGTATAGGTCCGCAGGTCGCGGCGGCCGGGCGGCAGGGGCGTTTCGAGAAAGGCCTCGACGGCCTCTGGCGTCATCGTCGTCGGCGGCAATGAGCAGGCCGCGAGCGCCGGCCCGGCGGCGAGGGCGACGAGGAGGGCGCACCGGATCATCTCTCGCTCCGCCGGCCGCTAGAGCCGAGGATGCGCAAGCCCTGCTCCGTCTCCTCAAGAGGGAAGCGGCCGAGGGCCTCCAGCACTGCGCGGGCGTGCGCCATGTCCTGCGGGACGGTGGGTACGGGGCGTCCGTCCCCGCTGGGCCAGCGGGCGAGGGTGGGCAGTTCGAGCCACGTGATGGCGCGCAGCTCGAGCGGGCCGACCGTAATCGAATCAGCGTAGGGCCGCGGCGGCCAGAGGTCGGCCCGCTTCGGCAGAGTCATGACCCGCGGCTCGGGACGATCGATGAACCGCACGACGATCCGCGCCCGGCCGAAGCCGGCCTCATCGAGGGCGGACAGGAGCTTGCGCCACTTCGTGTCCGACATGTGGGCGTGCGAGACGTCTCGCCGCGTTTGGGTGCCGAGGCGGCGAAGGGTTTGCCGGCCGTGTTCCGTCATGCCGGGTCCCATCGCTTTCGCCCCGTCACGGTTCGCGCCGGTAGACGCCGCGGAAGGTGACGTTCATGCCGCCGCAGGCGAGGTTGTCCTCCACCACGAGCCAGGGCCCGAGCCGCCGCAGCCAGACCTTGCAATCGTACTCGCCGCCCTTCGTGACCGGCAGCGTGTCCTTCTCACCCATGGCGAAGCTGGCCCCGTCGCCTGCAGCCGTGACCGTGCCGGAGATCTCGCCCATGTTGACCCCGCCGCGCTTCACCCGCTCGGGGTCGCCCAGGCCCCAGGTCGCGTCGCCCGTGACGGAGAGGGTGCCGGGCTTGTCGCCGGGCTTGATCCGGATCTGTCCCTCGGCCTGGCTCCAGGTGCCGAGCCAGTCCCCGGGGGCGACCGGAGGCGGAGGCTCCGTCGTCACGGCGTCCGCCGGGATCCAGCCGGTCCGGGCCAGATCACCCTTCGCGCCGCGATAGCTGGCGCAGACATAGCCGCCGCGGCGCTCTCCCAGGATCACGGGGTCGCCGGCGACGAGATAGGCCCGCTCGCGACATTCGGCGCTCGCATCGGGGCAGCCATTCTGCGCAAGTCCATCCTTGATGAAAGCGGTGCGGCCCGCTGCGACGATCCGACCGAAGCCGAGAGCCGGCCCCTCCGAGAGCGAGGGCGTGCGCCGGCACTCGTTCTTCGTGGGCGACGGGCGATCCTGCGCTTCCGCCGCCCCGGTGGCGGCCAGAAGCGCGACCAGGACGAGGCCGCGTGACCCGCGGCTCGGCCGGGGGATAGAATGGGAATGGATCAAGGGAGCGCTCTCGTCCGAATGGTGCGAAAGGGAATCAGGCGAGGGATCGTGGCGGCACTGGTGCTGGCCGTCGTCGCGGCAGCCGGTTGGCACCTGCACGATGTCCTGGCGCAGGATGCCTGTCTCGATGCGGGTGGCGCGTGGCGGGACGGCGCCTGCCGGCGCTGATGGTCCCTCGTGCCGCGAGGCGTCGGCGGGCTCGCCCGCATCCTCAATCCATCCCTGCCAGGTCGGTGAGTTCGGCGGTGCTCCGGCCGGCCTGGACTAGCAGGCCGATCAGAACAGCCGCGTTGCGGCCGGTGCCGCCGGTGAACGAGACCGCCACCTCGCCCTCGCAGCGGGCGCGGCGATAGACGCGCCAGCTCACCGCATCGCGACCGAGGCGGCGACGCGCTCGGCGCGGGCCAGCGCGTCGGTGCGGTCGATATCGGCGAAGCCGATCGCCCGCAGGTAGCGCCCGCCCTCGAACACCGTCATCTGGGTCAGGCCGAGCGTGCGTCCGGTCTTGGCGTCGGTGCCGGTGCCGCGAAGGCGGACCACGACCGCGTCGCCCCGGGTGCTGCGGTCCTCGTCGGTGACGACGACGTTCGTCAGGTCCTTCTGCGCGGCGAAGAGCCGGCGGGCGTAAGTCGTCTCCGCACCCGCCGGGACCGGCGCCTGCCCCAGCGACGGCGTGATGACGACCACGGGCTGCTCGCGCTCGGGATCGACGTCCTTCGGCCCCTCGGTCAGGAGCAGGCCGTTGCCGGCAAAGACGCCGATCGGGCGAAAGCCGGCGGTGTCGCCGACGGTGAAGGGCAGGGCGGCGACTTGATCGGCGAGGCTCGCCTTGGGCCTGAACGCGATCGTGCGCAGCGCTGCCTCGACCGTAGGCGCCGGCACCTGCTTGGCCGCCGCCTCGGGCACTTGGACGGTCACGAGCCCGGTGCCCGCGGCGCCGCGGATCACGGCGACCCACTTGGCGTAGGTCAACCCGTTGGCGCCCTGCGTGCCGCGCAGGACGAAGCCCTCGCCGCCCGCCGTGCTCAGCGGTTCGGGCCCGCTTTTCACCCGGAAGCCGGATGGCGCCAGCGCCTCGGGCGTGAACTTCCCGTTGATCTGGTCCCAGGCTTCCGGCGGCATCTCCACGAGGACGATCGAGGCGCCCGAGCGGTGCTCGAAGCCCGCGAAGCTCGCGGCCGGCTTCATGCCCGGCGGCGGCGCGAGGCCGAGCGACCCGGCGGGCGGGAAGACGGGCTCGGCCGCGAAGACCGGCGCGGCGGAGGCGACCAGTCCGGCGAGCAGGCTGCGCAGCGCCCACCGGCTGGGAACGAGGCGGGCGAACCGGCGGCGAAGAGGGATGCGATCGGTCATGGCGTCTCTCCGAAGGCTGCGTGCGGAAGGGCGTCGCTGGGGATCCGGCACCGGGATCAGCGGGTGGCGACGCGGCTGACGACGAAGGTGTTGCCGGAGAACTGGACCTGCCCCGGCGCGCTCATGTGCTCCAGCATCAGGCGCAGGTTGCGGCCGAGCCGGGCGGAATCGGAGCGGGTCTCGTACCAGTACTCGGCGGTGGCCCCGCCCGAGCGCACCGGGCGGTGGTGCTCGTAGCAGCGGAAGGCGGCCATGTACTCCTCGGCCGCCTGCACCTCCTGGGGCGAGAAGCCGTTGAGGCGCACGACATAGGCCGTCGGCAGGCCGCCGCAGGATTCCCCGACGGCCGCGGCGGGCGGAGGCTCGGCGCCGGGCAGGGCGTTCGGAAGTCCGGCCGGCGGAGCCCCGGTATCGGCGGCTCGGCGGGGGGCGATCACGCCGTCGAGCTTGGCCGTGAGCGCGGTAGCGACATCGGCGGCGATGCTCTTCGCCTCCGCGCCGACCCGTTCGAGCAGGCATTCCCGGTCGCAGCCCTGCGGCAGGGGCGGAAGCTGCAGCCCCGCCACCTCGAAGGCGCCGAGCGATTGCCCGGTGCGCACGTTGAGGAGCCGGCCGGGGATGCGCACCTCCGGCCGCACGATGTCGGAATAGGCCGATTTCGAGGCCGAGGCGTAGACCTGGAACACCGCCACCACGTCGAGCGGCGGGTTCTGGACCGCGCGGGCGACCTCGATCAGCTCCGCGTCGCGGCGGCGGACCCGGTTGGCCTGGGTGATCCCCATCGCCACCGCCGTCTCGTCGTAGACGTTGTAGCCGCGCAGGTTCATCGTCTCGGAGAGTTCGGCGATGACGCGCTGGAAGATGCGGTTGCCGCGGGGCACCGAATCCTCGTCGGCATCCTCGCCCATCACGACGATGTTGGGCCGGGTCTGCGCCTGCACCTGGGCGGCGAGGCCGAGGAGGGAGCCGCCGATCAGAGCGAGGGCGAGGAGGCGGTCACGCGTTCGGGTACGCAGCATCGGTGTCATCCTGTGTGTCGGGCTGTGTGTTGGGCCGTTGGCCGGCGGTGGTGTGGCGCGGTTCACTCGGTGCAGGGCAGGGGCGTCGGTGCCGCGCCGAAATCGTCGAGGTCGAGCGTGACCCGGCGGCGGGGATCGTCCGGCGCGTCGGCCGCGCAGGTTCGCTCGGAGGCCGGCAGGATGAAGCGCAGGGCGCCGCTCGGCGCGGGCGCGATCAGGCTGACCTCGACCCGCCGGTTGATCCGCGCGAAGGGCTGGGACGGGTCCTTGGGGCGCACGGGTCCCCAGCCGTGGATGCGCAGACGGCGCGGATCGATGCCGTAGGTCTCGACGAGATGGGCCTTCACGCTGCGGGCGCGGGCGAGCGAAAGGCGCCGGTTGTAGCCGAGCCCGCCCGCCGCATCGGTGTGCCCCGCGATGAGGAAGCCGTGGCCGGAAAGCTCGCGGGCCTGCAGCGCCTGGCCCAGCGGTTCGAGCTGAATGCGCGCCTCCGGCGTCAGGCGGGCACTGTCGTAGGCGAAGAACACGGTGAGATCGACCGAGCGGGCGGGATCGACCCGCAGACTCGGGCCGCCGTCGCCGGGCGAGACCGCGACCGGCGCGGCGGGACGGCCCGGATTGCCGTCGGCGAAGGGCGCGAGCGAGCGGATGATCGCGTTGGCCGAGGGGTTCACCGCCCCGGCCTCGGCCCGCTCGGCGGCCTCGTCGCGGGCCGGGGGCACCTCCGCTCCGGCTTCCCCCTCGGCGGCAGGCGGGCGAGTGCCCGGTACCTCGGTCAGCGGGTTGGCGCGGGCGGGCGCGAGGGCAAGCGCCGCGCTCGCCGCCAGCATCAGCGCGAGGCGCGCAAGCCGCGCCGTCGCTACGTCGATGACCGCTGTTCCGCCGCGCGCGGGCGCGCTCCGTTCGATTGCCCCCATGGCGTCCGTCTCCGTCTCACGGGCCTTGCCGCGGCCCCGTCCCACTCATCCCTGGACTCCGCAGAGCGGTTTTCGCCGTCTGCTCACGAAAGAACTTTGCTCAGCGCCCGCGCAGGATCGCGTTCATGCTTGCGGGATCGAGGGGCCCATCCGCGGGCGGTCCGGCGGAGGGTTTCGCGGCGGGGGTCGCGCCGGTCTTCGGCCCCGCGCCCGCCGGAGGCGGCGTGTCCGCCGCAGCGGCGACCGGGCGGCCCTGGGCGGCGGCGATCCCGGACAGGATGCGGCTGCGTTCGAGGATGGCCGAGAGCCGCGTGGCCTTGTTGAAGCTCGACGGGTCCTTCGGGTCGAGGCCGCCCTCCTTGTGCAGGGCGATGCCGGCGACGGAGGCATCGAACATCAGCGAGCCGGAGGAACCGCCCAGCGTGTCGCAGCGGTGGCGCAGGTCCGGCCCCTCGGCCTGATCCTTCATCGCGAAGCAGCGGAAGCGGCTCATCACCTTCGGCCGCCCGAGGGGGTGGTGGATCACCAGCATCGAGCGGTTGCCCGGCACGGCCTCGCCCGAGAGGCGGACGGTGCCGTAGGCGGCGCTCGGGTTCCCGGCGACGCGAGCGAGCGCGTAGTCGAGGCGGGCGTCGTACTCGACCGGCTTCGGGTCGATTTCGAAGCGGCGCGCGCCTTTGCCGTCGAGCGTCAGGTAATCCATCAGGATCGACGCCTTGACCGGAGCGAGGTCGCCCGATTGCGGCAGGCAGTGATGGTTGGTCAGCACGTAGTCGCCGGGCAGCAACGCGCCGGTGCAGGAGGCGCCGACCTGCTGCCCGGTGCGGGCGTTCCGCAGGACGATATCGACGCGTCCGATCGGGCGGGCCAGCGCGGCGAGCCCGTCCTTCGGGTCGAGCTCGCTGATCGGCTCGAACGCGCCCTTGTTCTGGTCGACATAGGCCGCCGCGTCGCCGGTGGTTTGGCGCAAGGGAAGCTGGGCCCGGCCGTAATCGGCGGGGTCGAAGCCGAGGCTCTGTGCGAGCGCGGAATCGGCCGCGCCGATGACGGCCGGGCCCAGCGCGAGCAGCAGGGCGGCGGCGCTCGAGGCCGATCGGGCGGGCCGGCGTCTCCGGCGAATCGGGGTCATCGTCTCCCTCCTCTCCGTCAGGGTTGTATGCCCGGCCGGTACGGCTGGGTCAAAAGTCTCAGGGTGCGGACTGCACACCCATCAGCGTGTCAGGGCATGGACGAGCCGCTCGCCCGGCGGCGCGGCGCCTGCCTCCGGCCGCGCCTTGGCCTCCGGCAGGGCATGGACCGCGTAGACGAGGTTATGCCGGCCGCCCTCGCGGAGGTAGAAGCCCTGCGCCCCGTCCGCGAGCCGGACCGGAGGCAGGGCGGCGGCGCGCAGCTCCGGCCCGATTTCGAGGCGCAGGCCGGGCGCCGCCGCGATGGCCAGCCCGCACAATTCGGGCACGAGCCGGGTCGGAGCGAGGCGCTCTGCGCCCTCCGGTGCCACGGCGCGGCGCTCGGGCGGGTCGGCGCCGAAGGCCACGCGGCGGCAGGACGAACCGGGCGGGGCCCGCAATTCCTCGACGCGGATCGCGGCCGGCTTCTCGGCCGCCGTCTTCTCCGCGATCGGCTTCTCCGACGCGGACGGGGAGGGCGGGTCGGTCTCCGCCGTCCGCACGGGTTCGGCCGACACGGCGACGGCCGCCGGATCGCTCGCCGACTTGATGACGGGAGCCTGCCGCCCCGCAAGAGCCATGAACCCGGCCAGTCCGACGAGGCCGGCCGCCGCGGCGGCGCCCGCCGGCAGGGCGACGCGCCGCCAGTGCCGGCGCGGGTCCGGCCGGTCCGCGCCTTTCGGCCCGGTCAGCGCCTCCACGGCGGCCGGCACATGTCCGGCGGGCAGGATCTGCGGCGTCTCGGCCCGTGCGAGGGAGAGGAAGGCCGCCTCGGCCGGCGCCCGCTCCGGCCCCTCCGGCAGCAGAACCGCGAGTGGTACCTCCGGTACCTCGGCGAGCAGGGTGCGGGAGCGTTCGATCTTGTCGAGGAGCGCGTAGTCGCCGGGCAGCACCGCGAGATCGCGATCGACCGCGCCCGTCGCCCAGAGGATCAGGTCGGCCTGCACCGGCTCCGCGACGAAGCGATGGCCGCGCGCCGCGAGGCCGTGGGCGAGGCAGACCGGAACCTCCCACGAGCGGCCGGCGTCGAACGAGCCGGACAGGCGCAGTTCGTGCGGCGCTCCCGCCTCCGCGCCGAGCCGGGCGACGGGCCCGCCCGGCGCACAGAGCCGGGCGTAGTCGGCCGACCAGGGCAGCGGGCGGTAGTCGCCGTCGGCGAAGGCGGCCGGCGCCGGGAGGCCGGGGCGCGGGCTCAACCCGCGCAGGCAGAGCGGCCCCCGCGTGGTCGGGATCACGACGAGGATCGCAGTCCCGCTCATGCGCGGGTCGTCCGCCGGGGCGCGGCCCGTCTTCGCACAACCTGTCCGCTCACAACAGAAACACCGCGCAGGCGGGGTCGCGCAGCATCTGCCCGAGCCGGTCGGCCTCGGCCACGGCCGGATCGAGGGCGAGCAGGATCGCGCCGTCGAACGGCGCGCCGAGATCGAGCCGCACCGCCTCGTCGCCGAGCCAGGTCTCGATCCGCCGCGGCATCCGCTCGTCCGGCCCGCGCAGGATCAGGAGCGGGGGCGTGCCGTCGAGGATCTCCAGCTCGAACGGGCCGACCCGACGCCGGGTCAGCGAGCCGTCCGAGGCCGCCGCGGCGAGGGGAGCATGGGCAACGGCCTGCGCGCCGAGCAGCGTGCGGTAGCGCCGGGCGGTCTCCGGGTCGGAGCGGATCGCCCGGACCACCGCGAGATCGACGGGGCTTCCCGGATCCCGGTTGACATGCTCCCAGAGGGCGGCGTGGCTCGGTCGAGCCGCGGAAGGCGGCGCCCGCATCAGGGCACGGGCAGCGTGAATCTCGGCGAGCAATCGAGCGTCTTCACTCACGCGGCGGCCTCCCCGGCATAAGCCGCAGCGAAGGCTGCCGCGAAGACGGACCGGTCCGCCGCGAAGGCCGCGTCGAGGGGGCGCTGGCGGGCGAGCGCCGCGAGCGCCCGTTCCAGCCGGCCGGCCTCCTCCGCCAGGCGCAGGAGCGCCGTCTCGGCGGAGGCGAAGCCCGCGGCCAGGGCGGTACGTTCCTCGAAGCCGGCCCGGCGCACCCGGCGCAGATCTGCCTCCGCGGCTTCCAGCGCGTCGCGCGTCGCGGGATCGAGACCATCGCGCTCGCCGATCCGCAGGGCCGCCGCGATGCGCAGCATCCGGGCGAGGTGGGCCGCCAGCGTCCCGGCCCGCTCCTGCAGTTCCGCGTAGCTCCGGGCTTCGGCGCAGGTCGCCCGCTCGGCGACTTCGCCGCCGCCCCCGCCCCGGCGCAGGCGGTTGGCGATGCCCGATTGAACCTGCCCGAAGCTCGCGGCCCGCAGCGTCGTCAGCGGGCGGGTGCGGTGGAAGGGTTCCAGGCGCAGGAAATCGGTCAGCTCCTCGCGCTCGGCGCCGGTGAGGATCTTCGGACCCTCCGGCCAGTCGGCGAGAAGGGTCACAAGGGTCTCGGCCGGCTCGGAGGCGGCGAGATCGCCGAGGGCGGCGTCGAGCCGTTCCTCCCAGCCCGCATGGGCGTCGAGGGAGACGGGGGCGGACAGCCCCTCCAGGCCGCCGACGAGATGCGCACCCGCCTCGAAGGTCACGAAGTGCTCGGCGACGGTGCGGAAGCCCGGCCGTTCGCCCGCCTCCATCTCGCCGCGCCAGAAAGAAAGGATGTCGTCGTCGGTGAAGGCTTTGCGCCCGGCCAGGAAGCCGAGGATCGCGCGGAAGCGGCGCTCCAGCGGTGCCAGCGGCAGGTGGGCGTTGCGGTAGGCGGAGAGGTGGCGGGCGAGGCGCTTGGCCAGGAAGGCGGCCCCCTCGGCATCGGGCGCGGCGGCCAGGTCGTCGAGCCAGCCCGTCACGGTGGCGAACTGCGCCAGATCCTCCGCCGTCAGCACGAACTCGGCCAGGGCGAGCAGCCGCGCGAGGCCGGCCCAGCTCGTGCGCCACGCCTCGCCGAGGACCGGGCCGCGGCTGTCGGCGGCGACCGTGCCGGAAAAGCGCGCCTCCGCGGCTCGGCCGGTCGCGAGGCCGGGGTCGAGCGCCAGGGTGACGAGGTCGCGCCCGCTCCCGGCCTCCGTCGCGCGGGCCAGGGCGGCGAGGGCGTGGGCGAGGTCCCAGAGCGGCTTGTCGCGGTTCGGGCGCACGGCGCCGGTGACGACCCGGGCGAGCCAGACGCGATCCTCGCGCGGGAGGTCGCGGCCGTCGCAGACTGCGGCCAGATCGGCCGCGCAACGCTCGTCGTACCCGCCGGTCATGCGCCTCCCGATACCGGGGCGCCGTGCAACCCCTTGCGATTCCTCGATTCGCCGTATGGTTATCCCGAGCCCGGCCATCCGTCACCCTCCCGCCCCGCGCGAGGCGCGACGCAGCTCCCCCATGGGCCGGGCAGAGCCCGATCGGGATCGGGCGCGTACGAAAGCGCGATCGTCATTTCGGCAGGATGTCGGCGGCGCGGGCCGTGGCGATCATCGCCGCGTGCATCGCCCCGTCGTCCACGTCGCCGGTCAGGTTGCCGAGGGCCGTGTCGAACGCCTCGTTCTGCCGCCCCATGAAGGCGCGCCGCTCCTGCGTGTCCCGGGGATAGGGCTTGGGAAACAGGGCGATGCCGCGCTCCACCGCCGCGGCGTGGCCGGGCAGTCCCATCGCCTTCAGCGCCTCGGCCACGTCGGGGGCGAGCACGCCGGACGAGTTGAAGAAGGCTTGGTGCACCGAGCCGTTCAGCATCTCCGCCTCGAAGATCCGGACGGCGATGATCCGGGCGTGGGGCGCGGGCAGGGCGGCGAGACGGGCGGCCACCGCGGCGGGCGCGTCGTAGTGGTTCAGGCACTGCCAGAGCCCGCCGGTGAGGAAGCTGAGCCGGTCGTCTTCGTCCGCCCCGGCTCGCAGGGGCTCGTAGATCGCGGTCAGTTCCGGCGAGCGGGCGATGCGCGCGACCGCCTCATCCAGGGGCCGCGGAAGGGTCCGGAAGCGCTCGGACAGGCGGTCCAGGGCGGCATCGAGCCTCTCGTCGCGGATCTCGCCATGCCCGTCGCTCCAGCGGGCGTAGCGCTGGGCCTGCGTGCCGCCGAAATCCGGGCCGAACAGGGCCGTTCCCTCGCGCAGCAGCGCGGCATGGGCGGGCAGCCCCTCGGCATCGAGAACGTTCAGGACTTCGTCGAGGAAGACGCTGTCGGTGAGAACGAAGAAGCCCTTCAGCCCGGTTGCGCCACTGGTCCAGTGATCGAGCGCGGCCAGAAGCAGGACCGGACGCTCGGCCTCGCCGAAGGTCCTGAGTCCCCGGGCGAGGGCGGAGCGCATCGTCGCGGCGCCGGCTGCGTCGAGGGAGAAGCGGTCGAAATTCCGCTTGTTCGGCCCGGGGAAGAAGAGGTCGGGCATGCGCAGCGGCACGGCCCGGCTCTCGACGGCCTGTGCCATCGGATAGTGCCGAAGCGCGTCGAGGTCGCAGCCCCGGCTCTGCGTGCAGGCGCCGAGGACAACGAGGCAGGCCGCCGCGAGGGCGTGGCGCCAGGACATCATCGCCTCACGCGCCCGCCTTGCCGGCCGCTCCCTTGCGCCGCCCGGCGGTCAGCCAGAGCAGCGCGAAGGCGAGAGCGCCTCCGGCGAGGTTAAAGGCCAGGAAGGCAGCGCCCCGGTCGAACGGAGCGGGCGGGACCGCACCGGCGAATGCGTAGACCCCTGTCATCGCCGCCGTGCCGACCGCGTAGGAGGCGACCAGGGGAATCGGCAGAGCGCGTCGCAGGATCCAGGCGAACAGCGCCCCGAGCAGCGCGGAGCCGAGGACAAGGCCCAAAAAGCTTCCCGCCAGAACCGCCATGTCGACCCCTCTCTTCTCGCGCTGCCCCCGGCCGTCGGGCGGAGCGTCAGCGCACCACAATCCGCGCCGTCGCCTCGGTCACGCCGGGCGTCGCCCGGATCTTTTCCAGAAGATCGAGCATGTCGGAGGGCTGCAGCAGCCGCGCCTCTCCATCCTTGCCCGGTGCCGCCGCGAGCCAGCGCCCGGCGAGATCCGGCGGCAGGCCGCCCTCGACGCCGAAACAGGCGAACAGGTTCTCGAAGGGTTCGCCCGCGACGATCTCGTCGAGGCCGTAGCCGCGCGGGTAGCGCCGCGCCTCGCCGGCTTTGAGGGCTTCGAGCGAGGCGGCGTTCCCGCGAACGGGGAGGGCGACGAAGGCCGTCTCGTCGGGGGCGACCACCCAGCAATAGAGATTCTGCCGAGCCCGCGACTCGATGCGCATCTCCAGCCGTTGCCCGGCGGAGAACGGCGTGGCGGTGGCGGCGACCGTGAGCCGCCCCGCATCGGTGCGGGCGGTGGCCGCGAGATGGTCGAGGAAGGGCCGCGGGGTCGGATCGCAGCCAAGGCCCTCGACGCCGATGCGGCGGCGCCCCGTCGGGGCGAGCACCGCGCCGTCGCGCTGGAATTCCAGCTCCATCCAGGATTGCCGGCTCTGATCGGTGAGGAAGCGGCCGTGCGCGGTGACCGGCCCGGCGCAGGCGGTGCCGGGCGGGCTGCGGCGCACGTCGAGGCGCGCGCCCTTGAGGATGCGGTTGGCCGAGCGCGCCTCGGCATCGAGGGCGATGAGGAGGCGGTCGGTGAGCGCGCCGGCGCAGGTCGAGTGCCCGCCCTCGGCCACGAAGGGGCAGACCTCGATGGCCTGCACGTTCGGTGCCGCCGCGGCGAAGGCCTTCACGGCGCCCTCCATCACCGCGTCGATATCGGCGACGGCCGCCCCGACGCGGATCGGCACGATCAGGGGCTCGCTCGTCGCCTTGCAGGCAGCGGTACGGGTGATGGCCTGGAGCCGCAGGGCCGCAGTCTCGCCGGCCCGGCGCGCCTCGACCAGGAAGACGCTGGCATCGCCCGCGAAGGCGGCGCGGATCTGCGCCTCGGCCTCCACCCCAGACAGGCCGGACGTGCCCTCGCGCAGCGCCTTGATCCGCACCACGTCGGCGGCGGCGGCGAGCCGCACGCGGCCGGTCGCCTGGAGCCGGCTCTCGACGGCGAGGCGCACCTCCTCCGCCTGCTCGCGCGAGAGCGCCGTCTGGCCCGGCTCGACGCCGACCACGGCGAGCGTCAGGTCGGGCCGTCCGGTGCAGGCCGCCACCGCGTCGAGGAACGGGGCGAGGGTGGCGGTGGTCGGATCGGCGCGGGCGGCCGTGGGAAGAACGAGGAGAGCCGCGAGGAGGAGCGATCTCATTCCGCCTCGTTGGCCCGGGCGTACTGGTCGAGGGCGCGGACGAAGACCGGGTTGAAGCGGCCGTCGAGGGCGCCGGAATAGTAATCCGCCTCCTTGACCGCGCGCTGGACGGTGCGGATCGTCTCGGGCTTCAGCTTCTGCGCCGCCGTGTCGGTGGCCGAGACGGACGCCGCGCCGAGTTCGCCCCGCTTGAGCGCCCGCAGCACCATGTCGGCGGAGCGCATTCCGGGGAAGTAGCGGCCGAAGCCGTTGTCGATCAGCGTCGCCATCGTCGCCATCGCGACCGGATCGCCCTTGTCCGCCGCCCGGCGGAACAGGTCGAAGCCCTGGCGCAGGTCCTTCGGGAAGCCGTGGGCGCCGGTGGCGTAGTGCGGCACCAGCTTCGAGATCGAGGGCACGTCGCCGCCCTCCACCGCGCGCTTGTAGAGCGCCACCGCGCCGGCCTCGTCCTTGGGGATGCCGTTGCCGTATTCGAGCATCCGGGCGGCGTTGGCGAGCGCCACCACGTTGCCGGCCTCGCCCGCCTGCCGATAGAGCCGGTAGGCCTCAGCTTGCCCGCGCTTCACCCCCTGGCCGTTCTCGTAGAGCGTGGCGAGGTTGTTCATCGCCGCGATGCTGCCGGCTTTGGCCGCCCGATCGTAGGCGGAGAAGGCCTCCTTGGAGCGGTCGGCCCGGTCGTAGGCGCGGCCGAGCTGGTAGGCGAGGCGGCGCAGCTGCGGGTAGGCCGCCGACGCCCCGCGGCAGGCCTCGATGGCCGCGGACGCCTCGATCCGTCCGAGCTTCACCCCCGGCACGCCCTTCGGCCGGTCGGGATCGTCGGTGCCGGCGGCGAGCTCGTCGCAGCGCTTCACCCGCGGATCGGTGCTGGGGTTCGTGCCGCCGAGATAGCCCTCCGCGAGGCTGCGATAGGCGCAGACCTCACCGCAGGAATCGAGATAGGCCTGATACTGCCGCGCCGCGCCGAACTTTGCCCAATTCTCCTGGTCGATCGCCGCCGCATCGCGCTTGCGGCCGGCGAGCAGGCGGTCCATCGCCTGGGAGCGGTAGGCGCAAGCCTCGCCGCAGGTGCCGACATAAGCCTCGAACGCCTCGCGGGTGCCGAGCGTCTCGGCGCGGCGCCACGCCGCCTCGTCGCGGATCGCGGCGACGCCGCCGGCCACCGCCGCGACGGGGAGCGAAGCCTTCAGCACGATCGGCGCGTCGTCGATCTCCGGCACCTGTTCGCGGCCCGAGGCGCGGCGCGCCGCCTCCTCGACCTCGCGGCGCAGGTAGCTCTTCAGCTCCGGCCAGCGGATCAGCCCGTCGCTTGTCCCCTCCGCGCCCTCGGCATCGGCGAGCCCCGAGACGCCCATCAGGAAGCGGCTGGTGAGAAGGCCGAGCCGGTTCGGCTCGTCCCAGTTCGCCGGCGTCGCGCCGGAGGTGGCGACGAGGCGCACGATCCCGCTCTCCGCCTTCGGCCGGGCCGGGGCGAAGCCGGGGGCGGAGACCGCGAGCAGGCTCTCGCCCTTGCGGCCGGTCTCGCCGGTGAAGCAGGCATCGACCATCACCACGAGCTGGCGTTCCGGCCCGATCTTGCGCTTCACGAGGTCGAGGTTGCGGTAGAGGGTCTCCAGGGCATAGCCGCTCTCGCCCTGGTTCGGGTTGCCGTCCTCCGGCAGCAGGAAGGGCTGCTTGCTCGCCAGATCCGGCACGCCGTGGCCGGAATAGTAGACGAAGACGTTGGAGCGGCCCTCGCGCACGCTGCGCCAGAGCCGGCCCGATTGCGGATTGCGCTCGGTGCCGAAGACTTGGTTGAACTCGTTGAGGGTCGCGTCCTTCAGGAGGAAGACGTTGCTCTCGCGGTAGCCCAGGCGCTCGATCAGGTAGGCGCGGATCGCCTCGGCGTCGTTATGGGCGAAATCGACCGGCACCGTCTGCTTGTAGCTGCGGTTGCCGATCACCACCGCGACCGAGTCGGCGTTGTCGGCGAACGGCGCCGCCTCCGGCGCGGCGCGGGCCGGTGCGGCGAGGACGAGGCAGGCTGCCAGGAGGAACGCGGCCTCGTGAAAAGCGCGGCGCGCGGCGGAAACCAGGCCCTGTCTCGGCATGCGGATCGTCCTCTTCTCGGCTCGCGGGCCGAGTCTGAATTCCTTGGGAAGCGGGGCGCCCGCCTCGGGCGCCACCCAGGGTTAGCCGCTCGATGGCTGGGAAACAATGTCGCGTCGGGGGAGCGCCGTACGGGCGAGGAGGCGGGTTCGGACATCGGCCCTCAGCCTCCGGTGAACAGCACGAGGATGAGGCCGAAGGCGGCAAGGTGGAGCGGGCACAGGGCGGTCAGCATCGCGTCGCCCCCTTACGGCAGGTAGAGGCCGCGGCCGCAGCGGCGCACCCGGCGGGCTTCGACGTAGCCGGTGTAGCGGTTGAACACCTCGACAGTGCGGTAGAGGCAGTACCGGCCGGAATTGCGCCCGTTGTAATAGACGCCGCCATTGTCGAGATCGACGCCGAGGAATTCCTGGTTGCCCGTCCGCGGCGCGTCTTCCTGGGCGAGGGCGGAGGGAGCGGCGCCGAGAAGGCCGGCGCCGACGAGGGCCAGGATCATCATCTTGTTCATGTCGCATCTCCCTGATGGGGCGGTGTGCATCCGCCTTCGCCAGGGGCATGGGAGCGACAGACCGGTTTTCGCGCGGACGGCCCGAAAATAAGTGGGGCCGACGGATCGGCTCATGCCACGGAGGATTCGGGCCCCTCGATCAGGCGCAGGCTGCGGCGCAGGCTCTGCGGCGGGTGGCCGAAGGCGCGCAGGAAGGCGCGGCGCATCCGGTCGCGGTCGGCGAAGCCCGCGTCGCGGGCGACCACGTCCAGGGAGTGGCGCCCCTCTTCGAGCATGGCTTTGGCCGCCTCCAGGCGCAGCCGCTCGACCGCCTTGGCCGGGGATTGCCCGG
Source organism: Methylorubrum populi (assembly GCF_002355515.1). Lineage (NCBI taxonomy): Bacteria > Pseudomonadati > Pseudomonadota > Alphaproteobacteria > Hyphomicrobiales > Methylobacteriaceae > Methylorubrum > Methylorubrum populi. Next base: position 866,973 of record NZ_AP014809.1, on the reverse strand, counting down.
TCTCCTCGCGGAACAGGCGGCTGAACTGGCGCGGGCTGACGCGCGCGGCCTCCGCCAGCTCCTCCACGGTCAGCGGGTTGCGCAGGTGCTCCTTGGCGTAGACGAGGGCGCGGCGAACCCGGTCCGAGCGCGGCTCCAGTTCGAGCAGGGCCGAGAACTGCGACTGGCCGCCGGGGCGGCGGTGATAGACCACGAGCTTGCGGGCGATGGCGCGCGACAGCTCGGCCCCGTGGTCGTCCTCGATCAGCGCCAGGGTCAGGTCGATCGCCGCGCTCATCCCGGCCGAGGTCCAGATCGGGCCGTCGGAGACGTAGATGCGGTCGTCGTCGACGCGGATCAGGGGGAAGCGCTCCTGCAGGTCGCGGGCATGGGCCCAGTGCGTCGTCGCCACCCGCCCGTCGAGCAGGCCGGCCTCCGCCAGGGCGAAGGCGCCGGTGCAGAGGCCGGCCACGCGCCGCGAGGCCCGGCCCGCTCCTGCGATGTAGTCGCGCAGCCGCGGCGTGAGCGGGCGCGGCAGCAACTCGCCGACCACCATCAGCGTGTCGGGGGCCTCCGCCAGCGGCACGGTCTCGATGCCGATGCCGAGGGAGGAGCGGACGGTGCCGCCCCGCTCCGACATCACCGTCAGCCGGTAGGCCTCGCGTTCGAGATGCACGTTGGCGAATTCGAAGGCCGACAGGGCGGCAAGCCCCATGACTTGGAAGCCGTCCTCGAGAATGAACCCGACCTGTCGCATCGGTCACGCCTCACTCATGTCCTGATTTGACGGTTATACGTCATTCCGGACATCGCGGTCCAGGGCTAGGGTCCTGACATCGCCGCCGACGGGCAAGCCGCCCGCCGGTCGGACCTCGGAAGGACCATCGATCATGACCCAAGGAACCGTCCTCATCACCGGCGCCTCCTCCGGCATCGGCGCCGTCTACGCCGACCGCTTCGCCGCGCGCGGTCACGACCTGATCCTCGTCGCCCGCAACCGGGCGCGGCTCGATGCCGTGGCCGAGGCGCTGACCCGCCGCCACGGCGTCGCGGTGCGCGCCGTCGAGGCGGACCTGACGGACCGCGCGGGCCTCGCCGCGGTCGAAGAGATCCTGAAGAGCGATGAGAGCGTCACGCATCTCGTCAACAATGCCGGCTTCGGCAGCGCCGCGCCGCTCGCCGCGGCGTCCGTCGACGAGATGGAGCGGATGATCGCCATCAACGTCACCGCGCCGATGCGCCTGACCTACGCGGCGGTACCGGCCTTCACCGCGCGGGGCCGGGGCACGATCATCAACATCGCCTCGATCGTCGCCATCGGGCCGGAGGTGCTGAACGGGGTCTATGGCGGCTCGAAGTCGTTCGTTCTCGGCTTCAGCCACAGCCTGCGCAAGGAACTCGCCGGCACCGGCGTGACGGTGCAGGTGGTGCTGCCGGGCGCGACCGGAACCGAGTTCTGGGACGTGGCGGGGCTCCCCGCCAGCAACCTGCCCAAGGACTGGGTGATGTCGGCCGAGGATCTGGTCGATTCGGCTCTGGCCGGCCTCGACCGGGGCGAGTTCGCCACCATTCCCTCACTTCAGGACGCCGCCGAGTGGGAGGCCTGGGAGGCGGCGCGCCAGACCATGCTGCCTCACCTGTCGAGCGCCGTCCCCGCCGCGCGCTACCGCACGGTGCGGTAACAGGTTTCGAAAGGACAGGTCCTTTCGCGGGTCCAGGGCGGAGCCCTGGAAGAGGGCCGGGGTGCTGCCCCGGTGCCCCGCCAAAGGGATGATCCCTTTGGGAACCCCGGACATCACGCTGCGAGGTTCAATCCGTCGCGGCCGGCGAGGCTCTCGCTCAGGAAGGTGATGAGCGGCTGGACGAGGTCGGCGGCGCGCTCCTCGCCGAGCACCATGACTTCGGTCATCGGCAGGGCCGGCCAGATTTCGGGGGCGCGCAGAATCTGCATGCCCTCCTGCAGGAAGGAGCGGCCGAGCAGCGTCACGCCGAGGCCGCCGGCCACCGCCGCCTGCACGCCGGAGAGGCTGCTGGCGGTGCATGCCGCGTTCCATTCCCGGCGCACCGAGTCGAGCGCCGCGATCATCATCTCGCGGTAGCTGCAGGGCGGGGCGAGCATCACCAGCCGGGCGGGCTTGGTGAAATCGAGCTCGTAATCGGCGGAGGCGAGCCACACCAGCGGCTCGCGCCAGATCACCCGGCCGCGGGGATGGCTGCCGCTGCGCTTGGCGATCACCGCGTCGAGGCGGTCGGCGTCGTAGGCTTCGAGCAGGGTGCAGCTCAGCCCGGTCATCAGGTCGATATGCACCCCCGAATAGAGCCGGCTGAATCGCGCGAGCAGCTTCGGCAACTGGCCGGGGATGAAGTCCTCCGACACGCCGAGCCGCAGGGTGCCGCTGGCCGGCGGCTCGCGCCATTCCCGCATCAGCTTGTCGTTGAATTCGAGCATCTGGCGGGCGGCGACGAGCAGCCGCTCGCCGTCCGGGGTCAGGCTGAGGGTGCGGCTGGTGCGGTCGAAGACGCGCCGCCCCAGGATCTCCTCCAGCCGCAGCACCTTCTGGCTCACCGCCGATTGCGAGCGGTGCACGACATCCGCGGCCGCCGTGAAGCTGCCGGTCTCGGCCACCGCCACGAAGGCGCGAAGCAGATCGAGTTCGAGGTCGGGATGGCGCATGGCCCGTTCGCTTCGTCGATGAGGGCGGCGGACGCTCCGCGCCCGCCGCCTGCCCCGCATCTTCGCGACCCGGACGCTGACCATCAAGTAGAAAATCTGATCGCATCGATCAGAACTATGCGTTTCCCAACTTCACCAGTGCGGCGCATCCTGCCTCTCGCCGGTCACGACGACCGGCCGGACGGGCCTTCGAGCCCGCTTCCGCTCCGCACCGAAGAGGCCCGTCATGTCCGCCTCGGCCGCCGTCCCGACGCCTTCCGCCTGCCGTGCTCTGCCGGCCGCGACCGCGCTCCGGCGCGGCGGTGCCGCTGTAGGCACGGCCCCGGCTCTTCTGCTCGGCGGTGCGATCCTGCTCTGGGGCGCGAACTGGCCGGTGATGAAGCTCGGGCTCGGCCATGTCTCGCCGCTCTGGTTCTCGGCGCTCCGCTTCGCCACCGGCGCCGCCTGCCTGTTCGCGTGGCAGGCCGCCCGCGGCACGGTGTGGCGGCCGCGGGCCGCGGACCTGCCCGTCATCGCCTCCATCGGCCTGCTGCAGATGATGCTGTTCACCGCGCTCGGCGCGCTGGCGATGACGCATCTGCCGGCCGGGCGCTCGGCGATCCTGAGCTACACCACGCCGATCTGGGTCGTGCCCGTGGCGGTCTTGGTCTTCGGCGAGCGGATCGCGTCCCGGCAATGGGCCGGGATCGGGCTGGCGGCTCTCGGCGTCGCGATCCTGTTCAACCCGCACGCCATCGATTGGCGCGACGGGACCGTGCTCGGCGCCCACGCGATGCTGCTGGCGGCGTCGGCCGCCTGGGCCGCCTGCATCCTGCACCTGCGCTACGGAGGCTCCGAGGCGTCCGCGGCGCAGCTCGCGCCCTGGCAGATGCTGCTGGCCGCCGCCGTGCTGCTGCCGCTCGCCCTCGCGCTTGAGGGGCCATTTACCGGCGACGGAACGACGACGTTCTGGGCCTGCCTGATCTTCGTCGGGCCCATCGCCACCGCCTTCGGCTTCTGCGCCGTCAACGCGGCGAGCCGGCTCGTGCCGGCGAGCCTGATGTCAACGCTGATGCTCGCGGTGCCGGTCACCGGCCTCGCGATCGCGACGGCGACCCTGCACGAGACGCCCGGACCCGACCTGATCCTCGGCGCCCTGGCGATCATCCTCGGCATCGCCGCGAGCGCGGTGCCCGCGCGCATCGCCTCGAAAGGCGGTCGCCGACTCTCGGAAAAAGATGTTGCGGAAACAAGACTTGGTACACGCCGCGACTGACGCGGTCTTCGACTGACAAGGAGCGATCCCATGCGTGCCGTCGGATTTCACGAGCCCCTGCCGATCGAGGACGATCGGTCCCTCCTCGACCTGACGCTGCCCGATCCGGTGCCGGGTCCGCGCGACCTGCTCGTCCGGGTGCGGGCGATCTCGGTCAACCCAGTCGATACCAAGGTCCGCATGCGGGCCAGTCCCCAGGAGGGACAGCCGCAGGTTCTCGGCTACGACGCTGCCGGGGTCGTCAAGGCGGTCGGCCCGGAGGTGACGCGGTTCAAGGCGGGGGACGCGGTGTTCTACGCCGGCGCGCTCGGCCGGCCCGGAACCAATGCGGAGCTTCACCTCGTCGATGAGCGGATCGTCGGCGCGAAACCCGCGACCCTGTCCTTCGCGGAGGCGGCGGCGATGCCGCTCACCACGATCACCGCCTGGGAAGCGTTGTTCGACCGGCTCGACCTGCGCAAGCCCGTGCCGGGGGCGGCGCCCGCTGTGCTGATCGTCGGCGGGGCCGGCGGCGTCGGCTCCATGGCCACGCAGCTCACCCGGCAGCTGACCGACCTGACGGTGATCACCACGGCCTCGCGACCCGAGACCGCGGAATGGAGCCGGACGCTCGGTGCGCACCATGTCGTCGACCACACCAAGCCGCTCGCGGCGGAGGTCGCGGCCCTCGGCCTCGGCGCGCCGGGCTTCGTGTTCTCGACCACCCACACCGACCGGCATCTCCCGGAGATCGGCAAGCTGATCGCGCCGCAGGGCCGGTTCGCGCTGATCGACGATCCGGAATCCCTCGACGTGCTGGCGTTCAAGCAGAAGAGCGTCTCGACGCATTGGGAGTTCATGTTCACCCGCTCGATGTTCGCCACCGCCGACATGGACGAGCAGGGCCGCCTGCTCGACGCGGTGTCGCGCCTCGTCGAGGCCGGCACCGTGAAGACGACGGTGGCCGAGCATTTCGGGGCGATCTCGGCGGCCAACCTGCGCCGCGCCCACGCGCTGCTCGAGAGCGGGCGCGCCAAGGGCAAGATCGTGCTGGAAGGCTGGGCCTGACCGCGGCGCGGCTCCGGCTGACGTCCGCTGGGGCCGCGCGGCATTGCCTTACGGGCCGTCACGTCGAACACCCAATTCGGCGGATGTCCGAAATCGCCGCCTTTATGGCGTTGCGGTCGTCGAAGCCATCGAACAGCATGACCGTTGCGGGGTGAAGGCTCAGGGGAGTCGTGCGATGATCAATCTCACGGTCAATGGTCGGCAACATGCGGTCGAGGCCGATCCGGATACGCCGCTTCTCTTCGTCCTGCGGGACACGATCGGCCTGACCGGCACCAAATACGGTTGCGGCATCGGCCAGTGCGGTGCCTGCACCGTGCTCCTCGACGGGCAGGCGACCCGCTCCTGTCAGGTGCCGCTGGAGAGCGTCGGCACGCAAGGCGTCACCACGATCGAGGCGATCGAGGCGGATCCGGTCGGCGCCAAGGTGGTGGCGGCCTGGGTCGGCATCGAGGTGCCGCAATGCGGCTACTGCCAGTCGGGCCAGGTCATGGCCGCGACGGGGCTGCTCAAGGAAACCCCCAAACCCTCCGAGGACGACATCGCCGCGGCGATGACCAATCTGTGCCGCTGCGGCACCTACAACGCCATCGCCGCTGCCGTGCGGCAGGCCGCGGCCTGAGGAGGCGGCGATGAACGATCTCACGCCGCTCCACCGCCTCGGCGCCCGGCCTGCCCGCGAGCCGGTGCGGAACCTCTCGCGCCGCGGCTTCCTCGGCATCGCCTCGGGCGCCCTGCTGCTCGGCATCGACCTGCCCGGCGGGGCCGCCGCGCAGACCCGCGCCGAAGGGCCGGCGGCGGTGGCGCCCAAGCCCGGCACCCGCGTGGCCGCCTTCCTCGAAATCCGCCCCGACAGCTCCGTGCGCCTGCTCAGCCCGTTCGTGGAGGGCGGTCAGGGCATCAATACCGGGCTCGCCCAGACCATCGGCGAGGAACTCGATCTCGACCCCGCCCGCTTCGCGGTGGAATGCGCCCCACCCGGTCCCGATTACGCCGTCGTCAACGGCCTGCGCATGACCGGCGGCAGCTTCTCGACCCGGTCGAGCTTCGAGGCGATGCGTCGTCTCGGCGCCACCGCCCGGGAGATGCTGCTGCGCGCTGCCGCCGCCCGGCTCGCCGTCGCCCAGGACAGCCTGACGACCGAGGACGGCCGCGTGATCCACGCCGCCACCGGCCGCACCCTCGGCTACGGCGAACTGGCGGAGGCCGCCCTCGCGCTCCAGCCGCGGGACGACGTGCCGCTGAGGGACGCGAAGAGCTTCCGCTGGATCGGCAAGCCGGTGGCCCGGCTCGACCTGCGCGACAAGGCGACCGGGCGGGCGACCTACGCCATCGACATCCGCGTGGAGGGCATGCTGCACGCGGCGGTCACGCATGCGCCGCATCTCGGCACCGAGCCGCAGGCGGTCGCCAACGAGGCGGCGGTCCGGGCGATGCCGGGCGTCCACTCGGTCCACCGCCTGCCCGGCGCGGTGGCGGTGGTGGCCGATTCCTGGTGGCGGGCGCGCAAGGGCGCGGAGGCGCTGCAGGTCAGCTGGACGGAGGCCGCGCCGGACGGGATCGCCACGGTCTCGCAGGGCTTCTCGTCGGCGGCGATGCTCGCGGCACTGAAGGGCTCGACCGAGCCCGGCATCCCTGCCGAGCAGGAGGGTGATCCGGCCGCCGCCTTCGCGGGCGCCGCCAAGGTGATCGAGGCGGAATACGACGCGCCCTATCTCGCCCATGCCCAGCTCGAACCGCCCTCGGCGGTCGCCCGGTTCACGGCGGATGGCAGCCTCGATCTCTGGCTGCCGAACCAGATGCCGGAGCTGTTCCAGCAGATCGCCGCGAAGACCGCGGGGCTCGATCCGGAGCAGGTGCGCATCCACTCGCCGATGCTCGGCGGCTTCTTCGGGCGCCACTTCGCCTACGGCCCGGCCAATCCCTTCCCGCAGGCGATCCTGCTCGCCAAGGCGACCGGCCGGCCCGTGCGGGTGCTGTGGTCGCGCGAAGAAGAGTTCGGCATGGACGCGGTGCGTCCCTTGAGCTTCGCCCGCTTCAAGGCCGCCCTCGGGGCCGATGGAATGCCGGTGGCGCTCCAGACCACGGCGGTCGGCGAAGGCCCGATCGGCCGATGGTTCGGAGCGCTGTTCAAGTCGCCGGTCGATTCCTCGGTGGTCGAGGGTCTCGACAAGAAGCCCTACGCGATCCCGAACAGGCGCCTCGACTTCGTGAAGGTGCCCCATCCCGTCACGATCGCCTTCTGGCGCTCGGTCGGCCACTCGATGAACGACTACTTCTACGAGAGCTTTCTCGACGAGGTCGCCGAGGCCGGCGGCAGGGATCCGTTCGATCTGCGCATGGCGCTGCTGAGGGACAGCCCGCGCCACCGCACGCTGCTCAAGGCCGTCGCGGATCTCGCCGGCGGATGGCGGCGCGGCCCGTTCGCGGCGGAGGACGGCACCCGCCGGGCCCGCGGCGTCTCGATGGCCTCGCCCTTCGGTTCCGAGACCGCGACCATCGCCGAGGTCTCGCTGAAGGATGGCGAGGCACGGGTGCACGATCTCTGGATCGCCATCGATCCGGGCAGCGTGGTCAACCCGGCCATCGTCAAGCGTCAGGTCGAGAGCGCGGCGGCGCTCGGCCTCTCCTCCACGCTGCTGGAGCAGGTGGTCTACGAGAACGGGCAGCGGCAGGCGAAGAACTACGACGCCTACCCGATCCTCGATCGCGAGCGCATGCCGCGGGTCCACGTCACCATCGTCGAGAGCGGGGCACCGATGGGCGGCATCGGCGAACCCGGCCTGCCCGGCGTGCCGCCCGCGGTGGTCAACGCCGTCGCCGCCCTCACGGGCCAGCGGGTACGCAGCCTGCCGCTCGCCAAGACGCCCTTGTCCGGCGTCTGACGGCCGGTGTCGGAGGGAGGAGACGGGATCATGGCCACGGTCGCGGCGAACGAGGTGCCGCCGGTTCGCGCGGGCCTCGCGCCGCGCTTCGAGTACCTGCCGGTCGCCCTGTTCGGTTCCGTGATGGGGCTGACGGGCCTCGGCGTCGCGTGGCGTCTCGCGAGTGCGCGCTACGGCCTGCCCGCCCTCATTGCCGACGCGATCGGCTGGGGCGCGCTCCTCACCTTTTTCGCCCTCGCGCTGGCCTACGGCGCGAAGGCGGTGACGGCGTGGCCGGTGGTGCTGGCGGAGTTCCGCCATCCCATCGCCGGCAACCTGTTCGGCACGGTTCCGATCAGCCTGATGCTGCTGCCCTTCGTGCTCGGCGGCCTGAGCCCGACCCTCGCCGCGGTGGCCTGGGTCGTCGGGGCGGCGGGCATGGTTTTGTTCGCTCTCCTCATTGTCAGCCGCTGGATGGGAAGCCGTCAGCAGCTCGCCCACGCGACGCCCGCCTGGATCGTGCCGGTGGTCGGCCTGCTCGATATCCCGCTCGCCGGCCCCTTGCTCGGCCTGCCGTACACCCAGACGCTGATGATGTTCGCGCTCAGCGTCGGCCTGTTCTTCGCCGTCCCGCTCTTCACCCTGGTCTTCGCCCGCCTCGTCTTCGAGGAGCCGCTGCCCGCCGCCCAGCGGCCGACCCTGATGATCCTCGTGGCGCCCTTCGCCGTCGGCTTCTCCAGCTACAGCGCGACCTTCGGACGGATTGACGCCTTCGCCGAGGCGCTGTTCCTGATCGGCCTGTTCGTCTTCGCGGTGCTGGCCGGTCGCCTGCGCGACCTGCCGCGCTGCTGCCCGTTCCGCGTTTCGTGGTGGGCGGTGAGCTTTCCCTTCGCCGCCATGGCGGTGTCATCCCTGCGCTACGCCGAGCATGTCGGCGCGCTTCCGGCTGATATCCTGGCCCTGGCCCTGCTCGCCGCCGCCACGGCGACGATCGCGGCCCTCGCCCTCCGGACCCTCCTCGGCATCGCGCGGGGCGAGCTGCGCCGGCTCGCGGGCTGACCGGGGAGCGGGGAGGGCACCCGCGGTCTCCCGGGCGAACGGCGAACAATCCGCCCGGCCTCGGGTTTGCCGGAGAGACGCGCGCCGCGCCTCGCTTCCGCGAACCTTTGAGGACCTTCATGACCGGCGACAGGACTCGGACCGCCCGGCCTCGGCACCAGCCGCGCGCGCAAGCGGATTTCGGGACGACGCTCGTCCGGGGGCTCGTCGCGGGCGCCGCCGGCGTCGCCGCGATGACGCTCGCCGAGAAGGTCGAGCAGAGCCTCACCGGCCGCCCGAATTCCTTCGTGCCCGCGCACACCCTGCGCCGCGTCCTCGGCCTGCCGCCGCGGCCCGATCGCGAGCGGGTTGGCTTGAACTGGGCGATGCATTGGGGCCAGGGCATCGCCCTCGGGCCGCTCCGGATGCTGATGGCGGAGCGTGGAATGCGCGGCTCGGTCGCCTCGTTCCTGTTCCTGAACCTTCGCCTGCTCAACGATCAGGCGCTGGAAAACGCCACCGGTGCCGGCGCGCCACCCTGGACTTGGCCGCGGGACGAGCAGCGGGTCGATCTCCTGCACAAGGCGATCTACGCCTTCGTCACCGGCTACGTCGC